>CAZZAO010000083.1:0-25727 GCA_964652205.1 uncultured Anaerolineaceae bacterium | reverse complement strand
ACTATCTGGAAATGTAAGCCGCAGGGGCGAGTGCAATCACACTCGCCCCTTTTTAGACAAATGGGCGGCACTATGCGACAGGTTATCCTTTATTCCGGTGAAGATGGCTACTGGATGGCGGAAGGCCCCGGCCTTCCCGGTTGCAGCCCACAGGATCGGACGCGCGAAGAAGCGATTGCCAACATCAAAGAGGCCATCGAGCTTTATATCGAGGTCCTTGAAGAAAACAGATTGCCCATTTCCTCGTAAGTTGCGGCACACTTCGGTTTGCGCTGAAAGGCCTTTCACGGCATAACTTCTCTCCATGGCGACCTCACAGCTCACCTATTGTCCCGTCTGCGGCTACAGCCCGCTCGAATGGCGCGAGGAAGGCGGACGGCCCCGGCAGGTCTGCCCGAACTGCGGCTACGTCCATTACATTAACCCGGTTCCTGCCGTCGGCATCCTGATCGAGAAGGACGGCGGCGTGGTGCTGATTCGACGCAACAACCCGCCGCATAAAGGCGAGTGGACGCTGCCGAGCGGCTTTATCGAGGCCGACGAGAGCGCCGAAGAAGCGGCTGTCCGCGAGGCCGCTGAGGAGACCGGCCTCAGGGTCGAAGTCATCGAGATGGCCGACGTCAACTCGTTCCCTGAAGGCCCGCCGATGAGCGGCATCATCATCTTCTTTCGGGCGCGCCCGGTCGGCGGCGAATTACGCGCGGGCGATGACGCGGTTGAGGCGGCGGTCTTTCAACCGGGAGATATTCCTCGCCTGCCGTTCCGCACCCACCGTGAGATGATCGCCAAATGGCTGCGCAGCCGCGAAATGCCCGCGCTGGCGGCAGCGCCGAAGATCGAGGGCGAGTTCGTTATTCGCCCCGCCGAGCCTGCCGACCTGAACGAAGTGATTGCGCTGCTGCTGCTCAGTCCGGCGCATCGCGGCATGTCGCGCGAAGAACGCGGACAGGCGCGCCAGCGCTTCCTCGAATCGCCGGGGATCGAGGTGTTCGTCGCCCAGACGCAGCAAACGCCGTCGATTGTTGCCGGGTTTGCCGCGCTCTCGATTGTTCGCGCGCTGACCGAGGGGCGCGGCCTGCTCGGCGATATGGCGGTGCTGCCGACCTTCCGCAATCACGGGGTTGAGGCGGCGCTCGTCGAAGCGATCATTCATCGTGCTGACCGGCTCAACCTGCGCTCGATCATGGTCAACGTCGCGCCGGGCAGCGAGCGTGAGCGCGCCTTCTACACTGACCTCGGCTTCTCCGACACCGGCCCGCTGATCGCTCTCAGGCTGCGATAAATCGCTGCTCTGGAGTCTTCCTGCATAGAGCCGTGATCGTCCCAAATTGGGACAGTCGCGCGAGCTTGATGCCTCAAGCCCCATAGCTGTCAACTTAGGCAGACAAGGCTGGAAAATTGCTGCCGATTGTGTCCGTTTCCCCCTCGCTGCTTGCGGAGAGGGGGTTAGGGGGTGAGGTCAGTGGGCGTGCCCCATAGCTGTCAACTTAGGCAGACAAGGCTGGAAAATTGCTGCCGATTGTGTCCCTTCCCCCCTCGCTGCTTGCGGCTCAGCGTGCCGAACGTCTCCTGGTTCGGCAGGAGCCGAAGGCCGCGAAGGGTTAAGGGGTGAGGTCGGTGGGCGCGCCCCTACGGAAGGCGAATCACGTGATATGGCACAGGTCGAACGCCTGCTTGAGCGTCGCCCGTGGATCGCCGACCGGGATGAATTCCTGACCGAGATAGCCAGCGTAGCCTGTGGCGAGGATCGCGCGGACGACAGCGGGATAGTTGATCTCCTGCGTGGCGTCGATTTCGTGCCGGCCCGGATTGCCCGCCGTGTGATAGTGGCCGATCTGCGGCGCGTAATCCTGAATGTTGCGGATCAGGTCGCCTTCCATAATCTGCATGTGGTAGATGTCGTAGAGCAGCCTGACGCGCGCCGAAGCGACCTGTTTGATGACTTCTGCGCCCCAGGCGGTATGGTCGCACATATAGTCCGGGTGATCGACCTTGCTGTTGAGCAGTTCCAGAATCAAGGTCACGCCCGCGTCTTCGGCCATTGTGGCGACCGATTGCAGATTTTCGACCGTATTCGCTAACCCTTCTTCGTCGCTCAGACCGCCGCGGTTGCCGCTGAAGCAGATCAGGTTCGGGATGCCCCATTTCACCGCTAACTCAAGATTAGCTTCCAGCTCGCGGGTAATCCGGTCGCGGTTTTCGAGCCGATTCAGGCCGTCTTCAATCGGGCTATGGCCGTTGATCGACGCAATCTGCAACCCGGCATCGGTGATCGCCTGCCAGTGTTCCTGCCCGACCAGTTCGATGGCGCTGTAGCCGAGGTCAACGGCGGCCTGAATCAACGCCTGCGGCGACATCAGCGCCGGGACGAAGCACCACCACGAAACCGCCTGTTTTAAGGGAGCCATAGACCTTCCTTTGAGAGTCCTTAAGCGCTGATTGTGGATTAGGCCACAAGTCGCTATTCTATCGCAGGTTGAAATGACTTGTTTGTTCTATTTTCAGGTCGGGCTGCTCGACAGATGTTGCTGCCTGTTCCTATCGAGGTGTTTATGACAACGGCAGATACTTTTGCGGGGATTACGCCGCGCTACCCGGAGTTGAACGGTCAGGTAGCGCTCGTGACTGGCTCGGCGCGCGGCATCGGCAAGGGGATTGCGCTGCGGCTGGCGCGCGAGGGCATGGCGTTGGTGATTCACGGCCACGTCGAGGCGGAAGTCGAGGCAACAACTGCCGATCTGACCGCGCTCGGCGTGCAGGTAACCGGCGTAACGGCAGACCTGACCAGCGCCGACGAGATCGAGCGACTGCTCGATACGACGCTCAGAACGTATCACCGGCTCGATGTTCTGGTGAACAATGCTGCCGACCTGCGCCGCGTCAACATGTACGAGGTCGATCTGCCGATGCTCGATTATCAGCTCGCCATCAATCTGCGCGCGCCGTACTGGTGCGCGCAGCGCGCAGGTGACATTATGCGCAAGGCGGGCAGCGGCAGCATCGTCAACATCAGCTCGATTGGTGGCATTCGTCCACACTGGGCCGGGCTGCCTTATGACGTCACCAAAGGCGGCATCGACATGATGACTAAAGTCATGGCGCTCAATCTGGCGCGTGAGGGCGTGCGTGTCAATGCCATCGCGCCGGGGCCGATCCAGATCGAGCGCAGCCGACCGCTCGACTCGAAGGAGTCGAAGGAAGTGGCCGCGCGCGTGCCAATGGCGCGCTTCGGCTTCCCGACTGAGATCGGCGCGGCGGTCGCCTTCCTCATTTCGCCCGACGCCTCGTACATCACCGGACATGTCATGGTCGTTGACGGCGGCACGGTCGTCCAACTCAGCCCGCCCGGACAGGACATCTAGGGAGAGAAGAACCGAGAATCGAGAACCGAGAAAAGACAGAGAGAATGTGGATTGCCGACCGCATCCCCATGGCCCTCACCCCCGGCCCCTCTCCCGACCGCTGAGTACAGCCAGGAGAGGGGAGAAAGATCAGGGATATGACGCAGCATGTCCACGCTCATTTTCGCCGATAAATTTTTGATATCACCCGGAGAAGCAGCCCGTGACAGCGATAACGATTAAAGATGTTCAGGTGATTACCACTGCGCCGGTCGGTCAGCGGCTGATCGTCGTCAAGCTGATAACATCCGAGCCGGGGCTGTACGGCCTCGGCTGCGCGACCTTTACCCAGCGTTACGCGGCAGTGGTCGCCGCCATCGAAACGCACGTCAAGCCGTTCGTGATTGGCCGTGACGTTCAGCGGATCGAAGACCTGTGGCAGATGGGCATGGTTAATGGCTACTGGCGCAATGGCCCCGTGCTGAACAATGCCGTGTCGGGCATCGACATGGCGCTGTGGGATATCAAGGGCAAGCTGGCGAACATGCCGGTCTATCAATTGCTCGGCGGCAAGTGCCGCGAAGCCGCCGCTGTCTATGTCCACGCTGACGGCGCGTCGGCTGAAGAAGTCGCCGATAACGCCCGTAAGTTCATGGACGATGGCTACCGCTATATCCGCATTCAGTTGGGCGGCTACGGCGGCAGACACGCCCGCGACATTCGCCCGGAAAATGCGCTCGACGGCGCCTACTACGATCCGCGCTTCTACGTCCGCAATATGCTCAAGATGATCGAGCATGTGCGTAAGACGCTCGGCGACGAGGTTGAGCTGCTGCACGACATTCACGAGCGGCTAACGCCGATTGACGCCGTCAACTTTGCCCGTCAGGTCGAGCCGTTCAACCTGTTCTTTCTCGAAGACGCGCTCGCGCCCGAAGACATCGACTGGTTCGAGCGCATCCGCGAGAACTGTACCACGCCGATTGCGATGGGTGAGCTATTCGTCCATCCGGTGGAATGGCGCTCGCTGGTTGCCCGCCGCCTGATCGACTTCCTGCGGATGCACATCAGCACCATCGGCGGCCTGACTCCGGCGCGTGACGCAGCGATTTTCGGGCGTGCCTTTGGCGTGCGGACGGCATGGCATGGCCCCGCCGATGTTTCGCCGGTTGGACACGCCGTCAACCTGCATCTCGACCTGTGGGCGCCGAATTTCGGCATTCAGGAATGGTGCTGCTCGCCGGAACTGGTCTACGAGATGTTCCCCGGCACGCCCGAAGTTCGCAATGGCTATATGTACCTGAACGACAGGCCTGGCCTCGGCGTTGATATTGATGAGAAGCTGGCGGCGAAATACCCGGTCGAGAACTGGGTCGAGCAGTGGACGCAGACGCGCCTGCCCGACGGCAGCCCGGCGCGACCGTAGATCATTTGTGCTATCAATGAGTGGGCCGTAACTCGACAGGGAGAGTCTCATGAAATTGCTTCTCGCTTCCGCTGGAGTTAAGAATAAGAGTATCCACGACGCGCTGCTCGACCTGCTGGGCAAACCGATTGCGGAGTGCAGCGCCCTCTGCATTCCGACCGCGATTTATGCCCATCGCGGCGGTGCTTACAACGCCTACAATTTTATCAGCGGGCAGGAACCTCGAACGCCGATGGCCGAATTGGGCTGGAAGTCTGTGGGCGTGCTGGAACTCACCGCGCTGCCCAGCGTCGATAAAGAAGTTTGGGTTCCCATAGTTCAGGAGACGGACGTGCTGCTGGTGGGCGGCGGCGACGCGCTCTATCTGGCCTATTGGATGCGCCAGTCTGGCCTGGCGGGTCTCTTGCCGTCGCTGAAGGCGGTCTGGGTAGGGTTGAGCGCGGGGAGCATGGTGATGGCCCCCAGCATCGGCGACTTCTTCGTCGGCTGGAAACCACCCACTGGCGAAGACCGAGCGCTGGGCGTGGTTGACTTTTCGATCTTTCCGCATCTGAGCCACCCGGATCTGCCCTATAACACGATGGCTAACGCAGAAAAATGGGCCGCAAACATGTCTGGGCCGTCGTATGCCATTGATGATGAGACCGCTATCAAAGTGATCGATGGGGCCGTCGAGGTGGTCTCCGAAGGTCAGTGGCGACAGTTTTTGCCCTGATTATTGGCGGCGCTACGCCGCCGGCATTGCGCCGAGGCGAGTACGGGCTTCAGGACTTTTCGGCCCATATTCGGGCGAGATGATCTCGACAATCGTGCCTTCGTCGGCCCAGTCATAGAGCGCCTTCGCGTCGTCGTCCGGCGACATCACGCAACCGAAGGTGTACGGCTGGCCGACGTGACCATCGCCGAGATAATTCCCGCCCGGCAGCAGCACCGCCCCGTGCAGGCCGTTCATCAGGCCGGGGACGGCCTCGTAAACGCCCATGAACCAGTTCATCTGCCACTCGCCGCAGTGATTCTTGTCGCACAACGTATAGCTGCTGCCGAGCGCGACTGGCTCATGGCTGAGAATCTGGTAGACGCCGGGCGAAGTCGGCGCTTCCTCGATGCCGGACGAAATCGACCACTGGTAGATTTGCCTGCCATCCTGAAACGCCGCCAGCGTCTGATCGTCGAGGTTGACGACGATCCGTTTGGCGCTGACCGGGTTGAGCGGAACCATCGGGTCAGGCGACGGCACATTGAGCAGGTCGCCGGGCATCAGCGCGCTCAGGTCGCGGCCCGGATTGGCTTTTTCGAGCATGGCGAAGGTGATGCCGCTTTTCCGCGCCACGCCGTAGCCAGTGTCGCCGTATTCAATTTTGAAGGTTGTTGGCCTGTGGCGGACGCGCAGGACAGCGCTTGTCTGCTTACCGGCGATGGCGGCCTGCATCACCGCCATGCTTTCATCCACGTCGAGGTAGCGGGTGTCCTGTCCGTCGGTGTTGAGCGCGGCATCCTGACCGTTCAGGTAGGCGCTGAAGGTTGCGGGGCGCACGGTCAGGCTGGTTTTCCCGGCTTCCAGCCAGCTCGTCAGCGCGTCGCGCGTCGCCGTCCAGACGAGCGTCTGGTCGTCGAACGGGTCGTAGGCGTGGACTTCAAACGGGCGAGTGGCGATCAACTGCGCGTCGGCCAGAAACGGCTGCGGATCGCGGACGTCGGGCTTGACCGGCGCGACCGCCAGCTCGAGTCGCCGCGCGTTGACGATCTCGGCGGGCTGCTGCGCCAGCCGGTCGAGCGTGGTAGGAACGTCGAGCTGGATGCCGTCGCGCCCGTCTGCGCCGATAAGCTGATCGCCCTGCCAGACGTAGCCCGCGTTGTAGGGCGCGACGTTGACCTGTGAAGCCAGTTGGCGCAGCGTCGCGTCGGCGGCGCTGCGGTCGAGCGTGACCGACGGCGCGAGGCCATAGCCGAGCGGAATCCCGGCCAGCCCGACGCCGCGCGCCCGCCGGGCGGTGTCGATGGCATCGAGCGTCAGGCCGAGGTCTGATGGCCGGACGCTCCAGCTTCGCGGGCCGTCGATCAGTTGAATCTGAACGCTGTTATTCCACGCTTCGACCAGCCGCTCAGAGGCTTCGTTGACGGTGGCATCGCCCATCGGCACGCCGAATGACCAGACGTTGGGGAAGATGCGACCGGACAGGGTGTGCTGCCCGACGAACAGCGCGAACAACATCAACGCGAACGCGACGGCGGCGCGCGGCGCTGTCCAGAAGTGGCCGGACGGACGGGGAAGCGAAATTGACTGAAACAGGGAGTGTCGGAGCAGGGAAGGGCGGCTGACGGATTTTGCTTCCGTCCGCCGGACGTGTCGCTCACGCGCGCTGCCGCCACGATGCAGCCGCGTTCGTTCGGGACTCATACCCGGGAATCTCCTCGTACTCCAGCGGTCACATCAGCGTTTGAGTGGACGCGCGGCGGTCGTTCTGTGCTTGACTATAGCAGCGATCCGGCAGTTGCGCGCGCTGGAACGATTAAAATCTGACGAGGATTTTGCTAGCCTGTCACAAGCGCCGCATACTGTCGGTGGCGGCGGATGAAGGCGCTGATGAACGAGCATGAAGGGACGACGCGCCCGCCTTCAGCCTGAATGGTGTCGAGCGCGAAGCGAGTCAGGTGGTCGGCCACACCCTGTCCCTGATATTCGGGCGGCACCTCGGTGTGAAACAGCGTGTAGATGTCGCCCTCTTTCTGATAGATGATGAGGCCGATCTTTTCAGCGAGCGGGACTTCAAACCGGTGCGCGGCGACATTGTGGCGAACTTCCAGCGACGGTACATCCAGCATCGTGTAATCCTTTGGCTCACCGCCGCTCGATCACCAGCGGCTCGTATTCTCTGTGCCGCCGCAGGTACGACTGAATGAAGGGGCAGTCGGGGACAATGCGCGCGCCTTCCGCCTTAATCGTTTCCAGCGCGACGTAAGCCATGCGGGCGGCGATGCCCTGACCTTCGTAGCCCGGCGGCACTTCGGTGTGGACGAGTCGGTAGTCTGACCCCAACTTATGATACTTAATCAGGCCAAGCTTGTCGCCCAACTGCACCTCGAATCGTCCGGCGTCGGTGTTGTTTCTGACCTCAAGCGAGTCAGCATTGACGCTCATCGCTTCGCTCTGACGCTGATAACCTTGACGCCTTCGTCCTTATATTCTTCTTCATAGTGCGTCTTGAGGTAGTCCTGAAACAGGGCGCGGGCTTCCTCCTCGCTCGACGCCTCGATTTCGTGCTTGCGCTCGTCGCTGTCGGTTTCGGCTGTCCAGGTGATTGTGTAAGTCGTCATCAGATTTCCTCGCTCTAGCTATAAATCGGATCAACGTATCATCAAGGGCCGAATCTATCCCTTGATCGTTCCCGTCAACATCTGCTCGTGCTCAGTTCGCAGGCAGAGATTCATGGCGACGTTCAATCCTGCGGCCAGCGCCTTTTGCCCTGCCGCTTCGTCATAGACTCCTAACTGCGCCCAGACCGTTCTGGCTCCGATGGCAGCCGCTTCGTCGACGATTCCCCACAGGGCGTCGGACTTGCGAAAGACATCGACGATGTCAACCTTTTCCGGGATGTCGGCCAGCGCCTTGTAGACCGGCTCGCCATCGACCTCGTCAATCGACGGGTTGACGTTATAGACGGTGAATCCCTGCTTAATCAGGTATTCGCCGACGTCGTAACTGGTGTAGTAGTGGTCATTCGACCGCCCGACGATGGCGATGACGGGGGAGTTGAGCATGACGTCGCGGCGTGCCTCAATATCCTGATTCAAATCCTTGCCCACGATGAGCCTCTTCCGGTCGTGATGAACGCCTTTAATTTAGAGGCGCGCATTGCATTCATTCTTACTTTTCCAGCCTGATTGCTGAGAGTAGCTGACTCTGGCGAAAATGCAAAGGGCCGCAACTGTTTGCGGCCCTTAAAATCAGCGAAATTGAGTGGCGCGGCTTAGACGACTTCCAGCCCTTCGCGGCCCGGCAGTTGAGGGAAGGGCGCGTGCGGCTCGGCCTGATACCAGAAGACCGTCGAGGCGATGTCGTCCTGAAGCGGCAGATAGCGGGGCTGCGGCCCGCGATTGGCCCACCAGCCGAGCGCCTGAATCGTCACTTTCAGGTCGGCCTTGAAGCGGATCGGATCGACGATGTGCCAGCGATACATGCCGAAGCGCTGCTGGCTCTGGTAGAGGCCGTCCGGCTTGATGACCTGCGGGACGCCGGTATAGGGCGTGCAGAAAATGCCGTACTGCCCCTTCGGGAACTCGAAGTTCCACGCGCCGCCGAAGTAGTCCTCAGTCCCTGTGCCGACGATAGTCGGCCATTCCCGGTCGCCGTCCATGTAGAACTTGATTTCGCCTTCGCCCCACCAGCCGTTGTTGTTGACGCCCCACGCCAGATATGTGCCGACGTACTGGCCCTGCCCGGTCACGCCGTCGAGCAGCGTGTGGACGGTCTTGTACGGCAGCGGGTTGCTTCGCCGCCACTGGGCATGGAAGTAGCCGCAATCTTCAGGAACCTCGGTCAGCGTGTAGTTGATCTGATAGTAGAAACCTTGCACTTCTTCGGGAGTCAGGTTCTCGACCGTGATGCGCGCGTGCTTGCGGAAGGGCATTTCCCAGTAGCAGTTGAAGCCGCCTGCCGGGTTGACGCAGATCGGCAGCGAGGCGATATTGGCGCGCTCGCACCAGCCGTTGGCGAAGAAGTCGCCGAGCGGGACTTCGACCGACGGCGTCGTTTCGTTGTCCCAGTAGAAACGGATGATGAGCCGCCGCCACCAGGTTGGGAAGCAGGTCAGCCAGATTTGCTGAATCGCGCCGGGGCCGTCGATCTCGGCCAGCGTGACGGTCGTATTCGGGGCAATATGGATCGACGGCGAAACTTTCCAGCCCTGACCGAGATCGGCGGCGACCAGCTTGCCCGTGCCTTCGGTCGCCATGCCGCCTTTGCCTTTTTCGCCGTTGAAATTCTCGGCGCTGATCGAGCGCGTCTCGGCATTCGACAGGCGCGACAGCTTGCCTAAGTCCATCCCCAGGCCATTAAACGACAGTTCCATTGCAGTCTCCTTAGCGTGCAGCGTAAATAATCATGGCTAAATCAAATCACCCGGCATCGTTTTCCGTAGGGAGCGATTGTTCACGCCCCATAACTGTCAACTTAAGCGGATAAGACTGGAAAATTGCTGCCGGTTGTGACCGTTTCCCCTCTCCGCTTGCGCGGAGGGGGACAGGGGGAGGGGTCGGACAGGCAGCACGATCCGTAAGTTGGCGCGCATCGGGCATGAGGGATCATGCCCGTCTTTCTCTCTGACATATCTGTTATCCGCCGGTGACAGTCGTCTCCGGCGTGCGAGTATCTTCCTCGCGCACTGCGGTGATGCCAGCTTGATAGTTGACCGGCCTGTAGCACAGGGCCTGACGGTCGTCGCCAATCGTCACCATCGGCGGTCTGGTCGTCCGGCAGATGTCGCGGGCGTAGGCGCAGCGATTGGCGAACTTGCAGGCTGTATTCTGATATTCCTTCAGCTCCATGTCCGGCAGCTTAACGTCGGTCTTCCACTTTTTGCCGACCAGTGGCACAGAGTTCAGCAGCAGCTCGGTATACGGGTGTTCGGGCCGCGTCAGGATTTTCTCCGACGGCCCCTGCTCGACGATGTTGCCGCGATACATGATGGCGATGCGGTCGCTGACGTAGTACGCTGTCGATAAGTCATGGGTGATATAGATGAAGCTGACGTTGTACTGTTCCTTGAGGTGCAGGAACAGGTTGACGATGTTCATCCGCAGCGAGGCGTCGATCATGCTGACCGGCTCATCGGCGACGATCAGCCGGGGGCGGGTAATCAGCCCGCGCGCAATCGAGATTCGCTGAAGCTCGCCGCCGGAAAACTGCGTCGGATATTTGCTGCTGATGGCGTTGAGGTCGAGGCCGACCGAAGTCAGCGTCTCGCTGATCCGCTGGCGCGCCTCGGCTTTGTTTCTGGCAACCTTCAGGTTAAGCGCGGTGTCGTACAGATATGTCTCGACCGTTTTACGCGCGCTGAATGTCTCGAACGGATTCTGGAAAATCGGCTGCACCGTTCGATAATAGTCGAGCGAATTGACGCCCTGCTGGCGGTCGAACAGGCTTTTGCCGTCGAGCAGCACGTCGCCGGACGTGGGCTGGTGCAGGCGCAGGATGAGCTTCGCCAGCGTCGTTTTGCCGCTGCCAGACTCGCCGACAATGCCCATGATGCTCGGCCTGTCGGCGTCGAGCGTCAGACTGACATGGTCGAGCGCCAGCATCTCCGTGCCAAAGACCAGGCCGCCGATGCGGAAGGCTTTGCTGACGTTGTTCAGTTCGAGTAAGTGGTCTGCCATCAAAAACCTCTCAAAACAGGGACTGAGGGCCAGGGCGTGCGAAGCCTGCCCGTTAGGGGACTGAGGCCTTAGCTTACGCCTTTGCTCAGTCCTCAGCGCTCAGTCCTCAATCCTATTCTTTGCTCGGGTGCAGCCAGCAGGCCGCGTAATGATCGGGCATGATCTCGATCAGCGGCGGTTCTTCGCCCCGGCAGATATCCATGGCGAACGGGCAGCGGTCGGCGAAGCGGCAGCCTTTCGGCGGGTTAATCAGGCTCGGCGGGCGGCCACTGATTCCTTCGCGCTCGTGTCGATCTCCGACCACCGGCAGTGACTTAATCAGCATCTGCGTATACGGGTGGAGCGGATGCTCGAAAATCTCCTGAGTCGGGCCGATCTCGACGATCTTTCCGGCGTACATAATGGCGATGCGGTGCGTGATCTGGTAGTGAACGCCCATGTCGTGCGAGACGATCACGAGCGTATTTTTCATCCGCTCCTGCACCTGCATCAGCATCATCAGGATGCCTTTTTGGATGACGACATCCAGCGCGGTCGTCGGCTCGTCGGCCAGCACGATGGCGGGATGCAGGAAGGTTCCGAGCGCGACCAGCACGCGCTGGCGCATTCCGCCGCTCAACTGGTGCGGGTACGACTTCAGCACCTCGACCGGCAGATCAAGTTCCTTCAGGTAGTCAGCGATCCGCTGGCGCGTCGCCTTTTTGTCGGTCATGCCGTGCTTTTTGGTGATGGCGTCGAAGAACTGGCTCTCGATCCTGATGACCGGATTGAGCACGCTCATCGAACCTTGCGGCACATAGGAGATGAAGCGCCACCAGTATTTGCGAATTTCGCCGGGGCCAAGCGTGATCGGGTTGCCATTTTCATCGCTGGTTTCGGCTTCGAGCGTGCCAGAGACGATCCGCAGCGGCGGCTGCATCGAGTCGTACAGCACCTTGAGCAGCGTCGATTTGCCGCAGCCCGACTCGCCAGCAATGCCGAGGATTTCATTCTCGCGCACGTCGAGGGTGACGCCGTCAACCGCCTGCACCTGCGCGGTCGGCGTCTCGTAATAGGCTTTTACGTCGCGTAGTTTAAGCACTTTCGCGTCCTCGCTTGCGGGCGGAGTAGTCCGAGAAGCCGGTCGAAGCCAGGAATAGGGCGATGAATAGGATGACGATGGCGACTACCGGGGAGCCGACCCAGAACCAGCGTTTCGCCAGCAGCGCCTGATACTGCAAGGCCCAGTAAATCATTGTGCCGAGCGTCGCCTGCTGTAAGCTCGACAGGCCGATGACCGCCAGCCCCGACTCGGTGGCGATGGCAACCAGCACGGTATTGGAGAAGTTCGCCAGTGACCACGGCAGGATGTAGGGAAAGATTTCTCGGGTGATGATCGCCAGCGTGCTGGAGCCGGAGAAGCGTGCGGTATTGATGAACTCGCGCTCGCGCATCGTCAGGGCGATGGCGCGCGTTTGCCGCGCGGGCCACGGCCAGTTGAAGATAATCAGCACAACGCTGATGGTGATGAGCGATGTTTTCCCCTGAAGCAGTACCGCGACCAGAATCAGAATCGGCAGTGAGGGGATGGCGATAAAGACGTCCATCAACAGCGTCAGCACGCGGTCGAACGTGCCGCCGATATAGCCCGCGCTCAAACCGGCCAGCACGCCAATCACCGTCGAGAAGAAGGCGACCAGCACGCCGACCATCAGCGAGTTCTGAATCGCCAGCATCAGAAACCAGAAAGTGTCCTGTCCCAGACTGGTTGTGCCGAGGAAATGCACTTTGCTCGGCGGCAGGTTCTTCGGGAACGAGTTCCACGCCAGCGGGTCGGTGGGCGCGAGGCGCGGCAGAACGACGCCGAGGATGACGAAGATCAGCAGCAGCACAGCGCCCAGTTTCAGGCGCAGGTTGAGGTTGCCTGGTTGTCTCATCGGTATTGAATCCGTGGATCGAAGAGCGGATAGATCAGATCGACAACCAGCCCGGCAGTGGCGACGGCGATAATCGCAATCGAGATCGTCCCCATCAGTAGATTGTAGTCGCTCTGGACGAGGGCAGAATAGGTCAGCGTGCCGAGGCCGGGATAGCCGAACAGGATTTCGGCGATCAGCGCGCCGTTGAAGATGCCGCCGATGGAAATCGCCAGCAGCGTGATCTGCGGCAGGATGGCGTTACGCAGGACGTACTGAGTCATAATCCGCGTCTCGCCGACGCCCTTGAGGCGGGCGAAATTAACGTAGTCTTCCTCGCCGATGCCTGCCGCGAGCGCCTTCATGCTCAACACCCACCAGCCGAAATTGACGATCATGATCGACAGGCCGGGCAGCACCGAATTATAGATGGCGCTGGAGATAAATTCCGGCGACATCGGCGCGCCTTTGACGCTGAAGGAGAGCGGGAAAATTGGATTCACATAGACGAACAGAATAATCAGAATCAGCGCCAGAATATAATACGGGATCGGGTAAACGAAGATGGCGATGGCTTCGAGCGTTCGTGAATAGATTTTGCGCGGCTTGAACCCGGCCAGTAACCCGATGGCATTGCCAATAATCCAGCCAATGAGCGTTGAAGTCAGCAGCAGGAACAGCGTCCACGGCAGCGCCTGACCGATGAGCTGGTTGACCGGCATCGGATAGTAGGACAGTGAGGGGCCGAAGCTGCCGCCGAGCAGGGCGCGCTGCATGAAGCTGGCATACTGTTCTGGCAGCGTGCCGGTCAGGCCGTAAAGCTGAGTCAGCGTCTCGCGCATGGCGGTCACTTCTTCAGGCCGCATCGTCGAGCCGCTGGAATTGATGCGTCCGAGCGCTGCCGTCACCGGGTCAGACGGCAGGAAGCGCGGGACGAAAAAGACAATCGTCATGCCGATCCAGATGACGAGAACAAACGTAATCAAGCGAGAGATCAAGAACCGGACAAAAGGCACAAGTAACTCCTATTTCTGCTGTCCTTGCCGCCAGGGGCTGAACGACCGCTGGCTACGAAAACCCAACCCGACTGAAGCTGGCTGACACAAAGTGCCTGCATGTCTGAGTCCCCTTCAGGGGACTCGGGTTTCGGTAGTCCCTTCGTTCCTCAGGGAGGCTTCGTACCCGTGGTCTTTTAGCCACCGGCGACGAGAGAGAGAGCATTAGGATGTTGAACACCTCTTCTTTGAGGTTACGCAGGGCTGCGCAGGTCAGTTGACCTGCGCAGCCCTGTTGAACCGGATTCCTCTTACGAGGTCGCGCCGGTCGGCTGAATCTTCGGTGTCATGTACTTGAACAGCGACCACCACCACCACGGACCTTCGTAGAAGTTATCCGAGCTGGGGAATCCAGTCCAGTAGTGCGTGTCCACCGGGACGAACTTGGACGTGCCGAACATCGGAATCCACGGCATGTCGGCGATCCAGGTCTTCATGAATTCGGTCGTCAGCGGGACGATCTGCGGATCGTCGCTCGTCAGGCTGCCGATCTTGTCGAGCTGGGCGTCGATGGCTTTGTTGGCGTAGCGGCTGCTGTTGCCGGGGGCCGCTGTGCCGACATCGACGATGTACTTGCTGTTCCAGGCGGTGTCCATGTTGAAGTAGACGTCCGGCATGACGCCGCAGCCGGGCCAGTACGAGCCAGCCTGGAAGTTGCCGGTCGAGGCCGCTGTCCAGAAGGGGCCAGCTTCCATCTGCTGTACGGTCGTCGTTACGCCGAACTTGTTCCACGAGTCGGCCACGGCATACGCCAGACGGCCCGACTGCACTTCAAAGTTCGACGGTGAGTTGATGCTGATCTCGAACGGTGAGCCGTCCGGGTTGAGCCACTTGCCGTCCGCGCCCTGCGTGAAGCCGACGCTCTTGAGCAGCTTGCCCGCTTCTTCGGGGTCGTGCTTCCACCAGCCCACGCCGAACAGGTTGATCTGCGCGGCAGCGTCGGTCGGGATGCCTTCGACGCCCTGATCGATCAGTGACTGGGCGAAGTCGGTGGCGAAGTTAGCGTTGAATGGCTTGTAGCCATCGGGCAGGGTGAAGTTGGTCAGCCAGTCCTGCATCGGCTTGCCGTAGGTATCCTGAAGCACCGTCACCGGCGGCACGGGCAGCACCGAGGTGCGGAGCGCGCCGTTGAAGGTTGCCATTGAGACATCGCCGATGTTGGTCGCCAGCGCCATTGCCCAGCGGACTTCGGCCTTATCGAACGGCGGCTTGCTATCGACGAACTGAATGCCGCGCTCGCACGGGTCGTCCATGTCGGCCCACGGGAAGGCGTTCTGGAAGGTGCGCGCTTCCGGGTTCTGCTCGCGCAGGATGTCCCAGCTTTCCGGCGTGATGTCGTCGAATACGTCGAGGTTGTGCTGCGTGCCAGCGATGATGCGCTTTTCTTCTGGCCCGTAGTAGCGGAACAGAATGTATTCCGGCCCTGGCTCGCCAGCGGTCATGCCGACGGCAGTCTTGGCCCAGTCGGCGCGCTTCTGCCACAGGAACCAGTTGCCGTTCGGGTCAACGTCCTTGATGGTGTAGGGGCCGCTGACGACTGGCGGATAGTCGTTGAAAGTGGTCGGGTCCTCGACCTTCTCCCAGACATGCTTGGGCAGCAGGATCATGTTGTTGTTGCCCCAGACGGTCGCGCCAAGCTCGATGGCGATACGGGGGTGCGAGCCTTTGGTGTCGATCTGGACGCTGTAGTTGTCCAGCTTCTTGACGCTGTCGATCAGACCATTGAGGTAGCCGCTGGCCGGGAAGCCAGAGGTCTTTTTGACCAGTTCGATAGTGTACACCAGGTCGTCCGCCGTGATCTCAACGCCGTCGCTCCAGTTCATGCCCTGACGGAGCGTGATCTTGAAGCTGGTGAAGTCCTTGTTCAGCGCTTCCGGCATCGCCGCCGCCAGGTCGGGGAACTGCTCGCCCTTGACCGTGTTGATTTCCCACAACTGCGACAGCGCCAACTGGTGCAGACCCTCGTTGTGCAGCGTGCTTTGCAGGTAGGGGTTCATCTGCGTCGGGTTGTTGACGCGGCCATCGAGCGCGTCCATGATGAGCGTCTGGTTGCGCGGCGTGCCGACTTCAGTCATCGGCCCGGCATCCTGTCCGAGGACAACGCTGCCGCTCAAAAGAAGCAGGAACAGCGCCAGTGTAATCAGTTTGCGAGGTAGAGTTCTAAGCATTGCGATCTCCTTTCAAAATGAATCCTATAGGTCATGCTCCGCTGGCAGTGTTCTTATCCCTGATCGATGCCCCCTTTCGATATCAATTTTTGCGCTGCTGGACGTTCGCAGTTCCGGTGATTGGCCCGCCTCAATCGGGCGATGCGCCGGACGACTGCCGGATATGTAATTTGGGCTGCAAAACGATTCGCTGCCGGGGCCGTGTGTTGTCTTCGATCCGTTTGAGCAGCAGCTCGGCGGCAATTTTGCCGATCTCATAAGTGGGCTGTTCCATCGTCGTCAGCGGCGGAACCATCAGCGCCGACCAGACCGCTTCATCGTAGGCGGCCACGGCGATGTCATCGGGCATCGACAGCCCGCGATTGCGAATCGCCCGCAGCACGCCGCCGGTCACGACGATATTGCCGGTGATGATCGCCGTCGGCGGGTGGGGCAGGGAGAGTAACTTTTGAGCCGCTTTGCAGGCCATCATGTCGTTCGGCGCGTCGGTTTCGATCAACTCGCGCTCGAACGGCAGTCCGTTGGCCTTGAGCGCCGCCATATAGCCTTCCTTGCGCTCGCGTCCGGTCGTAATCGCCGTCGAATGGATGACCGCGCCGATACGGCGATGTCCCATATCGATCAGGTGCTGCGTCAGCGCGTAGGCGCCGCGGAAGTTATCGACGATCACCGTGTCAATCTCGACGTCGGCCAGGTAGCGGTCGACGACCACGACCGGAATTTCGCTTTCGATCAGCTTGTTGAGGTGCATCCCGTTTTCGCGCGTCGGCGTAATCAGCACGCCGCCGACGTGTTCAGACAGCATCAGCTCGATATAGAGCTTTTCTTTTTCCGGGTCTTCGTCGGTGTTGCACAGGAAAATGGCGTGCTGGTTGGCGTTGGCGACGTCCTCGACTGCCCGGACGAGCGCGGTGAAGAACGGGTTCTGAATGTCGGAGATAATCAGCCCGATGATGCTCGACCGTCTGGCGCGCAGGCTGCGGGCGACGCGGCTTGGCCGGTAGCCCAGTTCGGCGACCGAGTGCAGCACGCGCTCACGCACTTCAGAGCGCACATGCGGCTTGTTCGACAGCACGCGCGATACCGTCGCGTCAGAGACGCCTGCGTGTCGGGCGACATCTTCAATCGTAATAGTCACAGGAAAAGTCTCATAAATAGCCAGTTTTCTGTAATCGACTACAGTGAAATTTTACACAACCTGCGACGAGCGCTGGCGACTCGTCAATTTCTTTGTTGAAACTTCACCACAACTGTGCTAACTTTGAGGTGTGTACGACATTGAACAACTTTGTAAACCTGAAAAAGATATTGACGCGCCTTGTAAACGTCTACAATTCAGTTTAAAAACAGGGACAGCATTTGTCAAGCAGTTTGCTGCATGACAGACTGCCGCCATTAGCCCTTTGACCTTGCGCCAGAGCCGTTGTGCAGTCCCGATAAAAACGCATTTGAAAAGGAGTTTCAATGGAAAAGGCAGCCGTCCCCGAAACGATTTTTCACGATCACGGTTACTACGTCGCGCGCGGTTTGTTCTCACAGGATGAAGTTGCGCGCCTGCGCGGGCATTACATGGCGCTGCGCGAGCAAGGCGACAAACCGGGCGATTTCGCTGGCGTGCCGATTCGCCGTTTTCAGTCGGCGTCTGATCTGGCCGCGAGGGCGGATGACGCGCCTGACCCGCTTCAGCAGTATCCGCGCATGATCCATATGCACCGCTGGGATCGGGACTCCTGCGATTGGCTGCTCGACCCGCGCCTGCGCGACCTGATGACGCGCCTGCTCGACGGCGTCGAGCCGTATGCCGTTCAGACGATGCTTTACTTCAAGCCGCCGGGAGCGCGCGGTCAGGCGCTCCATCAGGATCAGTTCTATCTGCGCGTCCAGCCGGGAACCTGTATGGCGGCCTGGCTGGCGCTCGACGACTGCGACATTGAGAACGGCTGTATGCAGGTCGTCGATGGCAGCCACCAGTGGGAGACGCTTTGCACTGTCCCGGCGGACACGACCGAAAGCTTCACCGACGTGACCGTGCCGCTGCCCCCCGGACTCAACCCGACGCCCGTCGTGATGAAAGCCGGGGATGTCCTGTTCTTCAACGGCCAGCTTGTGCATGGCAGCTTCAAAAACAGCTCGACCGACCGTTTCCGCCGCTCGCTGATCGGCCACTATATCGTTGGCGACGCGCAGAAAGTCGGCGAGTTTTATCATCCGGTGCTGCGCTTTGACGGCACGGCGGCTGACCTCGACTTCAGCCCCGGCGCGACGACCTGTGGCGTCTGGGTTGACCAGAATGGCGCAGTGGTCATGGAGCAGGTCGGCAGAGACACGCGCCTCGCCCCCGATCATGAATGAGCAGCGCTGCGTTGGTTCGCATCTGCAATGCCCTCACCCCCGGCCCCTCTCCCTCAGGGCGAGGGGAGAAGGATCAGCGCCGCGATGGTTCGCATCTGCTCCCGTCTCCGTTTACGGGGAGGGGCAGGGGGAGGGGTTGTCTCCCGTCAGGCCGCGATGGTTCGCATCTGCTCCCGTCTCCGTTTACGGGGAGGGGCAGGGGGAGGGGTCGTTTTCCATCGGAGCATGATGGATCATGCCCGCAATGCCCTCACCCCCGACTCCTTTTCCCCTGGGAAAGAGGTCGGGGTGAGGGAAGCTGCTTGAACAATTTTTATCCGAAACCTATTCTAAAAGGCCACGCACTCCACTATGCCCACTTACTCTGACGCGCAGCTTCGCACCATCGCCTTTCCTGTCGGCGGCATCGGCACGGGCAATTTCTCGCTGTCCGGCAATGGCAACCTGCAAGACTGGGAGTTGTTCCACCGCCCCAACAAGGGCAACCTGATGCCCAATACCTTCTTCTCGCTCTGGACGAGCACGGCCAGCGGCAAGGTCGATGCCCGCGTCCTCGAAAGCCGCCAGGACATGAACCTGAGCGGCGATACGATTGGCTACGACTTTTTCGGCTTCGGCCACGGCGTTCGCCGCGATACCGGCATCGGCCTGCGCCACGTCAAAAAGACCACCTTTCGCGGCGAGTATCCGTTTGCGTGGGTCGAGTTCGAGGATCAGCATCTGCCCGTGCAGGTGTCGATGATGGCCTATAACCCGCTGATTCCGCTCAACGTCGAGGACTCTGGCATCCCGGCGGGGATCATCGAATTTACGATCACCAACCACGGCAGCGAAGCAGTCGAACTGTCGCTGGCGGGCAACCTCTATAATGCCGTTGGCTATCGCGGCTGTGGGCCGTTCAACGCGATGAGTAACGCGCAGTACATTGGTTCCGGCGAACGCAACGTCAACCAGTTCGTCAGCGCGGGCGGCATCAACGCCATCAATATGTTCAGCGAGCATTACACGCCTGACAGGCCCTACGGCGGCTCGATGGCGCTGGCGACGCCGTGGCAGGACGTCAGCTATACCTCAGCCTGGCTGCGCGCCGGCTGGTTCGACGCGCTTCAGTATTTCTGGGACGAGTTTTCCGCCACCGGTCGCCTGACCGACCGCGTCTATGCGGAGCCTGCGCCGAAGAATTACAGCGATACCAGTTCGCTGGCGCTGCACGCGGCTGTTGCCCCCGGCGAAACGGTCAGGCTGCCGATCTATATCACCTGGTATTTTCCCAACTTCATCAAATACTGGCAGAGCGCCTCTGCCGAGGGAGAAGCCCTGCCGACCTGGCGCGTTCCCTATGCCAGTCGCTTCACGGACGCGCTCGACGTCGCCCGCTATCTCGCCGCGAATGAGACTCGCCTGCGCCAGCAGACCGAAACTTTCCACCGCGACCTGTTCAGTTCGACCGTTCCTGCGCCGGTGCTCGACGCCATTTCCAGCCAGATTTCGACGCTCAAGACCAACGTCGTCACGCTGCTCGAAGATGGCTCGATGTACGGCTGGGAAGGCGTTCATTCGACCGCCGGAAGCTGCGAAGGCTCGTGCGAGCATGTCTGGAATTATGCGCTGACGCACGCTTATCTCTATCCGTCGCTGGAGCGCTCGATGCGCCACAACGATTACACCTACAGCCAGTGGGACGATGGCCGGATGTCCTTCCGGCTGATGCTCCCGCTCGGCGCGCCGCGGGCTGACTACCATCCTGCCGCTGACGGTCAGATGGGAGGCATCATCCAGACTTACCGCGACTGGAAGTACAGCGGCGACACCGACTGGCTGCGCGGCCTGTGGCCGAAAGTCCGCGCCGCGCTCGACTTCGCCGGGAAATACTGGGATTACAACCTCGATGGCGTGATGGAAGGCTTGCAGCACAATACCTACGACATCGAGTTCTACGGCCCCAACAGCATGATGCAGGGCTGGTATCTCGGCGCGCTGCGCTGTGGCGCGCAGATGGCGGCAGCGGTCGGTGACAGCGAGTCGGCGGCGCGTTACCACGATCTGGCCGACCGGGGCAGCGCCTGGATGGATGCCAACCTGTTCAACGGTGAATATTACGATCAGCACGTCGATCCGTCGGCGGTCGAACATTCCGTGTTCAGTACCGAACACAGTCTCGGTGGACAGCGCGCCGGCAACCCGAAGTATCAGTATGGCGCGGGCTGCCTGAGCGATCAGCTTGTCGGCGCGTGGCTGGCGCGCGGCGCGGGCGTTGATGTCGGCCTCGATCCGGCTAAAGTGCGTCAGGCGCTGACGTCGATCTTTCGCTACAACTTCCGCCAGACGCTCGAAGATCACGATAACGCTCAGCGAATCTACGCCGTCGAGGACGAGCCGGGCCTGCTGCTCTGCACCTGGCCGCGCGGCCAGCGCCCCGATCTGCCGTTCGTTTACAGCGACGAAGTCTGGACGGGAATCGAGTATCAGGTCGCCGGGCATCTGATCTATGAAGGCATGGTCGAGGAAGGGCTGAAGATTGTCGAGAGCGTGCGCTCGCGCTACAGCGGCGAACGACGCAACCCGTGGAACGAGCTGGAGTGCGGCAGCCACTACTCGCGCGCGATGGCGTCGTGGTCAGTCCTGCTGGCGCTGTCCGGCTTCGACGTCGATCTGACCAGCGGCTATCTCGGCTTCGCCCCGGCGATCAGGGTCGAGCCATTCCAGTCGTTCTGGTCGACCGGGACAGGCTGGGGAACCTATCGGCAGGACAGCGGCTCGGCGGCGCTGACGCTCGATTACGGCACGCTGACGCTGCGCACATGGCGCGTGGGCGAAAAGGCCAGCCGGGTCACGCTCGGCGGCAAGCCTATCGACGCGACCGCGACGCCCGACGGCAGCGGGACACTGCTGACCTTCGCCACCCCGGTGGCGCTGAAAGTCGGCGACGTTCTCAGCGCGGGAGCCTGAGTTGCCGGGGCTGTTTTCGCTCGAAGGTCGGACGGCGCTCGTCACCGGGGCGGGGCGCGGCATCGGTCAGGCGATTGCGCTCAGTTTTGCGGCTCAGGGCGCGGACGTTGCCCTTGCCAGTCGCACCGAGTCCGAGCTGAATGAGACGGCGGAACAGGTGCGCGCTCACGGTCGGCGCGCGGCTGTTCTGCCGGTTGACCTGGGCGAGCGCGGCGCGCCAGAATCGCTGGTCGAGCGGGCAGTCAACGCGCTCGGCCCGATTGATCTGCTCGTCACGTCGTTCGCCGCAATCATCCGCAAACCGGCTTTCGACATCAGCGAGGACGAGTGGGATCAGGTCATCGACACGAACCTGAAGGCGCGCTTCTTTCTCGCCAGAGCGGCGGCGCGGCAGATGGGTGAGCGCGGCGGCTCGATCATTCACATCGCCTCGCTCTCGGCCTTTTTCGGCATCCCGAACCAGAGTCCCTATGTCATCGGCAACGGCGGCATCAGCGCGATGGTGCGGGCGCAGGCCGTTGAATGGTCGCCGAACATTCGCGTCAACGCTATCGCGCCGGGGACGATTGCCACGCAGCAGACGATCCCGCTTATGACCAACCCGGAACTGCGCGCCAGCCGTCTGTCGAAAATCCCGCTGGGGCGCATCGGCGACCCCGCCGATGTCGCCGGAGCGGCGATTTTCCTCGCCTCAGACGCGGGCCGCTACGTCACCGGCCATGTTCTGGTGGTCGATGGCGGCTGGCTCGCGGCGGGCGGCAGCCTCAAGGGCTGAATAAGTCAACGCGAGCGGGCCTAACCAGGGGCCGGGGATGAGGGAAAAAGCCGTCGCGCTCGATCCTTCGCCCACAGGCAAATCTGCCACAGGTCGGCGACCGGCACATTCGTATAAGGGAGCGTCGGCAGGTAAGGCGGCGGGCCGTACTCCGGCGTGAAGAACAACTCCGCTGCGCCTGCCGACTCCTGCGCGTTCCAGATCGCCTGCCACTGACGCTCGTGCCACGCCAACTGCGGCGCGTACTCCGGCGCGGATGGATCGGGAACCTGCGGCCCTTGCTCGTAGCCGACGCGCCCGTGAATGTACTGCGCCCGCTGATTTGCCAGCGCCAGCGCCTCAGCCTGATCGTCGGGCAGTCGCTCGCAGACGTTGACCCAGTGGCTGTAGTCGGCGTTGAGGTGCAGCCCGTCGAACTGGCGCAGATAAAAGGCCGTCTCCCACGGCGTATAGAGCAGGCGACCGCGATGCGTCTCGTGGACGACCGGCACGCCGATCTCCGCTTCTACCTTGAGCGCCGCCTCGAAAAAGGCGCAGCCCTCATCGCGCGTCATGCTGTCGCGGCCTGAGTGCAGGTTGATCCGCGCCGGCTCATATTCCGCCAGACGGCGCACCGTTGGCCTGAGCTGGTCAGCGCGCTCGACGACGGTAGCGACGATTCGGCCTAGCTTGCGCGCCTCGGTCAACGCGATCAGCTCGTTTGCTGCTGCTGCGCCTTCCCAGACCCACGAATCGACCCCGTCATAGCCATTGGCCGCGATCAGATCGAGGTTTTCGGCCAGTGAGCCGGTCATGCCCCACAGTGACTTGAATAGCTGAAGTTTCATGCCTGACTGCTTTCTGCGCGATCAAAACAGCGCAATTGTAGACCATCTGCTGGCGCTTCAGCACGGATGAAAATTCGATAAGACCTTTCGCCAGCCTCTTGCGCAGCAGGCGCGGTCATGTAGAATGTAACTATCTGCACATTGCAGAATGCATTACGAAAATAACCAGGAGCATCAACCGTGAAACTCGAGACACTGCACGACCTGCTCGTCGAGCAGATGCAGGATGTTTACGATGCCGAACACCAGTTGATCGAAGCCCTGCCGAAGATGTCGGCAGCGGCGACCTCACGCCCGTTAAAGACGGCCTTCAACGATCACCTCAAGCAGACGCAGGGCCATGTCAAACGGCTTGAGCAGGTCTTCAAGCTGCTCGATCAGCAGGCCGAACGCAAGACCTGCAAGGCGATGCAGGGATTGGTCAAGGAAGGTGATGAGGCGATTAAGGAAAAGGCCGATCCTGACGTCAGGGATGCCGCCTTGATTGCCGCTGCCCAGCGCGTCGAGCATTATGAAATCGCCGCCTACGGAACCCTGCGCGCCTATGCCCATCAGCTTGGACTCGATCAGGCGCTTACGTTGTTCGAGCAGACGCTCAATGAGGAAGGTGAAACGGATAAGCTGTTGACTCAGCTTGCCGAGACCAGTATCAATCCGATGGCCGCGCGCTAGCGGCTGTATCCGGTTGAATCACTCGACAGGGTGTCACGGCGACACCCTGTTTTTTTAGTGGGTTTTACTCGTTGAGCCGACAATTGCGCGCCGCTGAAATCTCGTTATGCTTATCTCTAGCGAATGGGGCGGGTGCGGGGCGCAAGGATGTTTGTTAATCGCAGCGGGTTGCTGCTCAATAATCGGGCGCAGCTCAATTACGGGATCGCTGTGACCGACGTCGACGGCGATGGCGCTTTTGAGGTCTTTATTGCCGGTTTTACGAATGCGCCCAATCAGGTTTTAAAGTGGAACGGGAGCGGCTTCGAGAACATCGCCGATCAGGTTTTAGCCGACGTTGACCGTCAGGCGATTGGCGTCGCGGCCTGCGACGTCGATGGCGACGGCCAGGAAGAAATCTACGTCCTGAATACCGATACTTTTGCCGGCCAGAAACGCTTCGCTGACCGGCTTTTTGATTCGATTGAGGGCGAGTGGGATGACCTGTTCTCGTACAAATCGAATCATGATGCGCTTAACCTGACGGCGGGGCGCTCGGTCGCCTGTGTGGATCGGGTCGGACGCGGTATCTACGGCTTTTTCGTCGCCAACTATGGCGGCCCGATGCGCCTGTACGAGATGGACGACGATGGCCGCCTGCGTGACATGGCCGTTGAAGCGGGCGTTGCGCTGATTACTGGCGGGCGGAGCGTGGTTGCGCTGCCGCTGGTTTCGCCACATATGGATATTTTTGTCGGCAACGAGGGCGGGGCGAATTTCCTCTTTCGCAACAACGGCGACGGCACGTTCGATGAAGTCGCGCGGACGATGGGCCTCGGCGACCCGCGCTACAACGCGCGCGGCGTCTCGGCGCTCGACGCCAACGAGGATGGCCGCTTCGATCTGGTCATCAGCAACTGGGAAGGGCCGCACCGCCTGTTTCTGCAAAGCCAGTCCGGCCCGTGGCGCAATATCGCCACTTCGGAGATGTCGCTGCCGTCGCGCGTGCGGACAGTGCTGGTCGCTGACTTCGACAACGACGGCTACGAGGAAATCTTCTTCAATAACATCGGCGAGCCAAACCGGCTGTTCGGTCGGCGCGGCGGGATGCGCTGGCTCCCGCTCGATAGCGGTGACGCGCTGGAGCCGCTCGGACTCGGAACCGGCGCGGCCTACGGTGACTTCGACGGCGACGGTCGGCTGGAGTTGATTATCAGCCACGGCGAGATGGGTTTGCAGCCGCTGTCGCTCTATCATGCCCGCGAGAATGGCAACCATTTTCTGCGACTCCTGCCGCTGACAGCCCAGGGCGCGCCTGCCCGTGGCGCGGTTGTTATCATGACGGCAGGCGGGCGGGTGCAGCGCCGCGTCATCGACGCCGGGAGCGGCTACCTGTGCCAGATGGAGCCGGTCGCGCATTTCGGCCTCGGCCCCGAAACGACCGTCGATTGCGTCGAGGTGCGCTGGCTCGACGGCTCGACGGTCGCGCTCGATAGCGTCGGCATCGACCGCCTCATTCGCGTCGAGCATCCGTAAATGATCGAACCATCTGCCTTCCGCCTGCGATGACGGTTCGCCCGGACGCCCTCACCCGCGGCCCCTCTCCCCGGCGGGAGAGGGGAGAAAGATAAGGCAATGCCTTCTGTCGGGGCGCGATTTTCCTGCCCATCGCTGTCAACTTAAGCGGATAAGACTGGAAAATGCTGCCGGTTGTGACCATTCCCCCCCCTCTCCGCTTGCGGGGAGGGGGATAGGGGGAGGGGTCGGACAAGGGGAGGGGTCGGACAGGGGGAGGGGTCGGACAGGCAGCACGATCCTTCAATTGACAGCAATGGGGCGCGATTTTTCATACCCGCCCCAGGTGTCGCAGAAAACCGGGTTGATTCTGGCCGTTGCGACCTGCTGCGGTGACGGGA
>CAZZAO010000082.1:23561-25913 GCA_964652205.1 uncultured Anaerolineaceae bacterium | reverse complement strand
TGTAATGACCTGACTGCTGATAGTAACCTCCCCCATGATGGCAAATAACAGGAGTGCTCACGATGCCCGAAGTGGTCACGCTTACACTTTCAACAGAAATGACCGAACGCCTGCATAAAGTAGCGAACCGCCTGGGTAAATCAGTTGAGGACGTTTTAACAGAATGGCTTGAGCAAGGTTTGGGAGATGAAGGGGTTAACACGCTCCTGGCGGATAACCAGTATGCAGTTTGGTCGCCATTAAATTCAACCTCGACAGCCGTTGCCTTACAAAAGTTCATTGACGAAGAACGTCAGAAGCAGGATAGATAAGTCAGTGCGTATCAGATATATTGCGCAACCAGACGAATTCGGCCAATCGGTGCCTCGCCCTATACTCCCGATCCGCCTGACTTATCAAGCACAGTACATTGAGGTCGATGGCCTAATCGATACTGGCGCTGACGTCAATATTTTGCCCTATTTTGCTGGTCTCCAACTGGGAGCAATTTGGAGAAACCAGCCCGTTTTGCCGTCGCCGTCCGGTAATCTGAGTCAACATGAAACACGGGCGCTGTATCTTGCTGTCGGTATCAAGACATTGGGGCAAGTTTCGTTGGGTTTTGCCTGGACAAGAAATGAAACCGCGCCACTTCTACTCGGACAGACAAATTTCCTTCAGGAGTTTGATGTCTGTTTCTATGGCTTTGAAAAGGCCTTTGAAATTGAGCGCCGACGCACACTCTGATTCGCTTGAACGCGCCTCCCATGCCTGACGAACCGCTGCCGAAAGACCCTGAATCGCTCGAAAAGTGGAAGCAGCTTCCGCAGGGGCCGCCGTCGCGGCGGGCGCTTCCGCCTGCCGCAGGCGGGTCGTCGCGCTGGCTGACCGGCCTGTTGATTGTCGTGACGGTCTTGATTATACTGGCGCTGCTCTGGCAGGCGCGCCCCGCCTGACGAGCGCCGCCGGCGATACAGAGACAGGCAGGGTTCATGACGCAAACGACGCCTCATCCGACGATCCGACTGATCGCCAGCGATATCGACGGTACGCTCCTCAATAGCAGGCTGCAACTGAGTCCGCGCAACAGGGCGGCTTTGCGCGCGGCCCTCGACGCGGGCGTGCAGTTCGTGCTGGCGACCGGCAAGAGTCGAAGCGCGGGCGCGTTCATCACCGATCAATTGAACCTCAATACGCATGGCATCTTCATGCAGGGGTTGATCGTCTACGACGGCGACGGCAAGATTCTCTGGCAGCAAACGCTCGACCCGGACGCCGCGCGGCAGGCCATCAACTACGCTGAGGAGCGCGGCTTCTCGCTGATCGCCTACAGCAGCAGCCGGATTATGATTCACGAGCGCGATGAAGCGCTGATCGCTGGCATTGGCCGCTACCACGAGCCAGACCCGGAAATCGTCGGGCGGCTGCAAGACCTGCTGCCGCAGACGCCGCTGAATAAGCTCATGGTCATCGGCGAGCCGAAGGCCATCACACAGCTTCGCGGCGAACTGCAAGCGCTGGTCGGTGGATCGCTGCGGTTGATGCAGGCCGGGCTGCCGCAGATGCTCGAAATTCTCCCGCTCGGCGGCTCGAAAGGCGCGGCGCTGCGCGTGCTGCTGGAGCGGTTGAAGATTCCTGCCGGGCAGGTCATGGCGCTCGGTGACGCCGAGAACGATCTGGAGATGCTGGAGCTAGCCGGGATGGGCGTGGCCGTCGGCAACGCTGACCCGAAACTCAAGGCCATCGCGCAGGCCGTCGTCGCTACCAACGATGAGGACGGCGTGGCTGAAGCAATTGAGCGTTTCGTGCTTCATCGCAAGGTCGAAGTGTCCCCCGGCGACGGGCCGATGTCCACGCCAGACGAATGAGCTGCAAATACTCCCAACAACCCCTCGCCCTCAGGGTGAGGGGAGAAAACGACTGAGCAGGTCGCGTCTATGGTTTTCTCAGCAGTCAGCAAGAGGCCGATATGAAAAACATCCTTGTGACCGGCGGCGCGGGCTTCATCGGCAGCGCCTTCGTCCGCTACATGGTCGAGACGTACCCGCACTACAACATCATCGTCTACGATAAGCTGACCTACGCGGGTAACGTCGAAAACCTGCTCCCGGTCGATGATGAGCCGAATTATCGCTTCGAGCGCGGCGACATCGCCGACCGCGAGACGGTGCGCCGTGTTTTCGACCAGTATCAGATCGACACTGTGGTTAACTTCGCCGCCGAAAGCCACGTCGACCGCAGCATTCTCGCGCCGGATGCCTTCATCCATACCGATGTCGTCGGCACGTACATCCTGCTCGACGAGAGCCGCAAACAGAGCCTTGAGCGCTTCCTGCAAGTCTCGACCGACGAAGTCTACGGCGACATCGAGCC
>CAZZAO010000082.1:0-23551 GCA_964652205.1 uncultured Anaerolineaceae bacterium | reverse complement strand
TCGTTCGCGCCCAACAGCCCTTACGCGGCCAGCAAGGCCAGCGGCGAGCTGATGGTGCGCGCCTATCACGTCACCCACGGCCTGAATACGGTCATCACGCGCGGCAGCAACACCTTTGGTCCTTATCAGTACCCGGAAAAGCTGATCCCGCTGTTCACGACCGAGGCTATCGACAATCAGCCGCTGCCGGTCTATGGCGACGGTCAGCAGGTGCGCGACTGGCTCTACGTCGATGACCACGCGCGCGCCATCGACGTGGCGCTGCATCGCGGCGTTGCCGGGGAAGCTTACAACGTCGCTGGAGAAAACCAGCGCTTCAACCTCGACATCGTCCACCGGCTGCTGGCGCTGCTCGACAGGCCGAAATCGCTGATTAAGTACGTCCCCGACCGCGAAGGCCACGACCGCCGTTACGCCATGAACTGCGATAAGCTGCGCGCGCTCGGCTGGGAGCGGCAGATGACCTTCGACTCGGCGCTCGAAGCGACGGTGCGCTGGTATCAGGCCAACGAGGGCTGGTGGCGGCGCATCAAGACCGGCGAATACCTTGAATACTATAAGGCGCAGTACGCCGCTCGCCTCGCCGCCGCTGAAGACGCGCCGGAATAAGCTAGCGAATGATGGCGGCGGGCGTCGCCAGCACGATGCCGAGGCCCATTTCTGGCACGGGCGGCACGTTATCGGCGTAGAGCCAGCTATCAATCAGGTCGTCGAGCGGCTGGCCGCTGACTTCGTCAGCGACGGCGATGAAATCGGCGGTCGTGGCATTGCCATACTGGTAGCGACCATAGTACGTCCGCAGGATGTTGAAGAAGGTATCGTCGCCGACTCGCAGGCGGATAGCGTGCAGCGTCCAGCCCCCGCGCAGGTAAATCGAGCGGTTGAACAGGTCATCCGGCGGCGGTTGTCCCGGCTCGATGGCTTTCGAGGCGGTGAAGGTCGGCGATGAGATCAGGGTGTAGAGGTTGGTCATATAGTCGTCGAGCGCCGCTCGCCCGCGCGTATGTTCGATCCATAACGCCTGCGCGTAGGTGGCGAAACCCTCGTTGAGCCAGATATCCTGCCACTGACTCAGGCTGACGCTGTCGCCGAACCACTGATGCGCCAGCTCGTGTGCCAGCACCTCATCCGGCGGACGACCGAGCGACGAGCCGCGCAGAAGGTCGCCGCCGAACAGCGACATCGTCTGCGTTTCGAGCGCGAAGTTCAGGCCGGTATCGACGACGACCACGCCATAAGTCTCGAACGGGTAGGGGCCAAACAGGCGGCTGAAGGTGTCGACCATCTCAGGCAGGTTTGCCAGCACCGTCGGCGCGCTGGCGGCATATTTCGTCGGGACGTAGCTGCGCAGCGGGACGCCGCTGGCTGATTGGCCGTCGAGGCGCGCCAGGTCGCCGATGTTGACTGTCGCCAGATAGGTCGCCATCGGATGCATTTCGCTAAAGACGTAGGTGGTGCTGTCCCCTGCTGGAATCGTCTGCTCCAGCACGCCGTTGGCGGCAGCCACGTTCGGCTTCGGCACGGTGATACGGAAACTGTAGGTGGCCTTGTCGAGCGGGTGGTCGTTGCACGGGAACCAGCGCGCCGCGCCCGATGGCTCGCTGGCGACGAAGACGCCGCCGGGATACTGCGTCCAGCCGTCGGCGAAGGCTGGCGCGCCGTGGTCGTCTATGTCCTGTCCCGGCACGCCGGAATAGCGGACGACGACCTCGAAAGCCGCGCCTGAGGCTAACGGACTCGACGGCGTGACCGTCAGCTCATGGCCTGCGCGCTGATAGGCCGCTGGCGCGCCATCGACGGTCAAGCGGCTGATTTTCAGTCCCTCGAAGTCGAGATTGAACGTCTTGAGCGCCTCGGTCGCGTTGGCCTGAATCGTCACGGTCGCGTCAATCGAGTTGGTCGCCAGATGAGCGGTCAGGTCGATATCATAATGCTGGACGTCGTAGCCGCCGTTACCTAACTGAGGGTAGTAACGGTCGCCAATGCCGTCGCTGCCTGCCTGTGGCGACTGCGCGAAAGCTACGCCTGCCATCATCAGGCACATCACGGCGAGCATCGATAGTCTTCGCATCTTCGACTCCTGAAACGGTGAGCGCCCGAAAGTATACGTCTGGCCTCGGCCCAATCAAAATACGCCGAGCTTGAGCCGATGGTTTATGAGAAACGTAACAATCTTCTGGCAAGCGCCGAGCCGCCGTGTACAATCATCGGCGTGCAGTTTATCTTAAGGATATTCGCAATGTACGAACAACGAATGGCTCCCCGTCGCCGTGGCCCTTCCATCCTGAGCTGTCTGGCAGGCTGCCTGATTGGCGCTGTCATTCTGATTGTCGTCGGCATCATTGCCGTCGTGGTGCTGCTGCCGCGCATCCCCAGCCTGGCGGCACGGGTTGCTGGCCTTGACCCGCGCGGCGAGACAGCGGCAGTCTTCACCGGCGCCACACCCGCCCCGACGATTCAGCTTCAGGACAGCAGTCAACCGGCGCAGATCACGATCAACATGGGCGAGTATGGCGGCGTGCAAACGCTCGATACCAGCGACTATCAGGTTGAAGTCGGCGCAGACTCGACTGGCGCGCAGGCGGCAGTGGCGACCTTCAGCGAGGCCGACCTGTTTGCTATTTGCCAGCAGCACAGCCCGCTCTGTGATGGCTCCGACCCGCGCTTCAAGAATCCGCGCATTGACCTGCGCCCCGGCGGCGCGATCTTCTACGCCGATGCCAGCATCCCGAACGAATACAATGTCGATCTGACCCAGACCGTCGGCGTGGTCATGAAGCTCGACGACACCAGCAGGCAGTTCCAGTTCGCCGGAATCGACATCGGCGGCGAGTTGTTCGATAACCCGCCTGCTCAATTCGCCGACACCGTTGACCGGATGCAGCAGGGGGCGAATACGCTGCTGACGCAGGTCACGGTTGACGCGGGGAATGGGCAGGCGCTGACCGTCGCGCAGATCAGCATCGACGACAACAATCTCACGCTCGTGCTGCGCTGAAGCGGACTCCTTCACTCTCAACCCCTCTCGCCGGAGAGGGTGAAGCCGATAGGGTCGGGGGTTCGCCGGTCAACCCGCGATTCTCCCACTGACTTCGATGACTTCATGACCATCCCGTTCAAAGGGCGGTTGTCACAGGCGACCGCCGTTTGTGTCCTGCCCCTGAACCTCAATTCTTTCGCCACGGATTGGGAGTCTCCATGCTATAGTATGGAAATGGTTTGAATCGCGCAGGTCAGGGGGCTGTCACCATGCTCAAAACCATCGGATCGTCGGTCAAAAACGTCATGCTGATTTTTTCATTTCTGGTCAGTCTGACGCTGGTGATCGTGGTGGTCGTCCTCGCCTCGATGATTTTCCAGTTGAAGAGTCAACTGGCCGCGCCGCTGATCGACGGCCTGCACAGCAGCTTCGTCGGCCTCGATCAGGCGACGATTGACTGGACAATCCCGGTCCGCGACAGCATCCCGATCAAGCTCAACATCCCGCTCCAGACCGATACCACGGTAACGCTGACGCAGGCCGTCCCGCTGACTGTCAACGCGACTATCAACCTGCCGGGAGTCGGCGTGCTCAACAACGCGCAGGTCAATCTGTCGCTGCCTGCCGGGCTGCCGCTGCCGGTGCATCTCGATCTTACCGTGCCGGTCGATCAGCCGCTGCCGATTTCGATGGATGTGCGCGCGGTCATCCCCATTGATAAGACTCAGCTCCATGACCCGCTCCAGAATCTTCAGCTTCTGTTCGAGCCGTTGGTGCGCGTCGTTCGTAACCTGCCGGACAATTATGGCGAGGTCGGCCCGCTGGTTTCGTCGGTCATTGGCGGGCATGGCCCTGACCTGATGGCGACCGATCAGGCCGCGCCTCGCCCCTGGCCCGGCTACGCGCTGACGGCGGGACTGGGCTACGCGCTCTCGACCGAGCCGATTCCGCAGGTCAATCAGCCCTTGCAGACCGGCATCGTCCCACCGGGTGGGATTCCTGACCTCGATCAGCAGCTTCGGCCCGATGTTTATCGTGAAGGCGGGCCAGCCGTGGTCAACGTCACTCGCGCTCAGGCTATGCAGAATACGGGCGTACCGTCCTTTTACTACGATGGGACGTTTGGCGACCATGTCGGTTCAGCGGGCGGTCTGGCTGGCGCGCCGCCGTCCGATCAGCCGGTGCTGACGCCGGGCGACGGCGAGGGTGGGGGAGACAGCAGCGCAAGACTCCCGGTCGGTGGCGCGCCGGTTGAGCTTACGCCTATCCCGACTCAGGACGGCGACCTCGGCATTTTGCCGTCTGCCGCTGGAAGCTGATCGCCCTTTTTGAGAAGCAGCAGCGCATTGCATCCATTTCCAGCAGCGCAGCCTTCACTCCCTCGACGTGAGGCGAAGCGTCTCGAACAGTTCTCTCCCTCTCCCACCGGGAGACGAAGTGGTATGGCCTCGTTCGCGCCGCGAAGCGGCATCTCGACCCGCAGGGCGAGCAGGCCATCACCAGGGCGGGGGTGAGGTCGGCGGACACGAAAAATCGCGCCCTTACGGAAGAACGGAAGACTCAGCCTGATCTTTCTCCCCCTCGCTGCTTGCGGAGAGGGGGCCGGGGGGTGAGGTCGGGGCGCGAAAAATCGCGCCCTTACGGAAGACTCGGCCTGATCTTTCTCCCCCTCGCTGCTTGCGGAGAGGGGGCCGGGGGGTGAGGTCGGCGAGCGCGAAAAATCGCGCCCTGACGGAAGACTCGGCCTGATCTTTCTCCCCTCTCCCACCGGAGAGGGGCCGAGGGCGAGGGCTGGCGTATTACGAAAATGATTGCTATACTGGGCGATCAGCCGTGCAGTGAATGGTTTGGAGCGATGCTCATGACTCAACCTGTTTCCTCGACTGGTTCGTTCACACTGGAAGTCGATGGCAGCCTGTTCTCGATGGGCTTTGTCGTCGGTATCGTGCTGGGCAAGTTCGCCCTCAGGAATACCCTGCTGGCGGTCGCTTTTGCGATGGGGCTGGGGCTGGCGGTCGGCACCTCACCGCGCCTTCAGCAGCGGCTTGAGCGAGCGGATTAGGCGCTAAATGTGTTAGACTTTGATCGTTCGCAGCCGGGAATTGATGGAAAGACCTGACCGACATGCCGAAGATAGAGCCAGTGCAGCCGCCGATCTGTGATTACGAAGGCTCCAACTATCGCACCGAGTTCTGGGAAAATCGCGGACGTGAGTACGAAGATCGCGTCGAGCGAATGGCGCTGCGCCGTCTGCTGCCGTCACATGGCGTCCGCCTGCTGGAAATCGGCGCGGGTTTTGGTCGCCTGACTGATGAGTACGCCGCCTACGATCAGGTCGTCGTGCTCGATTATTCGCTCTCGCAGCTTCAGTACGCGCAGGAGCACCACGGCAGGCAGGCGCGTTTCATCTACGTCGCGGCAGATGCTTACCGACTCCCGTTCCATCCCGGCGTCTTCGACGGCGCGACCATGATTCGCGTCATTCACCACATGGCCGATGTGCCGAAGGTACTGGCTCAGGTGCGGCGTGTGCTGGCTCCCGGCGGCATCTTCATTCTGGAGCACGCCAACAAGCGCAACCTGAAGGCGATGGCTCGCTACGCGCTCAGGAAGCAGACCTGGAGTCCGTTCACGCAGGAGCCGGTCGAGTTCGTCGAGCTGAATTTCGACTTTCACCCGACGTATATGACACGCGCGCTTCAGGCGGCAGGCTTCTCGACCGAGCGCCGCATCCCGGTCTCGTTTCTGCGCGTGGGCTGGCTCAAGGAGCATCTATCGCCCGATCTGCTGGTCGGCATCGACTCGGCCTTGCAGCACAGCGGCCTGATGGTTTCGCCGAGTATTTTCACCCGTAACGTGGCCGCTGGCGGGACGCCCGATCATCTCAAGACCGAGCTGCTCTTTGCCTGTCCCGACTGCGGCGGCGAGCTGGAGCGCGACGGCGACCTGATGCATTGCCCGCGTGACGGCCAGCGCTGGGCGATCCGCGACGGCATTTATGACTTCAAGGCCGCGCTCGACTAGAATCCCGCTTCAAATCGACTCTGTTCGCTCACCAGGTTTCTGACCATTTGGCACGAATTTGATAAAATAGAACAAAAGTTCTGTATACTCTCCTTATCGACAGAACTGAGGTAGGGAGAAACATGAGCGCAATTTTCCGTCTGGGAGCCGTCGTCTGGGCCGTAGCGTCGTTCTGGGGTCTGTTTGTGATCGTTCGCAGCGTGATGGCCGTCACGGGGACAGACCCGCTCCAGACGACCAGTATGGCGACCATCACCTTTGTCATCATCTGGTTGATGGCGGGGACGATTAGCGCGCTGGGCGGCCTGACGCTGGCAAAACTGGCCTACGAATTGCTCTAGCGACAGGCCCCCCGACTGGCGTGAGAGATACCCTACAGCCCGATCATCCCGGCGGTGGTGACGATGGCGCTGATAACCATCATGACCATCAGCAGGCCGACGACTGTGTGTTCGGCGTTCGGCACCGGATGATTGCCGATGCGCGGCAGGACGCGAATCGTGTGGCTGAAAAGCTGATCGTACTCGACCTGCTGCTGCTGGCTTGCGCCGAAGAAGTATGGAACCCACCAGCAGGCAATGTGCATGGCGAAGTCGATGATGGCGAAGGCCGTCGCCACCAGCGCCAGAAACAGGCTGCCGGTCGTGAAGGCGAAGCCGATCAGGACCAGCGGCGTGTAGTTAGCCGCGCTGATGAGCAGCTTCTGGCGGACGGGCAGTGTCTCGCGGTCGTTCCACGGGTGCAGGTCGATCCAGTCGGTGACGGCGAGATACAGCAGCAGAATGAATGGCACGGCGACGGCGAGGGTGTGAAGCATGGTGGCGATCTTTCTGTCTGTGATCGAATGTGATGCTCCCTACATTACGACCGTCCGCCATGCCGTTCTTCCTGCAAAGGGAGAGTCTTCGCCCCCGCCATCTGGCTAGTTAACGTCAATTCGGGTTCAGGGATCGGGGAGAGAATCGATCTTCCGCAGGGGCGCGATTGGTCGCGTCCGCGAGTCGAAGTGCTTCGCTCAAAACGGTTAATCGGAGTGGCCGTCAGCTACAGCGGCTCCAGATGGTTGCCGAGCCAGTCGAGGTACGCCTGACGCAGCCTGCGCGTCAGCGGGCCGGGTTCCGCGCTGATGGTCACGTCGTCAATGCCGACGACCGGGATGATGCCCCGGCTGCTGCTGGTGATAAACGCCTCTTCGAGCTTCGGCAGGTCGCCGAGCGTGACCGCTTCCAGCCGCACCGGTAGAATCGCGGGGGCAACTTCGAGCACGATCAACCGGGCGATTCCCGGCAGCACGCCAGCGTCCGCTGTGCGCAGCCTGCCCTCGAGGATGGCGTAGAAATTGCTCGCCAGTCCTTCGAGCAGCGCGCCGTCCGTGCCAACCAGCAGCCCCTCGTAAGCGCCTTTCGGCAGCGATTGAGTGACTCGCGGGCGGTTGTGCATCCAGCCGGTCGTTTTCGCTGCCGGGTTAGCGCGCTGGCTGTCGCTGACGGTCGTCAGGCGGACACCGCGCTCGTAGACTTCGGCGGGCTGCGGCTTGAATGGCTCGACCGTCAGGATGAGCCGGGTTGGATCAGCCCGGGCTACGGTGATACGAAAGCGCGCGTCGCCATAGCCCGACTCGGCGATCATCTGGCGCAGGGCGGCACGCACGGCGGCGCGGTCGAGCGCCAGTAGAATGTGTTCACGCCGCGCCGAGTCTTCCAGCCGGTCGAAATGTGCCTGGAGCTTGAGCACCTGAAAAGTGTGATAAGTATTGGTGATCGTGTAGACGCCATCGGCAGGCTCATGCTGCGCGGCGTCAGCCAGCGAGTCAGCGCTGTAAGAGGCGGGTTCCAGCCCCGACGGCGTCAGGATGCGAATCAGAGTCGGCATAGTGGATCGATCTCCAGCGGAATCAATGGCTCGACGCGCATTGTAGCTGCGCCCCTTGAAGTGCGGCAATGATTGGCGCTATCCATCTTTCCTCAGCGAGGCGATCACTTCGGTGGCTGCGGCGTTAGCGCGCAGGATGAAGCGCAGAATGGTTTCCAGCTCGTCGTCTGAAAATTCCTCGAGTATGCGCCTCGTCGCATCGCTCATCCGTATCGAGTAAGGCCCTACTTCGGCCCGGATCTTGGTCAGGTTCGGCACGACCAGCACCCGCCGCCGGTCAGTCGGGTCATGCTGTCGCTTGACGAATCCATCCCGTTCCAGTCGGTCGATCATGGCCGTCACCGCGCCGGTCGTCAGCCCGGTCAGCACCGCTAGTTGCCCCGCGCTCGACGGGCCATAGAGCAGCAGGAAATCAAGGCATTCGTTGTCCGTCGAATGGATTCCGACCCGGTCGGCAATCGCCTGACTGTGCATGACCGAATTTGCCGAGGTGATGCGGAGCTGAGTGAGCAGGGCAGCGACGAGGGCCTGGTGTTGATCTGACTCGGACATCGCTGGGTCAACCTTACTATTTTCTCCCGGACAAGGATAATAAAGAATTGAAGCGATTGTTGATCGACATGAGCATATCCAACAATCCTCATTAAAGGAATAGATTGGCGCGCAGTATTTGAATCATGGATAAGTTTGTGATCGGCAGTCGGGGAGCCGCGCGATGAAAATTTCATGCCTGCTTGACAGGCCAGCGCGAACACGTTACCATAACCCCTGATAATTTCAGCCTGTGAGTGACTATGTTTTTCTTCAACGGCACTACCATGCGCACTATGACGACTACTCCACATCGACTGATGCGGGGGACTGTGCGCTTGCCGTAACGAACGAAGTCGGCGGAACGAATAAAGCGTGTGGGCCTCCCACACGCTTTTTTGTTGGATTGGGGCAGTCTCCACTGAGGGAGTGGCGTAAACATGAGCAGACTGGCGATGAAATTTGGCGGGACATCGGTCGGCAGCCCGGAAGCAATCGCGGGCGCGGTCGAGATTGTCCGTGAGTCGGTGCAGGCGGGTAATCAGGTGATCGTCGTCGTCTCGGCCATGAGCGGCGTCACCGATCAACTGCTGGAGTCAGTGCGCGAAGCGGCGGTTGGCAATCGCTGGGTCTACCGCTCGTGCTCGCAGAAGCTGCTCGACCGGCATCATGACGCGCTCAACCGGCTGATGAAAGCCAGCGCGGGCCGTGAGGATGTCCTTGATGATCTGCGCTCCCTGCTGGCGCAGCACAGCGAATTGTGCGATGCCGTCAGCCTGATCGGCGAGGCGACGCCCCGAATTGTCGATGCCGTCGTATCCTTCGGCGAACGTCTGAGCAGCCGCGTCGTCGCCGGGACGCTGCGCGAGCGTGGCATTCAGGCCGAGGCCATCGACGCCGGACGCTTCCTGTTGACGGATAATCGCTTCGGCACGGCTAACCCGCAGTGGGAAGAAACCCGCCGTCGTGTTCAGGCTGAGATGGTGCCGATGCTCGAACGGGGCGTGACGCCAGTCATCACCGGCTTTATCGGCGCAACCGAGCAGGGGCAGTTCACCACGCTCGGTCGCGGCGGCAGCGATTACAGCGCCGCCATTTTTGCCGACGCCGCCGACTGTGACGAGGTCATCATCTGGACGGACGTCGATGGCGTGATGACGACCGATCCACGCATCGACCGCCGCGCGCGTGTGCTGCCGCAGATTTCCTATACCGAGGTTGGCGAGCTGGCGTTTTACGGCGCGAAGGTGCTGCATCCCAAGACCGTGCAGCCGATCTTGAATCGCGGCATCCCCTGTCGCGTCCGTAACACCTTCAATCCGGCCCATCCCGGCACGCTGATTGGCCCCAACAGCGAGCAGAGTGAGGCGGTGATTAAGGCTGTGACCAGCGTGCAGAGCGTCAGCCTGCTGACCGTCAGCGGCAAGGGCATGATCGGCGTGCCGGGGATTGCCGGACGTACCTTCCTCGCCACCGCGCAGGCCAACGCCAACATTCTGATGATTTCGCAGGCGTCGTCGGAGCAGAATTTCTGCTTCGTCGTCATGGACGACCGCGCGCAGGCGGCTAAAGAAGCCATCGAGCGCGAACTGCGCGTCGAGATCGAGCGCAGCGATGTCGATGGCGTCGAGGTGCTGCAGGAAGTCGCCATCGTCACGGCGGTCGGCGCGGGAATGCGCGGAACCTTTGGTGTTTCGGGCCGCGTCTTTACGACGATGGGCAACAACCGAGTCAACGTCATCGCTATCGCGCAGGGCGCGTCGGAGTGCAGCATCTCGTTCGTGGTTGATGAAGCCAATCTCAAGCAGGCGGTCGTCGCGCTGCATGACCTCGCGCTGGAGTCCGTGCCGGTCATTCCGTAATGGCTGGCGCTCGGCGACCGACGTTAGCGCCAGAGTTCGAGGCCGCGCGTTGTATCCGAGCCGGTATAGCTCCAGATTTTCGTTTTCTCCGGCGGAATGACGTCGGGATAATATTTTCCATCGACGATCAGCCAGATGTCGGGGCGCGCGGCCATGTCGGCGGCCTCTGAAACATCGACGCGCTCTAGCTCGGTGTCAGGCCAGCGATGCAGCGCGTACCAGACGATGTGCATATTCGGTCGCCCGCCGAGAATCACGACCTGCTTTTGACCGGGCTGCCGGTCGAACGTGGCGCGCATAAATCCGGCCATTTCCTGGATACCGACTGGCGCGTTGTCGATGTACTGCGTCTGGTCGTAGCCCGGCAGCCGCGTGTCGAGCGGGCGCGTCAGCAGCGTCAGATCGACCGGGATGAAGGCAATTGCCAGCAGGCCGATGACGACGCCAGCCCGCGCGGCGTCGGGCCTTTGCCGTCCGGTCAGCCAGCGCGCCAGCAGGTAACCGATCAGGATTGACGCCGGAACGACCGAGAACAGCACGTAGCGCGAGAAAATCCGCGAGCCGCCGACGATATAGGCCGCCGGAACCAGCAGAAAAACGGCATCGAGCAGCAGCACGCGCCGGTCGCGGCTGATCGCGCCTGCTGCGAGCAGCGCGCAGCCAATTGGCGTCAGCAGCACCCAGTACCACTCCGCTGTCATCAGCACATTGCCGGGGATTTTGCCCAACCCGCTTGCGCCCTTGCTGTTGAATTCCAGCGCGCCATAGCCGAACAGGATCAAGACAATCGTCAGGATACCTGCGACCAGCATGGCCGGAAAGGCGCTGCGCATCGCCCTGCGCAGATCGCCCGGAAAGCCGAGCGCGATGATCGTCAGCGGCGGGATGACGAAGTAGACGGCGCTGGTGACTTTGGCGAGCACGCCCCCGATCAGCGCCAGCGCCAGCATGAGCGTGTCGAGCCTTCTGCCCGGATCGCGGGCAATTTTGACCGACCAGGCCAGCAGCGCCGCCGCGAACAGCAGCTCGAAGTCGTCGGCCAGATCGAGCCGATTGTAAAACAGGGCGAACGGCAGCAGCACGTAGATCAGGCCGCTCCACCAGCCGACTCGGAACGAGAAAAGCTGCGTCCCTGTCCAGAAGATCGTCAGCAGCGTCAGCAGGCCACAGATGACGACGATCAACCGGGCGATCAGCAGTTCGTCCACCGGCAGCGCCATGAAGGGCATCAGAATCGGGACGGGCAGCAGCTTGCCCCGGCCAAAGACTTCGCTGATGATCCCCTTGACGGCGCGCTCGATGTGAATCGCCTCATCGACGAAGATCGGGAAGCTTAACAGGCCGTACAGGCGCGTCACGCTGTAGGCCAGAATCAGCGCCAGCAGCGAGGTCAGTTTGATGGCGCGTTCGGGTCTCACTTATTTCCCTCGCGGCTGATACGGATAGGCCTTCGACTCCCGGCGCAACAGGCGAAGACAGCCGCAGTCTGTCTGACGCTGCGGCTGATGTTAGCCTGATTCGAGCGTCCGCGCGACTTCAGAGCGGCTTGAGGTACGACTGCACTTCCTTGACCGGCTGAAAGCCGAGGCGCTCATACAATGTTCGCGCGCCGAAGGGGTTGGCGGCGTCAGTATAGGCTCTGGCTTCGGTCAGGCCGCGCTCGCGCAGGGCGCGCAGGCCGCTCACGAGCAGGGCGTGACCTAATCCGCGCCGCCGCCACGTTTCCCCGACCGCCAGCTCGCTGATGATGCCCGCCGGCGGGATCGCCTCGCACAGGACGACTCCGGCAATCTGGCCGTCGCTGACGGCAATGCGCCAGAGCGTCGGATCGTTAGTCGGGCTGTCCAGCAGGTCGATGAAGTCATCCTCGGCCCTGTCTCGGTGATCCCAGTCGGCGCTGAAGGCGGCTGCCAGAGCGAAATAGGCGGATCGGTATTCGTCCGCGTCGGGCGGGCGAAGGACGAAGCCGTCCGGCGCGACCGATTCGGGCAGCTCGTCGAGCGCTGCCAGCGCTAGCTCGACGTCGCTGTGGCCGAGTTGATAGCCCGCAGCGTCGAGTCGGGCGACCGTTTCGCGCTCGGTGCTGTAGACGTCGGTTCGCAGCAGCGCGGGTGTCCCCGGCGGTCGCTGGCGTGCGATCTCCGCCAGCGCTGACTCGGCCCAGCGCATCAGGGCGATGCCGATGCCCTTGCCGCGCCATTCCGGGTGAATCAGCACGCGGTGGAACAGAATCCAACTGCCGTCCGCCGCCTGCCACGCTCGAATCCAGACGTAGCCGATCAGCCGTCCGCGCGCCTCGGCCAGCAGCATCTGGCGCTGAGGATCAAAATCGAGTCGCTGGCGATAGACCTTTCCCAACTCGGCAGCGCCGGGCGCGCGCTGTCCCGGCGCAAGCGGGTCGAGCCGGTCATAGTCCACGCGCGCCCGGTGCAGCGCGGCGATTCCGGCCAGGTCGCGCGCGCCCCGGAAGCGCCGAAATGTCAGGTCGGGGATCAGCGGCGCGGCAGCGAGCGTGACGGTGTCGTTCATGGCGGCGATGTGACCTTAACGCGGATAGATTGCCAGCACGGTCGGTACGGTATCGAAGGAACGGAGCGTATAGCTGGCGCTGCCTGCCTGAAGCGAAAGCATCGTCGAGCGCCCGCCGTCGAGGTTGAGGGCTGCGCTCAGGGCCATATCGGTCGTCGGCAGGTAGGCGCTCAGGGCGGGCAGGCTCAGGCCGACGAGCGGCGTGACCATCAGCAGCACCCGACCCTGCCTGTCCTGCGCGATGATTGTGCGCCGGGAGATGTCGTTGTCCTCGCGCTCATAGGTCGCCGTGCCGTCCAACACCAGCATCGGAAAGGCCTGGACGGCCTGTTCCAGCACTTCGCTGCCGTCATACGGCTCGCGGATCGTCGAGCGGACGCGCGGCTGACCGTTCTGCACCTGAAACAGCCCGCCGAAGCCCTGAAACGAGCTGCCATAAGGGACGCCGTCGGCGACGACCAGACCGAGCGCCTGATCGCTCTCGTCGAAGAAGTTGCCATTGACGATCACGGCGGCGTCGGGCAGGGCCAGCCGCCACGCGCTGAGGGTTTGCGGGTTGCCGGGGCGATAGTGGGCGCGAAAGATGTACCGGGCCGGGTCGATCCGCAGGACGTACAACTGCGCCAGCGGGTTATCGGGCTGCGGATTGTACAGGCGCTGCTCCAGCCCCGCGGCCAGCGTCGTCCACGCGGACGCCGTCGGCTCAGATGAGACGACAGCGGGCGGCGCTGCCGTGGAGATCGCGGTGCTCAGATTGCAGCCGCTGAGGAGTGAGGCTGCTGCGAGTAGGGTCGAGAGCGGTTTTAAGGTGAGAACGGCCCACAGGCGGCCTGTCAGTTCGAGGTAAACAGCCAGAATCAATCCCTCGCTCGGTCTTCGGGCGCGGCGAGCTTTGGCCTTGAAGCGCCAGAATCGCCATGCTATACTCTAGCGCAGATTGTCCGTTTGAAAAAACGGGCGCATAGCTCAGCCGGTTAGAGCGCACGGTTCACATCCGTGAGGTCGGGGGTTCGAGTCCCTCTGCGCCCACATGAGTACGTCGGTACTCACTTCCGAAAGCCTGTCTCAGTTGAGCAGGCTTTTTTGTTGTTCAGCCGCCCCTGAACGAAGCCGCGCTTGCTGAGGGCGATAGTGGCTCGCCCCTTCGACGTTCGCCAACCGCGTCCCGGCCTCGGCTCAGTAAGCCCCGCAGTATCTCAAATTTTACGAATCGCGGTTTTCTTACGTGCTGCGGCTGGCCTTCATGCGTTAAAATAGGGTTGTATTGTTCTAACTAAGCAGCGATTACCCCGCTTAAAGCGGACTTTTTCTCCCTTTATCCGGGACACGCGGCATAAACTGCTATGCCGGAAAGGATCAGGTCAATGCTCAAGCTGACCGGCTTTCCGCTGCCGGACGTCGGCATTCTGACTCTCACGGCAATGGCCGGGAAAAGTGACCCGGCAGACGTGACGTTGGATGATCTGGACGCGGCGGCGGACTATCTCGAGAAGTTTTACTCACAACCGCTGGGCAAATACGTTGCCGGGTCGTTAGCTTTTACGACCAACGGAGGGTTTACCCAGCCAAGCTGGAACGCGCCTAAATTCGCTACTAAACGACCTGCTTATGCCAGCCTTGTTTTGCGCGGACATCAGCGACGAGATTTAGAACCGCTGTTAGCAATCTTGGACGATAGCGGGAGAGCAGATTACCGCGAGATGGTCTTACGCGATCAGCCCAATGCTCCGCGATGTGTTTTTACGGGTGAGCCTGCTTATTTGCGGGTTAGCCGTGACATGTTGCCAATGTTTAATGGGCGTGGAATCATGAATTTCAGCGCGATGGGCGAATCAGGATTACCTGTTAGTGAGGTTATCCTGCTTGCGATTCATGCACTACCGTTGGGATGCGTCGTCGCGCAAGGGGCGCTGCTGGCAGTCGAGAGCGACGACCACGCGCTGATGTTCGAGTTCGTCAAAGCCAACCTCGAACAAAACCTGCGCTTTATCAACCTTGCTAACCAGAACGATTATGAGAAGTTTCCCAACCTGGGTTCTTACAAGACCCGCCTGATCGATGTGTTGGTCAGTTCATTCAGCACCAGCGAGGGTAAGCTCAGCAACGAGGATTTTCGCGCGCCGTCGCTCATGGCCTATCACTTCTCTAATTATGGCGCAAATGCCCGCGTCTCGATCTACGCGCTGCCGTCGTCAACCGTGCAGTTCGTCTGGGAAGCCAGCAAGGATCAACACGCCGCCGTCTGGCGCGAGATCGTCCGCAGCGGGCAAACACAGGACAAGTCGCGGGATGAGGAGCTGACGCAGAAAGCGCCGAAACTCACGCAGCGTAACCTGATCTACGAAGACCTGTTCGACCTGCCTGAGAACGCGCTGGCGTTCCTGCGTACCTATTTTCTCCGTCGTCCGCTGCGGAGGTTCAAGCGCGACCCGCGCAGCGAGTACAACACGTTCACGCAGGCGGATTTGCTTTCATGGGATCTCACCGCACTCTTTCTCAAAAGGATCATGAACATGGACAAAGCTCGTATCGACCAGCTCCGCGATCTCGGCGACCGGCTCGCGGCCTACATTCAGCAACAGGATGACCGCAAGCTGCTGCGCGCGCTCTATCAGGAGCGGCGTTACCCGTTCTTCCGTATGGCGCTGCTGCGCGCGGTCAGCGATTACGCCCGCCGCGCCCCCGCCGGAAGCGAGCCGCTGGTTCCCTTTGATAGCTACGTCAAGATTTTCGAGGAAGGCGAGGAATTTGAGCGGATCGACTGGAACCTCGCCCGCGACCTGCTTGTGATCCGCGTCCTTGAGCGACTGCATGAGGGCAGTTACCTGTCGAACGCTGCCGCAGACCTTCAGACCGATGAAGACGCCGACGAATCCGCCGCTGTTTAACCTGCTGCTTACCGACAAAGGAGACTCACATCATGGCTTACCTCACCGCAATGCTGCTCATCGACGCTTCGGCCAGCGCCCTCAACAATTCCGGCGACCCGATCCCCAACGCCCGCACCGATAATACGTCGAGCGTCAAATTCATCCGTAAGTATGGCGGCGGGATGTATCCCTACGTCACCGCGCAGGCCTACCGCCGCTGGCTGCGTCGCGGTCTGGAAGAGGACCCACGCGGTTGGAAAACATCGCCCGTTTACCGCGAGGAAAAGGTCGCTTACGTCGACGCTAACCCGATCACCTACTGGGACGACGATCTGCTCGGCTACATGCGCGCGCCGGGCAAAAAGAAGGACAAGGCGGCTCTGGAAAATGTCACGCCGCTCGGCGACGACGTCAGCGCGCTGACGCGAATTTCGCCGCTGCGCGTCAGCACGCTGGTCGCCGTCTCCCCGGCGTATATCACCAACGACTTCGGCGTGATGGCCCGCCAGGAAGGCGATCCCGTCCCTTACGAGCATCAGTTCTATCGCGCGACGCTGCAAGGGCTGCTCTCGTTCGACATGAGCCGAGCCGGTGTCTTTAGCTACAGCCAGCGCACCGGCTACCAGAACCTCGACAGCATCCGCCGCAAGCAGGCCGACGCCGACGGACTCGAACATGACGAGCAGGCGCGCGAATATCGCCTGCCGCCCGAACAGCGGCTCCAGCGCGTCCGCCGTCTGGTCGAGGCGATTCCGCTGGTGCAGGGCGGGGCCAAGCAGACGCTCCATTACACCGACGTCACGCCGGTCGTCAGCATCGCCGCCGTGACGAAGTATGGCAATCACCCGTTCAACTACCTGTTCGAGGATCGCGGCGACGAAGTGACCTTCAAGATCGATGCCTTCGTCGAGATCATGCGCGCCTACCGCGATCAGTTTCTGTCGCCGGTCTATGTCGGCTGGCGTCCGGGTTACGCCACCGCACAGTACAATCAGTTCAACGGCATCCCGGACGACGTGCGGACTCTGCTCGTCGGCGGCACGCCGCACGAAACCTTTTTCGCGCTGTCCGAGGCGCTGGCGGCTTCTCCGGCCTGGCTCGACTGACGCGGAGTGTTCACTATGAGCCAGCCTGCTTCGGAGACGCTGACCGTCCTGAAAGTGACGATGGCGGGCGCGGTCACGTCGTTTCGCTACCCGCATTTCGTTCAGGGCGTCCAGCCGACTTACGAAATGCCGCCGCCCTCGACGATCTACGGGCTGATCTGCGCTGTGACCGGCGCGTTCGAGCCGCCAGAAGCGTTCGAGTTCGGCCTGCACTTCACCTATGAAGCCAAGTTCCGCGACCTGGAGCATATCCATCTCGACGTGCCGTACCGCATGGCGAATCCGTTCCTGCGCGAGCTGCTTTACAACCCGGTGCTGACGCTCTATCTCACGCCGGAGCGCTACCGCGACGCCTTCGAGCGCCCGTACTATCCGCTGGCGCTCGGTCGCTCGCAGGACTTGATGACGCGGACGGCCATCGACGTGGTGACGCTCGAACGGGCGAATCGCGCCTTTTTCGAGGCGACGCTGCTCCCGGCAGAGTACGCGCCGCGCTTCCAGCGCACGATTGCCGCGACCATGTCGCGCTACATCGACCTGCGCCGCCGCCCGATCTGGGGGCAGTATGCCATCCTCAAGGATCGGGTGACTTACCCCGACCCGGAAGACCGGTTCAGCGCCAGCTACCCGCCGGTCTGGGTTGACCCGACCGTGACGACCCATGAGGGGCTGCCGCGCGGCGTCGTCCTGCACCGTTTCGTCTGAAACCCCTCGCTGCACACGCCTCACCTGACGCCCGGTGAGGCGTGTGCTATTTAAGGAAAGCCGATGAAACCCGCCGATGTGGTCATTCGAGACCGCGATTCCGATTTACGCGCCATCCTCGCTAAAAGTGATCCGCCCGAAAGCCTCGTCGAGCATACCGCTTACGTCCTCTCGCGGCTGGCCGATCAACATCGCCTGCGCCCGACGCTGGCCGCCGACACGGGCCGTCCGCGCCTGTGGCACTGGCTCTACTGGGGGACGTTTCTGCACGATTTCGGCAAGCTTGCCAGTGGATTTCAGGCCATGCTGCACGGCAAGGCGCGCTCGTGGGGCTTTCGTCACGAGGCGCTGTCGCTGGCGTTCGTCGACTGGCTGTTCCCCGAAGGCAGCCCGGATCGTCCACCGGTCATCGCAGTGATCGCCTGCCATCATCGGGATGCGCAGGTCATCACATCGACCTACCAGCGTAATCGCCGCGATCCTGACGAGGACAGCGCGACCAGGCTGATCGCGCAGGTCAGCGATGTCGATAAGCGGCGGCTCTATCGCTGGCTGGCGACTTACGGCTGGGAATGGGCTGAAACGCTCGGCTTCGCGCCGGACATCGAGCTGCCGCCGCTGCCCGCGCTCGATCAGGCGCTGTCGATGGTGACGGCGAGCGCGATTCATCGCGCCGTCGGCGAGCTGGCGACTTATACCGCTCCGCTCCGCTTTGCCGCCGACGCCGCCCCGGCGCTGACCGGCAGCCTGCTGCGCGGCCTGATCCTGACATCCGACCACGCCGGTTCCGCGCACAGCGAGCCGTTTCTGCCCGCGCCGCTCGACCGTGCCGCCGTGACTGCCCTGCTCGGCGGGCGCGAGCTGTTCGCCCATCAGGCCGCCGCCGACGCTGCGCCGCCCGGCTCGGTGCTGCTCATCAGCCCGACCAGCAGCGGCAAAACGGAAGCCGCGCTGCTCTGGCTGGCGCGCCAGCAGGCTGAGGACGGCCTGCCCGCGCCGCGCATTTTCTATCTGCTGCCCTATCAGGCCAGCATGAACGCGACCTATCTGCGGCTGATGGATTCGTTCCCGCACGAGGACGAGGTCGGCTTGCAGCACAGTCGGATGATGCAGGTGCTCTACGCGCAGGCGCTGGCAAACGAGGAGACGCCGACCGGCGCGGCCATTTTCGCCCGTCAGAAGGCGGCGCTTGCCGGGCTGCTGCGCTATCCGGTCACGGTCATGAGTCCCTATCAGGTGCTCAAGGTTCCGTACCAGTTGAAAGGCTTTGAGGCGCTGCTGACGCACTTCTACGGCGCGCGCTTCATTCTCGACGAAATCCACGCTTACGAGCCGGAGCGGCTGGCGCTGATCGTCGCTGTCGTCCAGTTTTTGCAGCAGGTCTGCCGCGCCCGCTTTTTCATCATGACGGCGACGCTGCCGCCGCAGCTACGGGCGATTCTGCGCGACGCGCTGCCCGATTTACAGGTGATCGAGGCGGATGCGGCCACCTTCCGCCGGTTCCAGCGTCACCGCGCTCATCTGCTGCCGGGCGACCTGCTGGCTCCCGAAACCGTCGAGCGGATCGTCAGCGCTGCCGCCGATCAGTCGATTCTGATCTGCTGTAACACGGTGCGGCGGGTGCTCGAAGTCCATGCGGCCATCGGCGCGGCGTTACGCGCGCGCTACCCGAACGACGAGATCGAGCTGATTTTGCTGCACAGCCGCTTCAACAGCCGGGATCGGAATGCCAAAGAGGCGCGCATCATGGCGCGTACCGGCGTCGACTCGAAAGCGCGCGGACGAACGGTGGTCGTCGCCACGCAGGTGGTCGAGGTCAGCCTGAATATCGACCTCGACACGCTTTACACCGAAGCCGCGCCGCTCGAAGCGCTGCTTCAACGCTTCGGGCGCGTCAACCGCGCTCGACCGGACAGGACGAAGCTTGCCGATGTCTACGTCGTGCGCGAGCAGGACGACAAAGTGCTGAAATATATCTACGATCCTGATCTCGTCGCGGCGGCGCTGACCTGCCTGAGCGAATCCGATCAGGGGGCCGAGGGCCGGCTGATTGACGAAAGTCAGGTCGGCCAGTGGCTGGAACAGGTCTACGTCGGCCCGGCGCTGGAGCGCTGGCAGCAGAAGTATGCCGAAAGCGGACAGGCGTTTCAGACCGAGGTGATGCGCTCGCTCGGCCCGTTCAACAGCAGCGATGTCGAAGAACAGTTCTCCCGGCTGTTCGACGGCGTCGAGGTGCTGCCGAAAGCCTTCCTCGACGACTACGAGCGAGAAATTCGCGCCGGTCACTATCTCGAAGCGGCGGGCTGGCTGGTTCCGGTGGCCTGGCGAGATTACAAGCGGCTGGAGAGGATGCGTCCGCCCAGAGCCTGGTACGAAAAGGGGGATAAAAAGGGCAGGAATCTGTTCATCGTCGATGTCCCCTATCACCCGGAAAAGGGCCTCGACCTCTACAGCGTCTATTCCGACGATGCCGCATCCCCAAAAACAGCGTTCGATAATTTTGACGTTCCACCAGAGGCAGACTGATGATTGAGCGAGACAACCTTCAACTTCACCCGATGCAGAATTTCAGCGCCACGCACTTCGTCTTTCTGTGCGAGGCGCAGGACTATATCCGGCTGGACGCGCAGCCGGGGACGGCGATTCGCGGCGCGCTCTATCATGCGCTCGTCAGCCTGTTCAGCCCGAATGAGCCGATTCCGGGCGTGCCGCTCGACCCGGTACGGGCGCTGCTGGCCGCCGAGGATGACGACAACCCGCGCGGGCGCGACGTTCCCCGCGCCTTCGCCGTCGAGCCGCCGCCGCCCTATGCTGAGATTTCCAGCCAGCGCCGCTTTAAGTTTGGCGTCTCGCTCTATGGCTCGGCGGAAGCGCTGATCCCCTATCTCTTCCGCGCGCTGCCAGAGATGGGACGGCGCGGCATCGGCAAAGGCCGAGGGACGTTTCGCCTGATCGAGATTTTCGAGATGTCGCCGCTCAACGAGACCAGCCGCGTCGTCATGCACCATCAGCGCGTGGTAGATCGAGTCCGGCTGGCGGTCAATCATCGGCGCGTGCTGGAAGAACTGGGGCTGCGCCGGACGGATGAAGTCACGCTGCACTTCCTGACGCCGATGCGGCTGGTCGAGGGCGGAAGCCTGGTGCGCGCGCCGAAACTCGGCCCGCTGCTGCGCCGGTTGATCGAGCGGGCGCAGGCGTTAGTCGAGCAGTATTCACCCGGCGATCAGCCGCTGCCGGAGCGCGCCGTCTGGAAAGCGGAATGGCAGCGGATGAGCGAGGCGGGCGACCGGATCGACGCCGACGGGCTGCTGCTCGATGCGTCACACTGGGTCGATATTCAGAGTTACAGCCGCGCGCGCGGGCGCGCCACGCCGATTGGCGGCTTCGTCGGGCAGGCGCGCTGGCGGATCGAGTCGCCGGACGTGCTGGCCTGGCTGCTCTGGGGCCAGAGCCTGCACGTCGGCAAGAACGCCGCCAAAGGGGATGGCTATTTTCACGTCGAGTAACGCGAGCCGGTGAGGGGAGATCATGACGATTGTTCAGGAGATTTTCGCGGACGTGTTCGGCAGCCATATCGGCAAGCACAGCGAGCGCCTGATCTACGCGAAAAATAAGACGGTGCTGACGCAGGCCCCGCTGATGCATTTGCAGCAGGTCATCATCGCCTCGCGCGGCGTCAGTATCTCGGCGGACGCGATTGCCGAGTGCTGCGAGCGCGGCATCCCGATTTTCTTTCTCAGCTCGATTGGCGAGCCGATTGCGTCGCTCTACGCGCCCGGTCTGGGCGGGACGGTGTTGACCCGGCGAGCGCAGTTGACGGCCTATGACGACGGGCGCGGCGCGGTCATCGGGCTGGCGATTGCCGACGCCAAAATCAACAATCAGGCGGCGACGCTCAAGTACGTGGCGAAATCACGCAAGGACAGCGACCCGGAACGCTACGCGCTGCTGCGAGACGCCTCGATTGAAACGGCGGCGCAGGCGGATAAGCTGCGCGGCCTGCGTGGGATGGCGCTCGATGATCTGCGCGCCCATCTGATGGCCTTTGAAGCCAATGCCGCCGTCGAATACTGGGCGGCGCTGCGCTGCGTGATCCCGGAGCTGTATGGCTGGACGGCGCGCATGACCCGCGGGGCGACCGACCCGGTCAACAGCCTGCTGAATTATGGCTATGGTGTGCTGCGAACGCGGGTCGATTACGCGATCCACCTCGCCGGTCTGGACTCGTTTGCCGGGTTCATCCACGCCGACCGCCCCGGCAAGCCGTCGCTGGCGCTCGATATGATGGAAGAATTTCGCAGCGTCGCGGTCGACCGGTTGGTGATCGGGCTGGTCAACCGGCGCTATACCGTCGAGATGACGGAGCGCGGGCGGTTGCAGGATGATGTCCGGCGCAGTTTCGCCGGCAAGATGAAGGAACACTTACAGGCGACCGTCCGCTACGAGGGAGCCAGAGTCCCGATTGCTATCGTCATCCAGAAACAGGCGCGGCGGCTCGCTGCTCACCTGCGCGGTGAAACGGAAGCCTATCTGCCCTATCGCGCGGAATGGTAGCCGCTGACCATGCACCTTTTGCTGGTTTACGATATCGTCGATGACCGGAAGCGCGGCAAAGTGGCCGACGCCTGTCTCGATTACGGGCTGGATCGGGTGCAGTACAGCGCCTTCACCGGGCTGCTCAGCCGCACCCATCAGGAAGAGTTGATGCTGCGGATTGCGTCGATTATCGGCGACGGAGCCGCCTGCATCCATCTGTATCCGATTGATGAGAAGGCGTGGCAAAAGCGCCTGATTCTGGAAAATGGGATGGATAGTATCGAGGAAGAGGACGATGTTCCACAATCTGCCGACGAATGACGACGATGCGCTGATCCGACCTGAACTGGGCGCAGAGCTGGTGACGATCAGCCTGCTCAAGCAGTATACCTACTGCCCGCGCGTGGTTTACTATGAAACCTGCACGCCGGGCGTGAGGCCGCGCACCTATAAAATGGACGCCGGGGAAGAGGCGCATGAGCGCGAGCGGTCACGGGCGGCGCGGCGCACGCTGACGGCCTATCAGGTTCCTGAAGGCGAGCGGCGCTTCGACGTTCGCCTGCGCTCGGCAAAGCTGGGGCTGTCGGGGATTGTCGACGAGCTTGTGCTGACGCCGGATGAAGCGATTGTCGTCGATTATAAACTGGCGGAACGGACGAGTGCTAATCATCTGATCCAGCTTGGCGCTTATGGTATGATGGTGGAAGAGGCTTTCAATCTGCCAGCGCGGCGCGGCTTTATTTATCTGCTGAAGCCAGGGCGCTTTGAATCGGTGTCGATAGACGAGTCGCTTCGCAACTCGGTCATGGCGACGCTGGAAGCCATCGAGCGTATTCGGCGCTACGAGTATATGCCGCCCCCGGTTGACCAGCCGAGTAAGTGTGAAAGCTGCGAATTTCGCCGGTTTTGCAACGATGTTTAGCAGTCGCAACTCGACGGGGTTTTTGCGCGGTTCAGGAGTTGCGAAACGGAGCCTGAGACGGTAGTATTTTGTCAGGAGAAACGTTCAAGATGACGCGCGCTAATGGCTCTATTTGCTCGAAAAAAGCAGGAAAGGTCAAAACATCCCGGTTGGTGTCGCAAAACCGGCGGCGGCTTCAACCAGCTTCGATCCGCAGAGGATATTGAAACAACCAGTCCGTGCCGTCGCTCATCCTGCCATATTCAACGCTTCAACCAGCTTCGATCCGCAGAGGATATTGAAACTCCATGTCCTTCACGCTGGTCATCAATTCTCCAGAGCGCTTCAACCAGCTTCGATCCGCAGAGGATATTGAAACGCTGCATCCACCATCTGCTGCCGCATCTCAGGAGTGCTTCAACCAGCTTCGATCCGCAGAGGATATTGAAACTTGGGATAGGGCAAACATGGAGCATCGGCATCGAGGAGCTTCAACCAGCTTCGATCCGCAGAGGATATTGAAACAAGTGGGTACTCTGGTTTCCGGCGCAATGCCATAGTAGCTTCAACCAGCTTCGATCCGCAGAGGATATTGAAACACCCGGTCAGGGACAGTTTCCACCTGTTCGCTGCCG
>CAZZAO010000081.1:7278-25969 GCA_964652205.1 uncultured Anaerolineaceae bacterium | reverse complement strand
AGATCAACGGGGCCGGTATAGTGAACACTGGGGCGCATCAGGCGATTATTGGCCGCCTGCTCCATAATGTTGGCCGTCCAGCCAGCGATCCGGCTCATGGCGAACATCGGCGTGAACATATCCGTGTCAAGGTGGAGCGTGTAGAGGACAATCGCGCTGTAGTAATCGACGTTGGCGTACAGGTTGCGCTCGATGAAATACTGATCGGCGCGGGCGCGCTTGTTGAGCTTATCGGCAATATCAAACCACTTGCCGTTGCCGGAGCTGCGAGCCAGCGCCTCAGCGCGGTCATAGAGGACGCCAGCGCGCGGGTCGAGCGCCTTGTAAACGCGGTGGCCGATGCCCATAATGCGGCGCTTGCCGGTTTTGATGTTCTCATCGAACCACTTATCGACATTCGATGGATCGCCGATTTCGAGGAACATCTTCATCGCCTCGGTGTTCGCGCCGCCGTGGGCAGGCCCCTTGAGCGTGCCGATGGCGCTGACGATAGCGCTGTGCATATCCGCGCCGGTGCTGGTGGTGGCGCGACCGACGAAGGTGCTGGCATTCATGCCATGCTCGGTCAGCAGCACCATGAAGGCGTTGATGGCCTCGCTGGCGGTCTTATCGGTCTTGCCCGTCAGCATATAGATAAAGTTTTCGGCCAGCGTCAGCTCTTTGCGCGGGGCAATGACGTCCTGCCCCTTGCGGATGCGCGGCCAGGCGGCGGTAATGGCGGTAATCTGGCCGGTCAGGCGCGTCGCCTTACGCCGGTTGGACGCCGGGGAATTGTCCTCGGAGTCCGGGTCCCAGAAGGCCAGCGCCGACGTGGCGGTACGCAGCATCGCCATCGGGTTGGCATCCTTCGGGTACGACTTCAACTGCGCGACGATCTCCGGCGACAACTGGGCCGCGTCGGCAATCTCGGCGCGCAGGGTTTCGAGTTCCTGCTTATTCGGCAGTCGGTTTTCCCAGAGCAGAAAAACGACCTCCTCGTAGAGGGCGTGCGCGGCCAGATCCTCGATCTTGTAACCCGCGTAATACAGCTTACCCTCGCTGCCGTTGACCAGACTCAGCCGCGACTCGTCGATGATGACGCCGTCGAGACCCTTATGGATTTGGACTTGCTCAGCCATGATGCTCCCTTTGCCGTGCAGTGACTCGATAAAAGCCCGTCACCGGGCCATTTGATCAGCGTGTCTTGCGAATGACAGGTGGCCGCCATTGTAACGGATGCAAATGAGGATGCCGTTAAAGCGCCTGATGAATAGTTCAGTGAGCGGACGACAGTATACCACTCCGCCGGGGTCGGGACAATGCCCGGACTGCCCGATTGGCCTTAAATCGCCCGACTTGATCGAACCAATGCCGTATCAGGGCTTGCAATCTGTTTTCGACCATGTTAGGCTATGCCGCATGAGTACATTTGCTTCCTTCACGGTCGGGGCTGCGGCGTTGAGCGACATGCGTATGTCGATGTGCATGTGTTATAACTCCTTGCCTACCCCCGGACGTGATGTGACCGGGCAGCGCTGACCTGCCCGCCAACCCCGCAGATTAAAGAGCTGACCGTCCTGGTCGGCTCTTTTTGTTTCTGCGCTCCAACGGGATTAAACCGAGATGAACGTCATTCTTTCTCCTGAACTGCAAGCGAAGATTTTCCGACATCTGGAATCGACCTACCCGAACGAGGGCGGCGGCTTTCTGCTCGGCACAGCGGCCAGCGACAGCGTCCGCATCGCCGATACGATCCAGATCGACAACGTCTGGGCAGCAGAAGAACAGTTTCACCGTTACGCCATGACGCCGCAGGACTGGGCGCGGCTGGAAGACGAGGCCGACGCGCGCGGCCTGACTCTCGTCGGCTACTATCACAGCCACCCCGATTCCCCCGCTATTCCGTCGATCTTCGACCGCGATTACGCGCTGCCGAACTTCGTCTACATCATCACCCAGGTCGAGAAAGCCCGCGCCGTCGATATGCGCGTCTGGCGGCTGCAAAACGACCGCGAGCAGTTCGAGGCGCAAACACTGGTTCTGAGCGAAGCGTAAAGGAGACAGGCCACCGCCGACGACCCAACGCCTGGCTTCCAGCAGTCAGCGGTCAATCCCTGAAGGATCGACCGCTGACGACTGGAAACCCGGACGCCCCAATTTTGACAGCGCGAACATTGACTTACGCAAGGAGATTAGATCGATGACTACTCAGCCGCTCGTTTCGACTCAATGGGTTGCCGACCACGGCCAGGACGCCAATACCCGTCTGGTGGAAGTCGATGTCGACACCACTCAGTACGACCAGGGCCACATCCCCGGCGCGGTCGCCTTCAACTGGCAGACGCAGCTTCAGGATCAGACCAACCGCGACATCATCAGCAGGGAAAGCCTGGAGACGCTGCTGAGCAGCGCGGGCGTAACGCCGGAAACACATCTCGTCCTCTACGGCGACAATAACAACTGGTTCGCCGCCTACGCGCTGTGGATCCTCGAATACTACGGCCACGAAAACATTTCACTGGTTGACGGGGGGCGCAAGAAGTGGCTGGCCGAAAACCGCCCGACCTCGACCGAGACGCCGAGCTACCCACCAACCCACTATAAAGTCACGCAGATTCACGAGGATTACCGCGCTGACCGTGACTATGTCAAGCAGCGGCTGGGGAATGACGAAGTCAGTCTGGTTGACGTGCGCTCACCTGCCGAGTATAACGGCGAGATCATCGCCCCACCCGGCATGAGCGAAACGGCGCAGCGCCCCGGCCATATCCCCGGCGCGGCCAACGTTCCGTGGGGTCAGGCCGTCGCCGAGGACGGAACCTACAAGAGCAAGGAAGAGCTGACGAAGCTCTACGGCGGCAAGGGCATCAACGGCGACCGGAGCGAGATCGTCACTTACTGCCGGATCGGCGAGCGCAGCAGCCATACCTGGTTCGCGCTGCGCTACATCCTCGGTCTGGACAATGTCCGCAACTACGACGGCTCGTGGACAGAATGGGGCAACCTGATCGGCTCGCCGATTCGCAAGAGCAGCCAACCGTAGTTTTTCGCTTCTCACCCCCTCGCTGTCAATCAGCGCGTCCGGTGAGGCTTACTCATTTCACGAACCAACGAATAGCACAGGGGAACAAATCACGATGGCTAACGTAAACGGAAAACAACTGCACTTCGAGACGCTGGCGCTGCACGCCGGCTATCAGCCCGACCCGACCACCGGCGCGCGCGCTGTACCGCTCTATCAGACGACGTCCTTCCAGTTCCGCGACACCGACCATGCGGCGGCGCTGTTCGCGCTGGCCGAGCCGGGCAATATCTACACCCGGATCATGAACCCGACAACCGACGTGTTCGAGCAGCGCGTCGCCGCGCTCGAAGGTGGCGCTGCCGCGCTGGCGACGGCCAGCGGCCAGTTTGCCGAGACGCTGACCGCCCTCACGCTGGCAAGCGCGGGCGATGAGTTCGTCTCGTCAGTCGCACTCTACGGCGGGACATATACGCTCTACGAGTACAGCCTGCGCCGTCTGGGCATCAACGCGCGCTTCGTCCAGGGGACGGAAGTAGCCGACTTCGAGAAGCAGATCACCGATAAGACCAAGTTCATCTATCTGGAAGCCATCGGCAACCCGAAGCTCGAAATCCCCGACTTCGACGGCATCAGCGCGCTGGCCCATGCCCACGGTATTCCGCTAATCGTCGATAACACCTTCGGCACGCCCTACCTGTTCAAGCCGTTCGAGCATGGGGCCGACATCAGCCTGCACGCGACCACCAAATGGATCGGCGGCCACGGCCTGAGCATTGGCGGCGTCATCATCGACGGCGGCAAGTTCGACTGGAAGGCCAGCGGCAAGCATCCCGGACTGATCGCGCCGGAACCGGCCTACCACGACGCGGTACTGGCCGACGTCGCTGGCCCGCTGGCGTTCATCATCCGCGCCCGCGTCGTCGGCCTGCGCGACTTTGGTGGCTGCCAGGCCCCGTTCAACAGCTTCCTCAATATCATCGGCCTCGAAACGCTCAATCTGCGGATGGAGCGCCACGTCGCCAACACGCAGAAGGTCGCCGAGTGGCTGGAGCAGAACCCGGCGGTGACGTGGGTCAACTATCCCGGCCTGCCGAGCCACCCGAACTATGACCGCGCCAAAAAGTATCTGCCCAAAGGCGCGGGCGCAGTCATCGGCTTCGGCATTAAGGGCGGTAAGGATGCGGGCCGCAAGTTCATCGATAACCTGAAGGTTTTCTCGCACCTTGCCAATGTTGGCGATACGCGGTCGCTGGCGATTCACCCGGCATCGACGACGCATTCGCAGCTCAGTGAGGACGAGCAGACTCATTCGGGCGTGACGCCGGACTACATCCGCCTCTCGGTCGGGCTGGAAAATATCGACGACATCCTGTGGGACCTCGATCAGGCGCTGACTATCGCGCAGGGGACAACCGTTCACGCAGTGAGCTAGAATACGGCCCTCACCCGCCATCCTCTCACCCGGCGGGAGAGGGGACGGCGGTGAAGGTAGATGGACAGAATGACCTCACGAAATAGCCCCAATGACCGACCTCACTTACAGGTGGGGTCGGCAGGGATTGTTGAACGGCAATCCGCGCACTTCGACCAGCGTCTCCCGCTCGACAACGGGCAGGCGCTGGAGCGCTTCACGCTGGCCTATGAGACCTACGGGACGCTCAATGCCGAGCGCTCGAATGCGATCCTGATCTGCCACGCGCTCTCCGGCGACGCGCACGTAGCCGGGTACTCGACTGGCGCGCCGGACGAGGCTCCGGGCTGGTGGGACGATGCCGTTGGGCCGGGTAAGATGTTCGATACCGACCGCTTCTACGTCATCTGCTCAAACGTCATCGGCGGCTGTCAGGGCAGCACCGGCCCCTCGTCGATTGCTCCTGATGGACAGCCCTACGCGCTGCGCTTCCCGGTCGTGACGATTGCCGACATGGTGAGAGCGCAGCGCTACTTAATCGGCCATCTGGGAATCGAGCGGCTGTTCGCGGCAGTCGGGGGCAGCATGGGGGCGATGCAGGCGCTTCAGTGGGCGGTCGATTACCCGGAACAAACCGGCGCGGTGCTGTTCATCGCGGCCACGCCGCGCTCGTCACCGCAGGCCATCGCCTTCAATGAGATCGGTCGGCAGGCGATCTACGCCGACCCGAACTGGAATCATGGCGATTACTACGGGCAAAGGCCGCCGAACAGCGGGCTGGCGGTTGCGCGGATGGTCGGGCATATTTCGTACATGAGCGAGCACTCGCTGGAGCGCAAATTCGGGCGCGAAACCGTGCGTGGCAAAATGCATAACTTCAGCTTCGAGACTGACTTTCAGATCGAAAGCTACCTGCATTATCAGGGCAAAAAATTTACGCAGCGTTTCGACGCCAACAGCTATCTTTACATCACCAAAGCGCTCGATTATTTCGATATCAGCGATGGCTACGCGACGATGGAAGAGTCGCTCCAGCGCCTTCAGGCCCCGGTGCTGGTCATCACCTTTTCAAGCGACTGGCTTTACCCGGCACAGCAGGGCTATGATCTGGTCAACGCGCTCGAAACTATCGACAAAGAAGTGCAGTATCATCACGTCGAAGCATACTTCGGCCACGACTCGTTTCTGGTCGAGGTCGAGACGATGAATCAGCTTGTAGGCGGTTATCTCGATAAGCTCTGGCTGCGCCAGACACGCGCAGCCAGCCAGACAGCAGAGTCATAAGGAGATCACACCCATGTCGACCATCAAAATTCCAACGCCGCTTCGTCCCTTCACCAATAACGAGTCTCAGGTTGCCGTCAGCGGCGAAACCGTCGGCGCTGCCCTGAGCGATCTGGTGACCCAGTACCCTGACCTGAAGCCGCATCTGTATAATAACGGCCAGCTTCGCAACTTCGTCAACGTTTTCCTCGGCGAGGACGATATCCGCTTCCTCGACGGTCTGGACACCGAGATTGACGCGGCGACCGCGCTGCGGATCATTCCGAGCATCGCCGGGGGCGCGGACCGCCCCTCTCCCTCAGGGCAAGAGAAGCACCACCCGACGAGGGGCCTTTGTTGACGCTCAACCGGTTGGCGCGCGGCGAGTAGACCAGACCGGCCTCAAGACCGGGCAGGCGCTGACGATTATTCTGCTGATCGTCAGCTTCATCTTCAATGTGTGGTCGCTCGTCGCGCTGGTGGCACTCGCGCAGCTTCTCGGCGCGCTCGACGTGCCTTACGGGCCATATCGGCTGGTGTATAAAGCTCTGCTCGTGCCTGCGGGCATTCTCAAGCCGAAAGTCAGCATGGATAACCCGGAGCCGCATCGCTTCGCCATGCTGGTCGGCGCCATCTTCAACGGCGTCGCCACCGCCGCTCTGCTGCTGGGCGCGCCCGCCGTCGGCTGGGCGCTGGTCGCCATTGTCGTCGTGCTGGCGAACCTGAACTTCTGGCTCAATTTCTGCGTCGGCTGCCTGATGTACTACCAGCTCAATCGCTTCGGCGTTCCCGGTTTTAGCGCCGCGCCGCTCAAGACGCAAGGAAATTGATGATGCTGGAACGAATCGGTCTGGTGATTATCCTGACGCTGGCGGGGTACGTCATCTACATCACACTGACCCGCCGCCAGCTTGGCCGGGTCGCGGCGGCAGCCGCCGTTGATCCGATTTTACGCGGTCTGGAACACGGCAAACCGGCGATTGTTTACTTCACAACGCCGACCTGCATCCCGTGCAAGACACAGCAGACTCCTGCGCTCAACCGTTTGCAGGCTGAGCTAACCGATTTACAGGTCGTGCGGATCGACGCGACCGAGGACACTGAAGCGGCAGATCGCTGGGGCGTCCTATCTGTACCGACCACCTTTATCATCGACCGCAGCGGCCAACCGCGTGACGTCAATCACGGTGTCGCCGACGCGAGTAAGCTCAAGCGACAGTTGCAGGCGGCAAACGCCTAATTTAAGCGAGAGAAAGAGAAGCCATGAAACCCCTGGTCACCCATCAGATCGACCTCACCAACGACGAAATCCGCCGCTATGGCCGCCACCTCATCATGCCGGAAATCGGCGTCGAGGGGCAGCGCCGCCTGAAGGCGTCGAGCGTCCTGCTCGTCGGCACAGGCGGCCTCGGCAGCCCGCAGGCGCTGTATCTGGCGGCGGCAGGCATCGGGCGCATCGGCCTGATCGATTACGACACCGTCGATGACAGCAATCTCCAGCGTCAGGTGATCCATGGCGTGAGCAGCGTCGGCAAGCTCAAGGTGGACAGCGCCAAAGCCCGGATGCTCGACATTAATCCGAATATCCGCATCGACACCTATAACAGGGTGCTGACGTCAGAGAACGCGGTCGAGATCATGACGCCCTACGACATCATCATCGACGGAACCGACAATTTCCCGACGCGCTATCTCATCAACGATGCCTGCGTCAAGCTCGGCAAGCCGAACGTTTTTGGCAGCATCCTGCGTTTCGAGGGCCAGTTAAGCGTCTTTTATGCCAACGAAGGCCCGTGTTACCGCTGCCTGTTCTCAGAGCCGCCGCCGCCAGGTCTGGTTCCAAGCTGCGCCGAGGCAGGCGTGCTCGGCATTCTCCCCGGCACAATCGGCACGATGCAGGCCACAGAGGCGATCAAGCTCATCACCGGCATCGGCGAGCCGCTGATCGGGCGGATGCTGCTCTACGACGCGCTCGATATGAGCTTCACTACCATCAAGGTTCGCAAAGACCCGAATTGCCCGGTCTGCAGTATCCCGCACGAGCAGGTTCAGTTGATTGATTACGAGCTGTTCTGCGGCGTCCCCGCCCATGACCATGTGGTAGAGAAGGTAGAAACTGCGGCGGAAGACGACCTGCCGATTCGCAGCATCAACGTCCAGCAGCTCAAGACGCGCATCGACGCCGGAGATGATCTGTTCCTGCTCGACGTCCGTAACCCTGAGGAATGGGAAATCTCCAACCTCGAAGGCGACGTCAAAATTCCCAAGCCTCAGATCGAAATGGCCGCCTTTCAGGTCGCGTCCGGCGCGCAGGCGCCTGAGCAGACGGTGCTCAGGGACATCCCGACCGACCGCGAAGTGATCGTCTACTGCCGTTCCGGCGCGCGCAGCAACCGGGTCATCGAGACGCTGATCGAACTCGGCTACGATAAGCGCAAGCTGGTCAACGTTGACGGCGGCATTCTGGCGTGGGCGCGTCAGATCGATACGACGATGCCGGTCTACTGAGAGATACCGAGCGCCGGGAAAAGTCAGAGCCGTTCGATTGAGCGGCTCTGTTCGATTCGCGGAGTCCGGCTCACTTAGGGACTTGCGTGAGCATACCGTTGACCTGCGAGGTGATCGAATTGACGACCTGCCCGGTCATCGCCAGCGAGCCGAAGGTAATGACGCCCGTGCAGAGCAAAACGGCGACGATCAACGCAGCGACGACGAGCAGCAGCCTGTTCCCGCCGCCAGCGCTGCGCTCAAGGACTGATTCCGCCGGGTTGGCAGGATCGAAGTAGACATCGACGACGTTGCCGACATGGTAGCGCCCGACAACCGTCTCCGACGGCCCCGCGCTGCCGAATCCCAGTTCCGGCCCGAAGTTGATGCGGTCGTTCTGGTAGCGCTGACCGTGAATGGCGTACTCGTAGATGACGACCGGATAGTACGACGTGCTGTAGCCATGCTGATTGCGCGAGCGGCGCGCCTCGACCTGCGCCTGAACGACGCGACCAGTCGTCCTGTTCCAGCTTCTGCTGGCGTCGGCGCGGCGGCGGTTACGCAGCACCCAGACGAGAAAGCCGAGCGCGACGATGACAAAGGGAACAGCCACCGCCGCAGCGGTTAGCAGCGATGCCCCGGTCATTACGCCAGAGAGGTCAGGCATAGCACGTCGTCCGTTCCACAGCCTATCGTTAGCAAAGCATTATAAGCTGCGGGTGCTTTCCGCGCGTCAGCAGATTATAAAAAGGGCGTAAACGCCGCGCCTTAGCGCGCTCCACCGCCGACCCACAGGCTGACCACGACCGCGACGGCGATCAGGATGGCGGCAGCGCCCCAGAACAGCATGACCGGGCCGCCCGCCCTGCGCTCCAGCACCGCCTCGGATGGATCAGCCGGGTTATAGTAGACGGTAACGGCACTGCCTTCGGGATAGCGATCAACCCATTTTTGCGCTCTGCTGCGAAAGTTGGAGCTGACCGGCGCGCCGATCAGCAGGCGATTTTGCAGGTAGTCACGCCCCTCAACCTGATACTCGTAAGCGATCATCGGGCAGTAGAGCGTCGAGCGACCGTTCGCGCCGCCGTCGACGCGCACATCGACCGTCGCTGAGCTGACGCGCCCGGTCGTCGATAACCAGCGCATACTGCGCCGCGCGCGAAGCTGGACGGTCACGGCAATGACCAGCAGCCCAACGGCAGCCAGGCCCAGCGGCAAATCAATGGCGGCAAGCGTGGCAGCAGTTGAGTCCAAAATCAGTCTCCCATTATAAATAAAGGCAGCTCGTCAACATCCATTGGGCTAGCGCGCTGGCACAGCACCTTACTCTATTGTAAATCCAGTCTTTTGGCGGCGCTGAGGCAAAGAATTTACAATTTTCTATACAATCCGTAAACGAGATCGGCCCTGTTTCTGTTACACTGCACTCAGGTGTAAGATGACGCCCCGCGCAGAGGAAGGACACCCGTGCCATGCCTGTACTCCTGATGACTCGCGGCGATGCAGCCAGCCGCGATCTGCTTCGCCGCGCCATCGACGCACGTTATGGTTTTCGTCCGCCGACCCTCGAAACCCTGAAGCTGAGCTTCAAAGGCCGGGCGCGCGTCATCCGGGGCTTTTACCGGGGATGGGCGCCGATCACGGTCGATTACACCGCCCGCTTCCCGTTCCAGTTCCGCGCCGAATTTGCCGGATTGCTGCTGATGGTGACGATTGCGCACAAGACGATCCTGTTCGACGGGGCGAAGGTCGATGACTCCGGGCAGGCAAAAACGTCGGCAGCGGATACGGAGTCGGCCCGACGGCAGATGTGGGCCTTCAACGCGCTGATGCTGACGCCGCTGAACGATACGAGCATCGAGCTGAAGACCGCCGGGCCGCAGAGCTTCCAGGCCATCCACACCGCGTCAGGCATCGCGGCGCTGGTCGTCACCGATGACGCCAGCCGCGTCATCAAAGTCAGCACGACGGCCTACAACTGGGACATCGGCAAGGAACAGACCTTCAGCTTGCAGCCCGGCCTCGACCAGACCGCGTTTGGCGACCTGCTCGTGCCGCAAACGCTGACGCTGGCCTGGGACGACGTCCCTGTGTTCGAGGTCAGGGCGACGGGCGCAGAACTCAACCCGGCCCTGCCAGAGAACATCTTCAGTCTGGCGAAATAACCAGGCGAGCGCTATCATACCGCTAACTGAGACATTGTTTCATTACAGCGGTGAAGATGCAGCCTGTCATCGAATTCATCAACGCGGTCGCTCGCTTTGAATTTCTCCAGCGATCCCTGATCGCCGTCATCCTGATCGGCGGAGTCAGCGGCGTGATCGGCGCTTATGTCGTCACGCGCGGCATGGCCTTCCTCGGCGACGCGCTCGCCCATACCATTTTGCCCGGCGTGGCAGTGGCCTTCATCACCACCAACGGCAGCGCTCAATCGCTGCAAATCGGGGCGATGATCGCGGGCGTGCTGTCGGCGCTCGGCATCGGCCTGCTGACGCGCGGCGGGCGACTGCGCGAGGACACCGCCATCGGCGTGATCTTCGCTGGCGCGCTGGCGCTCGGCATCGGCATCATCTCCAAAGCACAGAACTACGCCACCGACCTGACTCACATCCTGATCGGCAACATCCTCGCCGTCACCAGTGACGACCTCAGGTTGATGGTCATCGTCGCGGCGATTGTGCTGGCGGCCATTGCCCTGCTCTACAAGGAATTTCTGCTGATCTCGTTCGACCCGGTGCTGGCGCGGACGCTGCGCCTGCCGGGTGAGGCGCTGCGACTGACGCTGCTGGTGCTGCTGGCGCTAACCGTCGTGATCGGCTTGCAGGCCGTCGGCGTGGCGATGGTCGCGGCCATGCTCGTCACGCCGGCGGCGACCGCGCGGATGTTCGTCAAGCGGCTGCACCACATGATGGCTGTCGGCGCGCTGATCGGGGCGATCAGCGGGGTCGCCGGGATGTATTTCTCGTACACGCTTCAGGTCGCGCCGAGCGCCGCCATCGTGTTGACGCTGACGGCGTTGTTTCTGCTGGCCTTCCTGTTCGCGCCGAGTACGGGTTATGTCTGGTCACTGCTCGGTCGCAGCGCGCAGACGGCGTAATCCGGTCAGGGGCCAGGCGCCAGCGGCGCTTCTGGCGCTGGTGGGGCTTCTGACGCCGGCGGTGCTGCCTGAGGCTGCGAATGCGCCGGTTTGTCCTCAAGATCGGCGTGATGAATCTGGTACGGGACGCTGGTGACGGCCACACGGTCGAGGTGGCTGAGAGCCAGATTGAAAATCAACGGGCTGTTCTGGTGCAGGAGCTGCTCGGCGTAAGTATCCATCACGAGCTGGCCGAGGATCACATGGACAAAGCTCCCCGGGTTTTCAGTCTGAATCGCCTCGACGTACTCTCGAAGCGGGACGGTCAGCATTCGGTAAGGGGATTCGAGGATAATCAGGTCGCCCTCGCCAATCCGTTCCTTCCACTTCTTGATGACTCGCTCAACCTTCGCCTCGTCAACGGCGACATGAACGGCGCGCCAGGGATGCCCCAGCGAGCGGGCAAAGTTGACCATCTTGGCCGTTTCAGCGTGAACATCATCGACCAGAATCAGGGTTTCGACCGGGCCAGGAAGCTCCATCGGCTGATGGTCACTGAGGCTCAGGGCTTCGGCCACCTTCTTATAGTGGTGATGGATACGGAAGAAGATAAAGACCAGAAACGGCACCAGCAGGACGACAAACCACGCGCCGCTCGTAAACTTGGTGACGGCAAACACGATCATGACGATCCCGGTACAGATCGCGCCAATCGTGCTGATGACAATCTTCTTACGCCAGTGAGGATCATACTCCATGACGGTTTCCAGACCCTGAAGCTTGTCACCGGGCTTGAGTCTGCCGATCCTTCGCAGCCGAACAACCATGCCCGTCTGCGACATCGTGAAGCTGAGAAAGACGCCGATAGCATAGAGCGGGATCAGCGCCGTCACTGAAGCGCGCGCGATAATCACCAGCATTGACGCCAGCAAGGCCAGCACGAGAATGCCGGTCGAAAAAACCAGCCGGCTCCCCCGAAAGGTCAACTGGCGCGGCAGGAAACCATCGCCCGCATGGAGCGCTGCCAGCCGTGGAAAGTCGGCATAGCTGGTGTTAGCGGCCAGCAGCAAAATTAGCGCCGTCCCTGCCAGGACCAGCAGATAAAAGATGCTGCCGTTGCCGTAAATCGCGCGCCCAAGCTGAGAAATGACGGTTTCGGTCGGGCTGGGGATGGCCTGGATTTTATTGGCAATGAAGGTGATCCCCAGAAACAGCGCAATCAGGATGCTGCTCATGACCGTCAGCGTTTTGGCGGCATTGGCGCTGCGCGGCTCACGGAAAGCCGTGATGCCGTTAGAAATCGCTTCAATGCCGGTCAGCGCGGTACAGCCGCTCGAAAAGGCGCGCAGGACGAGGAACACCAGCGCGCCGCCCACAGCGGACTCGAGGCCGACCTGCTCCGGGACAACTCCCGTGACGACCGGCAGCGTGCCGGTGAAGTAGCGAATCAGGCCGACGCCTATCGTCAGGAACATGGTCGCCAGGAAAAAGTAAGTCGGCACGGCAAAGATCCGTCCGCTTTCCTTCACGCCGCGCAGGTTGACGACGGTGATCAGAATAATCACGGCAACGGCCAGAAAAACGCGAGCGGGAAGCAAGACCGGGAACGCTGAGGTGATCTGCGCGACACCGGACGAGACGCTGACGGCCACCGTCAGGACATAGTCGGTCAGCAGGGACGCGCCCGCAATCTGCGCCGGAACTTCGCCCAGATTGTCGCGGGCCACGATATAGGCGCCGCCGCCGTTGGGATAGGCGAAAATCGTCTGGCGATAGCTAATCGTGACGATCACCAGCAGGATGGCAATCGCAATCGCAATCGGGATCGACAGGCCGAGAATATAGCCATCCGAGAGCCACATCTTGTGGCTGGTCGCGGCCAACGCGAGGATGATCAGAATTTCCTCAGTCGCATAAGCCGTCGACGAAAGCGCGTCTGAGGCGAAAACGGCCAGGCCAACCCGGTTACTGATCGCCTGATGCGGCAGGTCTTTGGTCTGGAGCGGCTTGCCGATCAGCAGGCGCTGGACATTGAACGCCATCGAATAACCCTTTCATGAAGCCCGGCCCGTACTGCGCCACACACGATTGGGGGCCGCAGCCAGAGCGGGCTTGAAGTTCTATCAGTTGCAACGCGCGGGAAGTCAGCAGGGCGGCGCATGACCGCCAGACAGGCCGTTCAGCCCATCATCGCCCTGGAGTTGGAGATTGAATCCTGAGTGGGGGGATGATTTGCTTCGGGGTGAAAGCATGAAGTAACGCTGCTTGACGTGTTCTAGACGATACTGCTCATTATAGGGATGTGGCAGCCGAACGGGGTCAAGATAGTATCAAGATTTTCCGCGAAAATGCGCTGTCTACCGTTCGCGGATCAGACAGACGGATTCCGGACGCTTACGTGAAAATCACTCATCCAGATAAAAGAGGCCCTGTGGAGTATCCACAGGGCCTCTCGCTTTCTCCGTCTCCGGCTCAGTTTTCTAACGGATCGGCACCTGATTGATCTCGCCTTTGACCGTCACCCAGGGCGCGTAAATCCAGCCGACTTCCCCGGTGCTGCCCCGGCGCACCTGATACCACTGGTTGGTATTGGCCTGCACCGTCCGCCCGATTAACTCGACGACTTCGCCGTAACCGATCTTGCCGATGGCCTCAGCGCGCACGCTCGGCCCCTTGCGCAGGATCATGACCGCGCGCGGAATGGCCCGCGCGCCAATATCGGGCGCGTCATTGAAGGTGTCGAAGACGCTGCCGACTTCCGGCACGGAATTGACTTCCACGTTCAGGTCGAGATAGCGACCCGAAGCCCACCCCTGCCGACCATCGCTCATCTGGATCAGATACCAGTTGTAGATGCCTTCGGAACGGTTGCGACCGAGGACGTTATAACTGGTGTCACGGGTCAGCGTGGTAATCATGGTCGCGCCGAGATACGGCCCGGTACGCAGCGCCAGCCCGCGCACAAACGTCAGGCTGGCCTGCGGGCCGCTCGGCGCGATAGTCGCCGCTGGCCCCGGAATGGGCGTGGCGACCGAGCCAATCAACCCCGGCGTCAGGATCACAACCGGCGTTGCCGCGCTGACGAGGAACCACTGAAATTGAATCGAGGCGTTGTCCTTATTCTCGAAATATTCGACTTTGAGGCTGTGATCGCCCGCCGTTAAGGTCTGCTGAAAGCGGTCGGTCGTCAGCGGGCGCGAAACGAAACGGTCGAGCACAAGGTTGCCGTCGATGAAAACGCGCGCGCCGTCATCAGAAGACAGCAGGAACTCGTAGGTTCCCTGGCCGAACGTCTGCGTCGAGGAATAGCGAATCGAGAACTTATCGCTATCGACCTTGCTGATCGGCTTGCCGCTGCCCCAGTTAAAGTTAACGCCGTTGATGCCGTTGTCGATCTGCACCGGGCTGCCGCTCAGGTTTTCATTATCATAGTATTCGGCAGTCCAGTTACTGCCGAAGTCCGCATAGGCCAGCGACGGCAGAAGCGCCAGCACAAGGCTGATGAGGACGAATGCCGGAATCCACCGTTTAGTTTTCATGACGCCTCTCCTTCACCCCGACCAGAATTGCCCGCGCCGGGCAAAGCTGCACCCTACTTGATTATAGATAGGTTAAAACGTTCGCGCCTGACGACTGTAAGTGCAATTTGTCATTTAAGTTGCGCTATAATGTCAATTGAAATGTGCAACTTCTCAACTGGAAGCTGCGTACATTATGAAGAGAAATCAAATCGAGTGCCAGCGACATTTCTGAGCGCGGCGCATAACTTCAGGAGCAAACAACCATCATGTCCGTCAACGAACCGAAGAACCCGCAGGAACCGACGCCCGGCGACCGCATCAACGAGACGCTTCAGTCTGCCGGACAGAAGGTCACGGAAGGCGTCAATGTCGCCGCCGACAAGGCCCGGCAGTTCGCCGAGGAGCGCAACCTCAACGAACAGTTCGAGGTCGCCGGAAACCAGCTTGTCGACCGTGTCAAGGCGCTGGTCGATGAAGGCAATGTCCGCCGCCTCATCATTCGCAATCAGGACGGGCGCACGCTGCTCGAAATTCCGCTGACCGCAGGCGTGGCGGTCGGCGGCGCTGTCCTGTGGCTGAACCCGGTGCTGGCTGGACTGGGCGCGATTGCCGCGCTGCTGGCCCGCGTCACCATCGAGATCATCCGCGAAGAGCCGGACACCATCGTTCAGGACGTCAAGCACAAGGCCGCTGAGGTCAAGCACGGCGTCGAGGACGACCTCAGGAAGTAAATCTGCTGCTTCATCGTCTGCCCGCCCGCGCAGGGTCGCCTGCGCGGGCGATTTTGACTGTCCTACCCGGCAGTCAGCGTCGGCAGCGCGCTGTCGACGCCGCCCAGAGTCAGCCGAGCGCACATATCGGCCATTGCTTCCGGCGTATAGGGCATGTCGTTATCGAGCCACCACTGCACCATGCTGATCTTGATCGACGCCTCGAACGTACCGAGGACTTCCAGCGGGACGCTGGCATGGGCCAGGCGCTCATCAACCTGACACAGATCGCGGTAGCTGGTCACCAGCCAGTCGCGGATGTAGCGAATGATGGTATTCGATCCCTGCCCGGAGAAGATCGCCTTATAGAGCCGGCTGTGCTGCTGCGCGTGGCGAAAGACGGCTAACTGGACGACTCGCTCGGCGTCAGCAGTCATGGCGGCGAAGGGCAGGTGTTTGAACTCCTCGACGATCCCCTCGTAGAAGTCGCGCAGAATCTCGAACATCAATTCTTCCCGGTCGCGGTAGTGCAGGTAGAAGGTCGCGCGGCGCAGGCCAGCGCGGTCGGTGATGTCCTGAATGCTGATCGAGTCATAGCCGCGCTCGCCGATCAGCGCGATGAGCGCCTCATGGAGCATGGCCCGCGTGCGAATCACGCGAGGATCGGTCTTCCGCATGATAAAAATACCCTTCTATAGACAGGTGTCCACTAACGTACAGCGCGCTTAAATTGCTTCTTGACGGCCTCGACAACTGGATTATGCTATCTAACGTACATAGTGTCAATTAGCAGACACAATGACTATAAGGCATGGAGCCGACCCCATGATACAGGCGAAACCAGTTCTGCCCCCCGGCACACGCGGACACTTTCTGCTCGGCAGCATCCCCCAATTCAGGGCTGACCCGATCAATTACGAATTCGCGCTGGCGCGCGATTACGGCGAGGTCGCGGCGATCCGTTTCGCCAACCGGCGCGCTTACCTCGTCACCGGCGCGGAGCCGATCCGCGAAGTGCTGGTCGAGAAGGCCAGCGAGTACCGCAAAGCGCCGATCTACAAGCTGCTGCTCTCGCGTTTCCTCGGCGATGGCCTGCTGACCAGCGATGGCGAGTTCTGGAAGCGCCAGCGCAAGCTGGCACAGCCCGCCTTTCACCATCAGCGAATCGCGTCTTACGGCGGCGTGATGGTCGATTATGCCCGGCGAATGCTCGACGGCTGGCAGACGAACAGCGCCATCGACATTAACGACGAGATGATTCGCCTGACGTTGAGCATCGTCGCCCGGTCGCTGTTCGATTACGAGATCGCCGATGATGCCGACACGGTCGGCGTGGCGCTGACCGATCTGCTGCACACCACCAACGAACTGTCACAGTCGGCGATCTTCGGCCTGCCCGCATGGATACCAACGCCGCGCAACCGCCGCGTCAAGCGCGCGACCCGAATGCTCGATGAAGTCGTCATGGGCATCATTGACGAACGGCGCAAGCTCAATCAGGACAGGGGCGACCTGCTCTCGATGCTGATGGCCGCCGAGGACGAAGACGGCAAGCCGATGACCGACCGGCAGCTCCGCGATGAGGCTGTGACTATCGTGCTGGCCGGTCACGAGACGACGGCCAACGCGCTGACGTGGACGTGGTTCCTGCTGGCGCAGCACCCGGAGATTGAAGCGAAAGTTCACGAGGAAATCGACCGCGTCCTCGGCGGGCGCGCGCCGACGATGGCCGACTTGCGCCAGCTCAGCTACGCCGAGATGGTCATCAAGGAAGCGATGCGCCTCTACCCGCCAATCCCCGGCATTGCCCGCGAGTCGCTTCAGGAGACGACGCTCGGTAGCTATTTCGTGCCGAAGGGGACGATCATCTTCATCAGCCTGAACGTGCTGCATCACGACGCCCGCACCTTCGACGCGCCGTTTGAGTTCAGGCCGGAGCGTTTCTCGAAGGAAAACGAGAAGAACATTCCGAAATATGCGTACCTGCCGTTCGCCGCTGGCCCGCGCGTGTGCATCGGCAACGGTTTCGCCATGATGGAAGCGGTGCTGGTGCTGGCGACTATCGCCCAGCGCTACCAGCTTCGGCTGGTTCCCGGCCAGCAGATCGAGCCGCAGCCGGTGCTGACGCTGCGACCGAGCGGCCCGGTCATGATGCAGCTTGAGCCACGCCAGCCCGCCGACCCGGTCACAGCAGCGACAGCGCTCCCGGCGGCGGCCTCGGCCTGACCCCTCTCAGTCCCATGAAAACGTCCGGCCAGATGGCTGGATGTTTTCATGGGCTGCGGGCGCGACGCCCCGCGCTGAAAGCGGGAATACGCCACGCCGTGAGCCTCAAGGCAGTCAGAAAGACCCACAGGACGAATGCGCCAATCGTCGTGCGCTCGATCAGCCCAAAGAGCGGAAACTGGATGATCGCCGCCAGCAGATCGAAGCCGCCGCTGATGAACATCAGCCCGCAGGTCGCCAGCGAATAGCGGCTGTAGCCCCGCCCATCTGGCTGCCCGCTGAACCACCGTGCCGCGCACAGGATCGCAGCCGCCCCACCGAGCGCCGCCGCCGTCGCCACCAGAATATGCAGGCCGCCGATGACCGAAACGACGGCTTTCAACCCACCGGCATCCTGAGGGAAAAATACTTGCAGCAGCGCGCAGCATAAGGCCGTAACGATCAGCGCGGCGGCACAGGCGATGCCGCTGCTCCGCCCGCGCCGCTGACGACGCGCGCTGCGCGAGAGGCCGAGGGCGAACAGCGCGAGCAGCAGGTAAACAACCAGAAAGAGCGCGTCGAGCAGCGTTTTATTCGGCGCATCGACAGCGGTGAGTTCGCTGACCGACGAAAAAAGCGGGCTGTAGCCGGGACGAAGCGCGCCGCCGAGAATGACCGTCGCAATGAACAGCGGCGGAGCCAACAGGCCGCACAACCAGAGCCATCGAATTTCCGTCGATTGGGCGTCCATCATGGCTCCAGGTATCGTACCGGCATCGGCTCCTCGTGAACAGCATAGACCTTAAAGCCGCGCTTCAGGTAGTTATCGAGCGCCTGCGCCGCGTCGAGGTTGCAGGTATGCACCCACAGCCGCCGCGCGCCCTCGGCCCACGCCTGCTGAATCGCCAGACTGAGCAGGTGCTTGCCCAACCCGCGACCGACGAACGCCGGACGCAGGCCAAAATAGCCTAGCTCAAGGTCGCCGTTTTGACCGCGCAGCTCGAAATAGCCCGC
>CAZZAO010000081.1:0-7263 GCA_964652205.1 uncultured Anaerolineaceae bacterium | reverse complement strand
GTCGGACATCATCAACCGGTCGCGCCAGCGCCACGGCCCGCCGACGCTGCCATAAAGGAAGCGATAAAACGGCACATCGACACCCTGCATTCGCATCAGCGTCACACCGGTCAGCGCCTCAGGCGGCAGAAACGCCGGTCGAAAATCCGCCAGCGCGATGATATGCAGGTAGGTCGTAATCAGCGGGTCAGGCGCGGTCGCAGCCGAATCCATCGTCCATATCTCCGAGCGAATCATTACGCTATAATGCTACAACAATTTTCCACGCGAACCGACCCACGGGTTTGGAGAATACAGATGGACTTTGCACTGACCGATGAACAGTTGCAGGCACAGAAAATGGTGCGCGACTTCTGCGCGCGCGAGGTTATCCCGACCATCGGCGACTGGGATCGCAAACAGGAGATGAACCCGGCGACGCTGCCGCGAATGGCCGAACTGGGCATCCTCGGCATTTCGATCCCGGTGCGCTACGGCGGTCAGGGTTTCGACTACATCACGCTCGGCCTGGTCTGCGAGGAGCTGGAGCGCGCCGATACGACCCTGCGCGTGGTCATGTCGGTTCATGCCGGGCTGACCAGCCTATCGCTGCTGCAATGGGGCAGCGAAGATCAGAAACAGCGCTTTCTCGCTCCGCAGGCGCGCGGCGAAGTCTACGGCGCATTCGGCCTGACCGAGTCCGGCGCGGGCAGCGACGTGGCGGCGATGGCCTCGACCGCGCGCAAGGTCGGCGATACGTACATCCTCAACGGCGAGAAAATGTGGATCAGTCTGGCGACCAAAGCGACTAACTTCCTCGTCGTCGCCAAGACCGACGCGAACGCCGGACATCGCGGCATGACGGCCTTCATCGTCACCCGCGAGATGCCCGGCGTGACGACCGGCGACATCCACGGCAAGCTCGGCGTCCGCGCCGGATCGACCGGATGGGTCGCCATGCAGGATGTCGAAGTCCCGGCGGCCAACCGTCTGGGCGAGGAAGGTGAAGGTTTCAAGATTGCGATGGCCTCGCTCGACAATGGCCGTTATACCGTCGCCAGCGGCGCGACCGGCCTGATCCGTGCCTGCCTTGAAGACAGCCTGAAGTACGCCCACGAGCGCAAGACCTTCGGCACGCCGATTGCTGAACACCAGCTCATCAAGCAGAAGCTCGCCTACATGCAGCAGTGGCACGATGCGGCGCAGATGCTCTACCTGCGCGCCGGGTGGATGAAGAACACCGGCCAGCGCAACACCCGCGAAACCAGCATGGCAAAGTGGTATGCCACCGACGCCAGCGTCAAGGCGGCGCTCGAAGCGGTGCAGGTGCATGGCGCGTATGGTTTCAGCGACGAGTATTCAGTCGAGCGCTACCTGCGCAACAGCAAGGGCGCGGTCATCTACGAAGGCACGAGCGAGATTCACCAGTTGATGCAGGCCGACTACGCGCTCGGCTTCCGCGAAGACCGCCCGCTGCGCTGCGAGCTGCCCGCCTACGACGCCGAGGACTGGCAGCGGGAACCGGAAACGGCCTGAGCGCGTCTGGCAGGCATCGCCTAATTATGTGAGGACGGCATCATGCCTGAACGCAAACACCTTTCGCTTATCGGCCTGCTGATGGCGCTGATCCTGTCAGGCTGCGGCCTGTTCACGCTCGACTCGCCCATCGCCTGCGATTCGGATCGCTTCTACGGCTACACAGCCACCCTGCCCGCCAGCGCGCAGGACGTCCGCGAGACGTGCAGCAACGACTTCAACCCGAGCTATGAGGCCAGCTTCACGATTCCGACTGCCGACGTCCGCGCTTTTCAGGCCAGCACGGCGATCACCGAATGGGCGACGTCCGCGCCGGACAACGCGGTTGTCAGCAAGAACGCCCGCCGGGCAAGCTCTGTCCTCTACGGCACGTCGAGCAACGGCGCGCTCTACGAGCAGGTGCTGATCGACCTCAGCGACCCGCAGCGCGCCAGAGTGACGATGCAGCTCGTCAATATCGACTGACCTTTATCATGAACGGATCGTTATGCGACTGGTTTTTCTGGGTGACAGCCTGACCTGGGGCGGCTACGGCGGCAATTTCGTCGCCGGAGTCGCCCGGCGGCTGCCGCAGCATGAAATCATCAATGCGGGTAACGGCGGTGATACCGTCGTCAACCTGCTGGCTCGGCTCGACAAAGACGTGCTGGCGCGCAAGCCGGACGGCGTCTTCGTTCTGATCGGCGGCAACGACGCCATTTCGTCGTGCCAGCCCGATACCCGGCACTACTACCGGCGGCGTAAGGGCGCGCCGAAAGGCGTGATGACGCTCGACCTGTACACGCAGACCTACCGCGAGCTGCTGACGCAAATCCAGCTTGCGCACGCGCAGGCATGGGTCGGGCTGCCGATGATGGAATACAACCCGACGACGGTGGCGGCGACACGCGCCTTCAACGACGCGGCGGCGGAAATCGCGCGGACGCTCAACATCCCGACACTCGACCTGATGGAGAAGTTTCCACCGGGAGACGTGCCGGAGCGTCCGCCGCTGTCGATGGATTACATCCGCCAGATCGGCCAGCGCGAGCAGCAAGGTTGGGACGATTACGAGGCCGAGCGCCAGCGCAAGGGCTTCCAGTACACCTTCGATGGCCTGCACCTGACGCCGGACACGGCGCGCAAGCTGGCCGAAATTATCGTCGGCTTCCTCGACCTCTAACCGCAGAAGCAACGTTTTCGGTTCCCCTGCGTATAGGGGAACAAGGGTCGAGTCGTCAGGATGAAGTAAAACAGGGGGATCGCCCCCGGTCATTTACTCAGTCCTCAGTCCCTGGCCCTCAGTCCTATTCCTCTGGAGGTTGTCATGAGTCTGGGTCGCGCGCTTCTCTGCATTATTTTCCCGCCGCTGGCCGTGCTCGACCGGGGCTGCGGCACGATCCTGATCGTGCTGGCGCTGACGATTGCCGGGTGGATTCCCGGCGCGATTGCCGCGCTGTTCCTGAACTATCAGAAGGAACAGTAGCGCGTCCTCATCCCTCGCCCTTCTCCTGATCGGAGAAGGGTGAAACACCCGCTCCGGGCTGCTCGTCATCGGGGCATGATGCAACCTATCGACGCCCGATCAGACAACGGTTAGCATATCATCAGGGCGATAGTCGGCACGCCCGCGCCGAAACCCAGCTCACTATAAATCCTCTATCGATCACAGCAGAGGAGCCGAAGCATGAAGAAGACCGAGGTCGAATCGAGCGTGATTGGCGCGGTCGGCCACACGCGCGTGCTCGAAATTCAGTTCGAGAGCGGGCGCATCTACCAGTATTTTGACGTGCCGGAGAAGGTCTACCAGGAAATGCTCGCCAGCGACTCGAAAGGCCGCTACTTCAACAGCCACATCCGCAGCAAGTACGCCTATCAGGAAATCAAGCTGATCGGCAAAAGCAGCGACGAGAATCAATAAAACGGCGCCGCTGAAGTTCAGCGACGCCGTTTTCGACAGCCTTCGCGCCGGTTACACCTGCTTCTGACGGCGAGTCAGCGCTGCCACGCCGAGCGCGATCAGCAGCAGCGGCCAGAACAGGTTCCAGTTGACCAGCCCGAAAACACGCCAGACATTAATCCCCGCCTGACTGAGCAGGATCAGCAGGCCGAGGACGATCAGGAAAATTGCGCCGTTACGTGAATGCTGGCGAGCCATGTGTTTTGCTCCATACAAGAGTGTCGGTTGAATGAGCTTAATTTACGGCAGAAACGCCTCGGTTTCCCCCGCCATCTGACCAGTCTGGCCCCTACCCGTTCGCCGGATTTTCCGGGTTCATCGAGTCTATCCCGTCCTCAACGCAGGCGTGATGCATCACGCCCCCGCGAAATTCTCCCGCGCCATCTTTCGTCCCTACGGAAGACCCATCAGCGACCGGCCTGATTAGGCCAGCGCCCCGCCATGCGTTACAATCACGCTATAAACCAGAGAGGCCGGGTTCCTGTTTTACTCAGCACCCAGCGCTCGGTACTCAGCACTTTTTCAGGAGGTTTTCCCTTGCACGTCGTCGTATTTACCCGCAGCACGCCGGACACGGCAGCCCGCGTCGAAGTCGGCGCTGACGGCAAAGTTACCTGGGGCGACGCGGCGCTCGTCGTCAACCCGTGGGACGAGTATGCGCTCGAAGAAGCGATTGTTCAGGCGAAGAACGCAGGCGGCAAGGCGACCGTCGCCGCCATCGGCCCTGCTCTGCACGAAGACGCCCTCAAGCACGCGCTGGCAATGGGCATGGACGCGGCCATCCGCGTCGAGGACAGCGCCATCGACCCGAATGACAGTCTGGCCTATGCCGCCGCGGCGGCAGCAGTCATTAATCGACTCGGCGACGTTGATCTGATCCTCGCCGGACGTGAGAGCGTGGATGTGGCGACCGAGGCGCACATCGTCATGACCGCGCGTAAGCTCGGCTGGACAATGCTGAGTTACGTCTCGAAGATCGTCGCGGTCGATTTCGCGGCTAAGACGATCACCGTCGAGCGGTTGCTCGAACAGGGCAAGCAAACCGTCACGGCTTCGCTGCCCGCCGTCGTCAGCGTCATGAAAGACATCAACGAGCCGCGCTACCCGTCATTCATCGGCATCCGCAAGGCGTCGAAAGCTGCGATTCCCGTCTGGGCGGCTGCCGACCTCAACGCGAGCGTCCCGGCGGCGAGCGTCAGCGTGACCGGGTTCCGCAACCTGCCGACGCGCGACCTGCACACCGAAATTATCACCGGCACGCCTGAAGAACAGGCCGCGACGCTGGTGGATCGCCTGCTTGAGGAGAAAGTGCTATGAGCGCCATTTTCGCATGGATCGAAACCGCTGACGGTCAGGCCGTCCCGGCAGCATGGGAAGCGCTTGGCGCTGGCCGCGCGCTGGCCGACCGGCTCAACCTGCCGCTGGTCGCGCTGGTCTTCGGCGACAACGCGCAGGCGATTGGGCAGGAAGCAGGCCAGCACGGGGCGGATCAGGCGCTCGTCAGCGATGACTCGACCCTGAAGGATGACCGACTCGAACCGTATGCCGCGCTGCTGACCCGACTGGTCAGGGAACGCGCGCCGAAAGTCGTCGTCGCGGTCGCCGATGGACGCGGGCGCGAACTGCTGGCCGCGTCGGCTGCCGACACCGACAGCCCGCTGCTGACCGACGTCACCAGCCTCGAAGCGCAGGGCAGCGGATTAGCCGCCGTGCGTCCGGTTTATGCCGGAAAGGTGCTGGCGGATGCCTCAGCCAGCGGCGCGACAGTATTCGTCACGCTGCGCGGGCGCGCCTTCCCCGCCGCTGCTGCCAGAGCCAGCAGCGTTCAGGTTGAGGCCGTTCAGCCCGCGCTGACCGAGGATCAGATCAGGGTCAAGGTACAGAAGCTGGAGAAGGACACCGGCACGGTCAATCTGAGCGACGCCGCCGTGATCGTCTCCGGCGGGCGCGGGCTGGCATCCAACCCGAAGGATGCTCCGGCAGGTGTCGATGCCGCCGTCTGGAAAGCCCGCGACGGCTTCGAGAACACGCTTCAGCCGCTAGCCGATGTGCTGGGCGGCGCGGTCGGCGCGAGCCGCGCGGCGGTCGATGCCGGGTATATCTCTTACGCGCATCAGGTCGGGCAGACGGGCAAGACCGTCAGCCCTGACCTGTATATCGCCGCTGGCATTTCCGGCGCAATCCAGCATCAGGCCGGGATGCGGTCGAGCAAGGTGATCGTCGCCATCAACAAGGACGCCGACGCGCCGATCTTCAGGCTGGCGCGCTTCGGGCTGGTCGGCGATCTCTATCAGATCGTCCCGGCGCTAACCGCCGAGCTAAAAAGGCGGCTGAACAAATAGTCCGTCGGCGCTGGCGGAAGCCTCATCCTCATGCTGCGCTGCCCGGTGACGCTCAAAGCTCGTCGGCATAAGAGCTTCATCAGAACCGCAGGTCACGCTGTTGTTCTGTTTCGGTTCGTGGTATGATCGAGCTGTCAGGTCATACGGGGGTGAATTAGTTTCGACGGGTAAGGCTGAGTGCGGATTGCAGGCCGAGGCGTCCAACCTCGTTAAAATGGGCAAGGCATTAACTGCCAAAAACAACACACCTGCTCTGGCTTTCGCCGCCTAAGGCTGATTAGTCAGGGTGCTGGGCCACAGTAGCCCAGCCGTCTGTCCCGTCCGGCTCTACCCGGTGGATCGACAGGCGTCACGAACGGTAGAGTGCTTTCCCGGTAATGCCGATGTCCTGGGAATTAAGATCAACAGGCTGGTTAGCGGCGTACCGCGCTCTCTGGGGCTACCGCTAACGAGAACCAACAGGGAGATACGCCTGTAGACGTGCGTGCTCGAGTTATTCGGACCAGGTCTGCGATGACCTGCACCTCCATCGAAACACCAACAACCCTGCCCCACGGCGGGGTTGTTGCTTGTTCGCTGCTCTCTTGTCGCCAGCCGCTCGTCTGGTACACTAGGCCAGCGCAAAGGCACAGAGACGTATCGGGGAAGTAGAGACGAGGCAGGTTTGAAGCGTCTATCACTCGTGACCCTTTCACTGGCCGCGCTCGGCTTAAGCGCCTGCCAGTTTTTCGCCCCGGCAGCCAACGACCAGACGCTGGTTGCGCAGAATGCCGAGCTTGGCACGCAGATCGCCGCCGTCCGCTCGACGGCCACTGTCGATGCCGACCGCCTTCAGGTGACACTCGAATTTTTCCAGACCGCCATCGGCCACGTCGATGGACAAACGCAGGCCCTTCAGGCGACGATGGTCGCGCAGGGGACGCTACCCGCCTCAATTGACATCAACGCCATCACGCCAGACATCCCGATCACGCTGACCACGCCCGCCCCGCTGGTGCAGGACAACACGATTCCGCAGATCACGCCGATCAGCATCACGCCCGGCAGCGGCGGAGCCGACGCGCCGCCGCTCCAGCTTGCGCCCGCCACGCCGGGCGGAGCCAGCACAGCCGCAGTGTCCGCCGGAACACCCGGCGCGTCGGCCAGCGGCGGCACGCTGTCCAATATCGTCACGGCGGAAAAGGTCGGCAGCGATGACTGCGCCACACGGACGACGACGACCTTCAGCACGGCGACCAGCGATATTTACGTCGTCGCCACCGCCGAGAGGCTGACGCCGAGCGATAAGGTCACGTCGCGCTGGTCAGCGAATGGCAGCGAAGTCATCTCCTACGACTGGTCGCCCAATTTCGACATCCAGAAAGCCTGTATCTGGTTCTACATTGACCAGAGCGAGGTTACTTTTACGCCGGGGGACTGGAAGGTACAGCTTGAAGTCAACGGCGCGCCGGTCGGCCAGCCTGCCGC
>CAZZAO010000080.1:971-26062 GCA_964652205.1 uncultured Anaerolineaceae bacterium | reverse complement strand
TGCTCCTCATTCGGGGGATGTGTCAAACAACATTACCCTCTATAACGATTCTATGCCGCGCTCTAACCAGAGTCAACGGATCATTAAGGTTTCTAAGAGATTGTTTACATAGACCCGACCCGTTAGGATTCTACGCGCAAAGCGCAGTTTACGCAGGTATTCGATTGCAGTGGACGTTTTGACGACGCCGGACATCGTGTATAAACTACCCTTTATGGAGCGCATTCAGGATGCCTGATCTCATAGTGAGACTCGGCCCGTTCGTCATCAGCACCTTCACGCTGTCTCTGGCGCTAGGCGCGGGCGCGACCTTCGTTCTGCTCTGGGGACAGACTCGTTCCAGCCTGCGCATGGGGCAGATCGCCGACGTCTGCCTCGGCGCGCTGATCGGCGCGGCGGTCGGCGGTCGGCTGGCGCACGTCGCCCTCAACTGGAGCTACTTCAGCGCTCACGCCAGCGAGATCACCCGCCTGAGCGCGGGCGGCATCGACTGGCACGGCGCGCTGATCGGCGGGCTGCCCGGTTGTCTGGCGGCGGCGCGCTGGCGCAGAGTGCCGTTCAGCCTGGTGCTGGACAGTCTGGCTCCGGCGCTGCCGCTGCTGATGGTGGCAAGCTGGTATGGCTGTCTGGCGGCGACCTGTGGCTATGGCCTCGAAGTGGATACGCTGGCGCGCTATCCTTCATGGGCGGTCGCCGAGACGCCAGATGTCTATGGGATCGCCGCGCCGCGCTATAACACGCAGGTCTTTGGGATCGTTCTGGCCGCGCTGACGCTGCTGATTGCGTTAGGGCTGACGCGCATTCGAGCGCTGCGCGGGTCGCGTTTCTGGGTCGTGCTGGCGCTGTTGAGCGCGGAGATGTTCGGCATTGGCTTCGCGCGCGGCGATTTCGCGCTGTCTGCGGGCGGGCTGCGCGTCGATCAGTGGCTCGACCTCGGCCTGATCGCTCTATCGGTCGTCGCCATCGCCGGACAGGTGATGTCAGGCATCCGCGGGACAGCCTCACGCATGACTCATCCCGCCGGTGGCTGAAAAGCCATCCGGCGGCGAGGATGCATCCTTCAATGATCCAGCTCAACTACTGAATATTGCTTTTACTCATCGCTCATTACTCGTCACTTCTCTTTTAAGGAGTTTCTATGCGCCTCAATATTGGGCTGGCGCAGATTTATCCCAAGCTCGGCGACGTCTCGGCCAACCTTGACAAACACCTGAACGCGGTCGCGCAGGCCGTCGATGCCGGAGTTGAGCTGCTGGTGTTCCCTGAGCTGTCGATGACCGGCTATCAGGTACAGGACCTCGTGCCGGAAGTCGCTCTGCGCGCCAGCGCCGACGATCCGACCTTCGCAAGGCTGCTCGACGCCAGCCGCCAGCTCGATATCGTCGTCGGCTTCGTTCAGGAAGACCAGCGCAACCGGTTCTACATCGCCGATGCCTATCTGTCCGGCGGCCAAATTCTGCACATCCACCACAAGCTCTACCTGCCGACCTACACCATGTTCGACGAGAGCCGCTTTTTTGCCCCCGGCGACACTGTCCGCGCCTTCGACACGCGCTATGGCCGGGTCGGCATGTTGATCTGCGAGGATTTCTGGCATATGTCCCCGGCCTACCTGCTCTGGCTCGACGGCGCGGACATCCTGATCTTCAACAGCGCCAGCCCCAGCCGGGGCCTCGACGGCAGCGACCGGCTCTCTGGCTCACGCTGGGTCGAACTGGTCAATCAGGCTTATGGCAGCATGTTCACCGATTACGTCATCCACTGCAACCGCGTCGGCTACGAAGACGGCAAGAACTTCTGGGGCGGCTCGACCATCACCGACCCGAACGGCGAGTTCCTCGTCCACGCGCCGTACTTCGACGAAGCGCTGGTGACGCAAACTATCGACCTGAACGAACTGCACCGCACCCGCAGCCGCCTGCCGCTGCTGCGCGATGAGCGTCCGCTGATGGTGCAGCATGAATTGAATCGCATTCTGGCGGCGGACAGGGAGCGCGCGCGATGAACAGCAAACCGAACAGCCCCAGCCGGCTGGACATCAATCCTGACATCGCCCGGCGGATGCTGACCGGCTTCATCCGCGATGAAATCGCCAAGTCACAGATGCATCGCGCAGTCATCGGCCTGTCCGGCGGCATCGACTCGGCGCTCTCGGCATACCTGTCGGCAGAAGCGCTCGGCCCGGAAAACGTCATGGCCGTGCGGATGCCCTACAAAAGCTCGTCGGCGGACAGCCTGAGCGATGCCGACGCCGTGATTGCCGCGCTCGGCATCCAGAGTATGACGGTGCCGATCACCGAGATGGCCGACCCGCTGTTCGGCAGATTCCCGGCCATGAGCGACCGGCGCAAGGGCAACGTCATGGCCCGCCTGCGGATGACCATCCTCTACGATCAGTCGGTCGAGTTCAGCGGGCTGGTGATGGGGACGAGCAATAAGACCGAACTGCTGCTCGGCTACTCGACCATCTACGGCGACAGCGGGGTAGCGCTCCAGCCGATTGGCGACCTGTACAAGACGCAGATTCGCCAGCTTTCCGCCGCGCTCGGCGTGCCGCAGTCGGTGCAGATCAAGCCGCCGTCCGCCGACCTGTGGCCCGGCCAGACCGATGCAGTCGAGCTTGGCTTCAGCTACGCCGACGTCGATCAGGTGCTGTTCCTGCTGGTCGATGAACGCTACACGCTCGATGAAGTGGTTGAGGAAGGCTACGGGCGCGCGTTCGTCGAGGACGTCTGGCGGCGCGTCAAGGCCAACCACTACAAGCGAACGATGCCGAATATCGCCAAAGTCAGCAGCCGCACCATCGGCCACGACTTCCTGTATCTGAGAGACTGGACGACGTAGGGCGGCCCTCACCCTCGGCCCCTCACCCTTCTTCTTCGGAGCGCTGGACATAAAACGGGGCGGATCATCGTGTGATCCGCCCCGCTCTTTTTGTCTCCCCGCGCCCCGAAGAAGGGTGAGGGGATTTAGACGAAGCCTTCAGGGTCGCGGACATCATCCTCGCGCAGCGCTTCGTCGATACGGCGGTTCAGATCCCATCGGGGCCGATAGTCGCCGCGCTTCGATTTGTCGCTGCTGTACTCCGTCACCCACTCATCGTTCTTCGACTTATCCCACGCGCCCCACAGGCCAGATGAGCGCAGTCCGCTGCGACGGCGCGGGCCGCCGGAGAGCAGGAAGATTCCGCCGCCGATCAGGAACAGGGGCAGCAGCAGATGGCCGAGGCCGGAAATCCGGTGGAAAACCAGCAGCTCGAAGAAGCCGCCGAACAACACGAACGCCGCCAGCGAGCCGCGCATCAGATTCTGGCCGATTTCGACCTGACGCTGTTCACGGCGCTGAAGCCCCATCCAGAGCAGCCCCGCGCCGACGAAGCCGGGATAGAGCGCCCAGATGTAGGCCCAGCTTTCGTAGTAGTTGAAAATCGACTGAAAGAACAGGATCAGGCCGGTTCCGGCGACAACCATGCCGGGAATCGCCAGCCCCGACAGCGAGCGCCCGCCGGTCAGCGCGGCGAAGAGCAGCAGCGCGCCGGGGACGATGATGAAGAACGGCCAGGCGAAATTCATCAGCGCGCCGAGGTTGAAGCCACCGAACAGGAACAAGACGCCCAGCCCGATTAGCGCCAGCGCGCCAAAATTACGTCCGTGGTCACGATTGCTTGCGGTCATGCTCGTCAATCCTCATTCAATGGTTGCGACACGACCCATTACGCAGCCGCCTCAATGAAGGTTGCAGCATAGCGACTCGCGCGGCGGAAGTCACCAGCAATGGGAATCAGGCTGAGTCGCGGGGTGAAGCCGATGACAGGCCAGAGCGCCTGAGTTGGACTGAGCAGCCTCAGACTGCCTAGGCGCTCAATTCGAGAGCTAACTCCCGCTTGAGACCTTCGCGCCCAATATCGGTCAGGCGAACAGCACGGGAATGCGGGACGCGCTCGACCCAGCCGAGCGCCAACAGCCGCGCCGCAAGCGCCGCGCCGACCACGCCGCCGACGTGATCGCGCCGCTCGCTCCAGTCGATGCACGGATGCGCGAGCTTGCGCCGTCCGCGTTTCAGGTCGGCCTCGGTCACGCCAAGCTGCGCCAGCCAGACCGATCCAGCCTCGGTCAGGCGGTATTCATCGCCATCCTGCGCCAGAAGCCCACGGTCGAGCAGCGCCTGCGCAATCGCTACGCCAAGCTGTCCGGCCAGATGGTCATAGCACGTCCGCGCAGCGCGTAGAACTTCCATCTCCTCGGATGCGCGCCGATCCCGCACCTTCGGCGGCGCGGAAATCACGGCCAGCGCTTCGAGCACGCGGGCGACGTCGGCGCTGGCGATCCGATAGTAGCGATGGCGTCCGCTGGTCGTAACCGCCAGCAGCCCACCCTCGACCAGCCGCATCAGGTGGGCGCTGGCCGTCGCGGGCGCAATCCGGGCGCGATAGGCCAGCTCGCTGGCGGGCAGCGCCTCGCCGCCGAGCAGCGCCGTCAGGATTGCCGCGCGTGACGGATCGCCGATCAGCCCGGCAACACGGGAAAGGTCAGGCTCAGGAGTCATCAGGCACCTCATTTCTCAGCGATGGCCTGATGATACCGCAATCACATTTCGTCGTAAAGAGAACCATCGATACAGGAATTTACGGCGTGGTCTGCGCGTCGAGCAGCGCCAGATCGAGGGCGGCATTGGCCGAGACGCCGAGCGGCGGATAGCCGAGCGACCGCGCCGCCTCATCGCCGAAGAGCGCCGCGATGCACACCGTCCAATCGTCCGAGTCGAGATACGGCCCAAGCACTTCGCGGCTGTATTCAAGGTCGTCGGCGTCGAGCGTCGGCGTCCATCCGGCGAACTGGCCGACCACGCCTTCCTGTGCCATCATCTGCCGCAGCGTGCGCGGCGCTTCCCGCCCGACGCGGTAGAGGTAGCGAAAGACCGACGCCAGCACTGCCCGACGAACGCCGTCTGCCGTCGCTGGCTCGCTGACCCACAGCAGGGTACTCAGCCAGCCCCGCTTCATCAGGGCATGGCTGTCCCCGAAACGCACACCGGCATCGACGGTATAGCGGTTCGTCCAGCCACCGCGCAGATCATCGACCACGACCAGTCCATGTTGATAGCGACCGTCGATTTCGGGAAAGTGCTTCGCCGCTTCATGCGCCGCATCGGCGGCAACCGCTTCTGCGTCGAGCGCGATCAGCTCGTCGAGCCGCGCGGAGACATGCTCGCGCCCCATCGGGTTCATGGCCGAGAGCGGCGGATATTTTGCATCGTCGCGCGTCTCATTGAGGATGGTCGATAGATATTCCTGAAACCGCTCCATCCCGCGCGGCAGATCGTGCAGATCACGGGCAATCTGGAGTAAATCGACGTGTTCGATCTCGATCATGCTGTCCTCTCGCCGGCTGCCTTCGTTTCCAACTAAGTTTACAACCTGATCAACCGTAATGTTCACGAGATCGGGGCGATTGCAGCGGATTGATTGAGCAAATGAGGACACCCATCAGCGGATTTCCGCCACCGACCAGTGATCGCCCATTGAGCGCTTGCCAACTGCCAGCCCGCTGCCGTTGGATATTTCGCGGATGATGTCGGGGCGGTTTAGCAGCGTTTCGTTGAGAGTAACGCCGATACCGGGGGCGTCTGGCACGGCGAAACTGCCATTCTGCGGGACGGGCGCGTAATCGCTTAACTCGGCGAAATACGACCGATAGAAAGCGCGCACCGATTCGACAAAGAACAGGTTGGGGATGTGCGCCCCCAGGTGCATACAGACGGCGTGGCAGATAGGGCCGGCGACATTATGCAGCACCAGCGGCGTGCCGTAGGCTTCCGCCAGGTTCGCAATCCGCCGCGTTTCTGCGATCCCGCCGTTCCAGACCGGGTCAGTCATGACGATCTGCGAGACGCCCTTTTGCAGCCAGTCGCGGATTTGCCATCGCGTCAGCAGCAGTTCCGAGCCAACCACCGGGATGCTGGTGCGGTCGGAAAAGCGCTTGATCTCGTCGGGGTAGACCGCCGCCATGACATCCTCCAGAAAGAGGATATTATATGGCTCCAATGCCTGGGCGATGCGCTCGATACTGACGCGGTTCCAGCGGAAATGGCACTCGATACCGATTTCCATCGCATCCCCAACCGCATCCCGAATCTGACGGATGGGTTTCATGCCTGCTTCAATGTCTTTGCGGCTAATATACTGCCCCATCGAGGCTTCGCTGAAACGGTCGAAGGGCCAGATTTTCATCGCGCCAATGCCGTCATCGAGCAGGCTGCGGGCAAGCGTCCCGGCGTCGTCGTGCCACTGAGCATAGTCGTTCAAGTTACCGAAGCCAATGCAGGTATTGTAGGTCGGCACGGTTTCGCGCACGCGCCCGCCGAGCAGTTGGAACAGGGGAATACCGTAATGCTTGCCAACGATGTCCCAGAGCGCGATTTCGATGGAGGACAGGGCGCGGACTTCGGCCCCGGCGTAGCCGTGATACATGATATTGTCCATCGCAAACTGCCACAGTCCCTCGATATCGAGCGGGTTTTGGCCGAGCAGCAGCGGCGCGAGCGTGCCGTGCAAAGCGCCCTTCGATCCGGGGATTTTGTCCACCGTTTCGCCCAGCCCCATGATTCCGGCGTCGGTATGCACGCGAACAACCATTAACCGCGGGTATTCAGCCCATTGCAGGCTTTCTATTGCCGTGATCTTCATCATGAAGTTTCCTTGACTCAGTCCATTGGATAAAGACTGCACCCGCCATCGACAAATAAGACACTACCTGTCATGTAAGACGCAGCAGGGCTGCACAGGAACAGAAAGGCACTGGCGACTGTTTCGACGGGCTGAAGATAGCCCAGCGGGATGGCGCGTTGGGCGCGCGCCCGGTACGCCGGGTCGGTATCCCACTGGCGTTTTGCCATACCTGCGCCGACGATCCCCGGAGCAATCGCATTGGCGCGGATGCCATCTGCCGCCAGCTCGCGGGCAAAGCCGCGCATGAGCTGGTTCATGCCCGCCTTACTGGTGTGGTAAGGGCCAATTTCGGGCCAGGGCGTTTCGGAAACCCATGAGGTTGTGAAGATAAGCTGTCCTCTGGTGCCGCGTTCGAGCATGTGCCGGGCGGACGCCTGCGCCAGCAGCATCGCTGCGCGCAGATTGACCGCCATCACGGTATCCCACTCAGCAGCATCGACATCGACCAGCCTGACCGTCGTGACGATTCCGGCGTGGCAGAGAGCGGTGTGGATGCTGCCGAAGCGCTCGACCGCGCTGGCGACAAAGCGCTCAACGTCCGGTTTCCGGGTGAGATCAGCCTGCACGTAGGCGATGCGATCCCTATCGACGCCGCCCTCATTCAGGTGAGCGAATGCCTGAGCAGGCTCCAGCACGTCGTTGACCGTCATCAGCGCGCCGTGATCGGTGAGCGCTTTGACGATGCCGACACCTAACGCGCCAGCGCCGCCCGAAATGATAATATGCTGCCCTGCTAGCGCGTCCTTCGTAAACGTCACAGCAGGCTCCACGCCAGAGGGTTCTCACCGCTGCGCGCGGCGGTAAGCAGCCTGCAATTGGCCCGCATGGGCGCGCTGTCGCCAGTCAGCAGGGCGGCGAAGATCATCGGTTTGCTGCCAGATAAGCAGATGATTTGATAGCTGCGCGGTGCGATTTCCATAAGCTTGTTCTTTTTAATCAGGATTTCCGGCAGGATGACTTACATAACGTCGGCAGGGGCGTCCTGCGGCTGCTCGCCCTTGACGCTCAACCCACCATCAACCGTGTAGTTCGCGCCGGTGATAAAGCTCGCTTCGTCCGACGCCAGAAACACGAACAGGTTGGCGACTTCTTCAATTGTGCCGACACGCCCGATGGGGTGCATCTCGTCAAACGCCTGACGAATCTGCGCCGGGTTGGACTGGGCGGCGACGAAATTGTGCAGCATGGGCGAATCGATAGTTCCCGGCGAAACTGCGTTGACGCGAATGCCCAGACGGGCATAATCGGTGGACATGGCGCGCGCCAGCGCCGCCAGACCGCCCTTCGTCATCGAGTAGGCGGCGATTCCCGGCAGCCCCAGGATTCCGGTGATGCTTGCCATATGAATGATGCTGCCGGAGCGCGCTCGCAGCATCCCCGGAATCACGGCGCGGCTCATAAGGTAAGCGCCGCGCAGGTTGACGGCGACGCAGCGATCAAAGTCGTCGGGGTTGACCTCGTGAATACGCCCTCCCGGCATGATGGCGGCGTTGTTCACCAGCACGCTAACCGTCCCGAAGGCAGCACCCATACGGGCAACTGCCGCTTCGACCTGAGTCTGATTCGATACATCACACTCTAAGGTGAGCGCTTCTCCTCCTGCTGCCCGAATCTCGTCCGCGACCGCGCCACCGTTCGCCGAATTGATTTCGAGTACCCCGACTTTCGCCCCTTCAGCCGCAAAGCGCAGAGCGATCCCTCGTCCGATGCCGTCTCCCGCCCCCGTAATGATGGCAATCTTGTCCTGTAAACGCTTCATGATGACAGCCCTTTAGCGAACATCCGCATCCCAACCGACCTTCAGCCGGATTCATTCCCCATCCGCGACCAGATCAGCATAATGTGTTCCTGAATAACGCGGGCCGCGTCTTCAGCATGGTTCTGGCGCAGCACCGTAACAATCGTATCATGCGTATCCGCGATCTCTTTCAAATCAGAAAAATAGCGAGGGTGGGTTTGGGTAATGAAGCGCTGGATTTGCGAATAGAGCGGCATCCAGGTACGCAGCAGGGTTTTGCTCGCCGACCATTCGCAAATGCGCTGGTGAAACTGGAGATCGTAATCGACCAGCAGGGCAAGATCATCCTTTGCTGCCGCTTGCCGCATCCGATCAACCATATCCGCCAGTTCCGCACACTGCTGAGGCGTGATGTGTCGGGCAGTCCGGCGCACGGCTGCGAATGGCGAATAAGCTCGTGCATCTTAGATCAGCAGCTCCTTACAAGGCTCCAATAGAAGCTCGATTACGGTCATTATTTCCTCCCAAATTAGAAAAATAATGACCTTGTATCGATTATTGATAAGCGATAATCTGCTCCACCAGGCAGGTTTTGTCAAGCAGGTTGGTCGCGCAGCAGGGTGCATTTCAAGTGAGCGGCAGCTCCTCGTGTCGAAGGCCGGAACTCGTCTCATCCTTCGCTGGCTACCGCCACAGTGAATTACATCCCCGGCGATAACCTGTCCCACAAAATTGGTGATGGATGATAAAATAAGCTGCGGCAGCGTCACGCTCGGACATTCCTTTATCCGACTTACTCATTCCAAGAGATAAATCCACATGGCGGCATCGCTTTCAGTTGCACAACGCCCTTACGGCACGACGTCGATGGGGGTCGCCGTCGATGAATATACGCTGACCAACGCCGGGGGAACTGAGATCAAAATCATCAGTTACGGCGCAGTGGTCACGTCCATTCGCAGCGCCGACCGGCAGGGGCAATTCGAGAATATCGTCCTCGGTCTGCCGAGCCTGACCGAGTATGAGGCGAAAACGACCTATCTTGGCGCAACAATTGGGCGCTACGGCAACCGCATCGCCGGGGGCAAGTTCACGCTCAACGGGCAAACCTATACGCTGCCGCAGAACAACGGGGTCAACTCGCTTCATGGCGGCGCAGTCGGCTTCGATCATCAGCCGTGGGCGTCAGAGCCGGTGCAGACTGAGACGACGGTTGGTGTCCAACTCACGCTCTTCAGCCCCGACGGCGATCAGGGCTATCCCGGCAACCTGAACGTCACCGTCACCTACACGCTCGACGACAACCACGCGCTGACGATCAGCTATGCAGCCACGACCGACAGGCCGACGGTCGTCAACCTGACCAATCATTCGTTCTTCAATCTGGCCGGGAACGGTTCCGGCCCGATTTACGATCATTATCTGCGCCTGTTCGCCAACCGCTACACCCCGGTCGACGCCAACCTGATCCCGACCGGAGAGCAGGCATTCGTCGAAGGGACGCCGCTCGACTTCCGTTCGCCGATCCAGATTGGCAAGGGCATCCGCTCCTCATATCCGCAGATGGTGCTCGGCCACGGCTACGATCACAACTTCGTTCTGGCGCGCCCGCAGGATAATTCGCTGGCGCAGGCAGCACGGGTGGTCGAGCCAACGACCGGTCGTTCAATGGACGTGCTGACAACTGAGCCGGGACTCCAGTTCTACAGCGGCAACTTTCTCGACGGTACGGTTGTCGGTTCGAGCGGCGGCACCTACCGGCAGGGCGATGGCTTCTGTCTGGAAACGCAGCACTATCCCGACTCGCCCAATCAGCCGGATTTCCCGACGACCACGCTCAATCCCGGCGAAATATACGCGACAACGACGGTCTACCGGTTCGGCGTGGCCGCTGACTAGCTGACGTTATGGCAGCGGCGGCTGGCTCGCGCGATCCATTGCCCCGCGATTTGAGGCACGCCGAGCTATTCAGCGCGCCTCACCCTTCCCGAATTAATCGCCTGCGACGCTATCTCTGTCGAGCAGTTCAGCGGCTTTCGGCGCGAGTTCTTCCCACTCGATGCTCGTCTGGCGCCCCTGATCGAACTCCGCCGTCACAGCGGCGTAAAGCTGCTGCAAGCGCGGGTCCTCTTTAGCGAGGTCGAGGCCAAGATGCTGGCGGATGAGGAAAATCAGCCCGCCGAGGCCGCTGTCCTTTGTCAGCGAGACTTCGAGCGGTCGTCCGAGCAGCTCTGGCACGTTGAACGGCGCGTACATCCACCAGAATTTGTTCAGACCGTCGGCATGGACGCCTGCGCGGGTGCGGTGCGCGTCACGGCCATAGAGCGGATACTTCGGCGGAATCGGCTCGCCCATCTCGGCGTAGAGCGTGACCAGATCATTGAGCGCGCTGAAGTCCGGTTGGGAATCCTCGTAGTAGCCCATGCCCATCAAGTGCAGCGCGACCTGCTCCAGCGGCGCGTTGCCGCTGCGCTCACCTTTGCCAAGTGACGTCCCGTTGATGACCGCACAGCCTGCGCGGATGGCGGCGAGACAGTTGGCGACGACCAGCCCGGTATCATTGTGCGGGTGAAATTCGAGGTCTTCCGGCTGTAACCCGGCCTGATAGAGCGCGCGGAAGATGCGCGGGATGCTGCGAGGCAGAGCGACGTCAGCATAAGGCAGGCCGAGGCCCATCGTGTCACAGACGCGAAATCTCGGACGGAGCGCCGGGCCGAACGACGCGGCCAGCGCCATCACCGCCTCAATGAACGGCAGCATGAAGTCCATCGGCGCGCGGGTCGCGTCTTCGAGGTGCAGCCGGGGCCGAATCCCCGCGTCGAGCGTCACCTGCACCGCTTCAAGATAGCCCTGCGCCGCCTGATTGCGCCCGCCCGGCTTAAACTTGTGGAAGGTATGGTAATCCGACACTGAGGCCAGCATCCCGGTTTCGCGCACGCCCAGATCGCGGATCAGCGCGACGTCCTTTGCCGTCGCGCGAATCCAGGTCGTCGGCTCAATCGGCGCTCCCGCGCGATAGCGTGTCAGCGCGCCTTCCAGCGCCGCGCGGTCGGACGGGCGATAGACGAAAAACTCGGCCTGCCGGATCAGCCCCGACGCGCCCGTAAAGCGGCAGAGGATGTCGTAAATTGCCAGACTTTGCGCGGTCGTCAGCGGCAGTCCGCCCTGCTGGCCGTCGCGGTGAGTCGTCTCGGTCAGCCAGACTTGCGGCGGTAAAGCCGCCGGTCTGGAATCCCACAGATACTGCGGGAAGGCGTCACGCGGGAAGCTGTCGAGGAAATAATCCGGCGCTGCCGGGTCGATCATCACGGCCATGATTCACCTCATTGCAGTCGATCACACTGGCCGAATCATAGACACTGCGCTAACTTATTGTCAATCTTGATTAGCTAATCAATATATTCCATCAGAATCGAGGCATGATGCCCGCCAAATCCCGCTACCTGACCACGCAGGAAGCCTGTGAGCTGCTCGGCGTCACGCCCGCGACGCTCTACGCTTACGTTAGCCGGGGGCTGATCCGCTCCGAGGCGGTCGCAGGCAATCATCGCGCTCGCCGCTATCACGCCGAGGACGTCGATACGCTGCGCCAGCGCAAGGAACAGCGGCGCAACCCGGCCAGAGCCGCCGAGACGGCGCTCAACTGGGGAACGCCGGTGCTTGAATCGGCGCTGACGCTGATTACTGAGGAGCGGCTGTACTATCGCGGCTACGCTGCGCTCGATCTTGCCCGGACGCGCAGCATTGAGGAAGTCGCCGGGCTGATGTGGGCCGGTCGGCTGGCAGCGCCGTCCGAGGGCGTCGCGCCGGCCCGCGTCAGCGTCGATCTATTCGGCGGGCTGCCCGCGCTGTCGGTGACACAGCGATTGTACATTGCGCTGGCCGTCGCTGCCGAGGACGATCTGCACGCTTACGACCTGTCTGCGCCGCGCGCCGCCGAAACCGGACGCTCAATCCTGCGACTGATGGCGGGTGTGCTGGCAGGCCGGGATGCCAGCGAGGATGACATCGCTACGCTGCTGACGAATCAATGGCGTCCCGGCGACCGGGCAGCGCGGCAGTTGATCTCGGCGGCGCTGGTGCTGTGCGTCGACCATGAGCTGAGCGCCTCATCGTTCACCGCGCGGGTCGTCGCCTCGGCAGCATCCAATCCCTACCGCGTGGTGATAGCCGGGCTGGCGGCGCTGGAAGGGGCGCGGCATGGCGGCAATCTCAGCCGCGTCAGGGCACTGCTGCGCGATGTCGGCGAGCCGGAACGCGCGCGACAAACCGTCGCCGACTGGCTGCGGCGCGGCGAGTCTATCCCCGGTTTCGGCCACCCGCTCTATCCGCATGGCGATCCGCGCGCCCGACTGCTGCTCGACCTGCTGCGCGAGGCGTATTCCGACGCGCCCGCCGTGCGGCTGGTCGATGCGACGATTGCTGTGGTTCAGGAAGCAACTGGCACTGCGCCCAACATCGATTTAGCGCTGACGATGATGGAAGATGCGCTGAAGCTGCCGAGAGATTCGGGCTTCGGGTTGTTCGCGCTCGGTCGAACAGTCGGCTGGATCGCTCACGCCATCGAGCAATACGCCATACCGACGCTAATTCGGCCACGCGCGAAGTACATCGGCCCGCCGCCGCGCTCTACGGAGAACGATTAGTGGAACAGCTCGCTCAGGGCAAGCCGCGCGACTTCCTGACCGTCAATGACGACCGGCGCTTCATCGGTCGGCTGATAATCCGTATGCTGGCGATAGGTCGCAGCGTCACCATCCCCGAACGGGTCGCTGTAGATTTCGAGCCGGTTGTCGATCAGATTGACGATCCAGTAGACCGGAATCCGCGCCTGAGCATAAAGACGCAGCTTCAATTTGCGATCAATCTGAAGCGATGAATCGGAAATTTCAGCAACGAGCGCCACGTCTGCGGGTGTCACGTGTTTCTGGTTGTAATCCAGTCGCTTGCCTCGTACCAAGCTGATATCTGGCTCTGGCTCGCTGTCTTCAATCGCTAACGACTGCTGCACGTTGACAAACCAACCCGATAAATTGACCAGCCTCAGCCAGTCATCCAGAAGACCGTTTGCGGTAATGCGGCGCGGATTTTTAGTCATTTTCTTGACCAACAATCCTTCAAGCAGCTCAACTGGTTCATCTTCTGCCAATATCCCTCGTGCAGCCATTTCATGGTACTGTCTGACACTCAGCCGATTTGCCAGGAGCGGTATTAATCGCCGTCGTCGTTACTCATCATCTTGACCCTGCTCCTATTGTACGTGATTTTTCGTCGCTCCAGTTCACGCTGCCGGATGTACAATCGTGGACAACTGACCACATCAGCCGAACCGCGCGGGAGAATCAAAAATGTCATTTTTGTTCAGTCGCCCCAAAGCCTACGTCCGTAAGCCGAACGCCGCCTGGAATCCGGGTCAATGGGCGTCAAAAATCCCCTTGAAGCACCTGAGCAACTTCAAAGAGGTGTTCCGCGCGCTGTGGGAAAACCGCGACAACCTGCGCTATGCCATCCGCGTGCTGAATCACGGCGTCTGCGACGGATGCGCGCTCGGCACGAGTGGCATGAAAGACTGGACAATCGAAGGCACGCACCTCTGTAATATCCGGCTGCGGCTGCTGCGGCTGAACACCCTCAAGGCGCTCGACCCGGCGCTTCTGGCCGATGTCGCGCCGCTGAAAGCTATGCGCTCGCGCGATCTACGCAATCTCGGACGCATCCCCTATCCCATGATCCGCCGCCGGGGCGACGCAGGCTTCCGTCGGCTCTCGTGGGACGAGGCGCTGACGCTGATCGCCGGGCGCATCGGCGCCACTGAGCCGGATCGCAGCTACTTCTACCTGACCAGCCGCGGCATCCCCAACGAAACCTACTACGCCGCGCAAAAGGCCGTCCGCGCGATGGGCAGTAACAACATCGATAACGCAGCCCGCGTCTGCCATTCGCCCAGCACCTTCGCAATCAAGGCGGCGCTCGGCGTCGCCGCCACGACCTGCTCGTATACCGACCTGATCGGAACCGACCTGATTACCTTTTTCGGCTCGAACGTCGCCAACAATCAGCCGGTGATGATGAAGTATCTGTACCACGCCAAAAAGGCCGGGACGCAGATCGCCGTCGTCAACCCGTACCGCGAGCCGGGTATGGATGCGTACTGGATTCCCAGCGACATCGAGAGCGCGTTGTTCGGCACGCGCTTCACCGACCACTTCTTTCAGGTGCGCGTCGGCGGCGACGTCGCCTTCCTTCACGGCGTGGCGAAAGCCGTCATCGCGCAGGACGGCTGTGATCGCGCCTTCATCAAGCAGCACACAGCGGGTTTCGACGCGCTCCATGCCTATCTCGACAGCCTGACGTGGGACGCGCTCGAAGCGGCATCCGGCGTCAAGCGCGCTGAAATCGAGCGCTATGCCGCGCTGGTCGCGCAGGCCAAAAACGCCGTTTTCATCTGGGGCATGGGCATCACACAGCACACCTGCGGCGAGGACAACGTGCAGGCGATCATCAACCTGGCGCTGCTCAAAGGCTTCGTCGGGCGTCCGGGCTGCGGTGTCATGCCGATTCGCGGTCATTCTGGCGTGCAGGGCGGCGCGGAAATGGGCGCTTACGCGACGGCGCTCCCCGGCGGCCTGAGCGTGACGCCGGAAAATGTGGCGAAACTCTCGGCGGCTTATGGCTTCGATCTGCCGACGCAGCCCGGAATGACCACGCCGAGTATGCTGGCCGCGGCGGGGCGCGGCGAGATCGACGTGCTGTTCGCGGTCGGCGGCAACTTTAAGGAAATCATGCCCGACCCGAAAGGGACAGACAGCGCGCTCAGCAAGATTCCGCTGCGCATCCATATGGACATCACCGTGTCGAGCCAGATGCTCACTGACCCGGCAGAGGTCGTGCTGCTGCTCCCCGCAAAAACGCGCTATGAAATTGAAGGCGGCGTGACCGAAACCTCGACCGAGCGGCGCGTAATCTTCAGCCCCGCCATTCCCGGCAACCGCATCGGCGAGGCGCGCAGCGAGGGGGATGTCCTCGGCGAGCTGGCCGCGCGCGTGCGCCCGGAACTGGCCGCCAGCGTCCACTTCACCTCGACCGCCGCCATCCGCGAGGAGATCGGGCGCATTATTCCTTATTATGCCGGGATCGAGAAGCTCAAGCAGGAAGGCGACCAGTTCCAGTATGGCGGGCCGCTGCTGTGCAAGGACTGGGTCTTTCCGACCGCCGACGGCAAGGCGCACTTTCACACGCCGCCGCTGCCGGGCGAGTCGCTGCGTGACGGCGAGTTTCTGATCGTCACGCGGCGCGGCAAGCAGTTCAACAGCATCGTCCACGAGGATAAGGAAACCTACAACGGCCTCACTCGTGACGCCGTTCTCATCAATGCCGACGACGCGCGGCGGCTCGGCCTGTGCGACGGCGAGCCAGTGAGACTCCACAACGCCTTCGGCGCGTTCGATGGCAAACTGGCGTTCGAGAATGTCGCGTCCGGCGCGGTGCAGGTCTACTGGCCGGAGAGTAACGTCCTGCTCGACCCGTCCGAGCTATCGCCGCGCGCGCATATCCCGGCCTACAAGTCGGGCAAGGCGCTGCTCGAACGGCGCGCCGACGCCCTGCCCGCCGAAGTGAAGGTCTAACGCTGATGGTCGAGTCGCGCCCCGGCAGCAGAAGCAAGGTCAACGTCGTCCGCGTCCGCGATGGACAGATCGAGACGCACGCGCGGCGCGACGATGTCGCTACCGAGGAGCCGCTCGAAATTCGGCTGGTGACACCGGGCCGCGTCCGCAAGCTGGCTGTGACGATGCGGACGCCGGGAGCCGATTTCGAGCTGGCGACCGGCTTCCTGTTCGGCGAAGGTCTGCTCCACGACAAGTCCGAAATTCAGACGATCAGCTACTGCGTCGACCGCGCGTTGAGCGAGGAACAGCGCTACAACGTCGTCAACGTCACACTGCGGCAGGAACCCGCGCGCGATCTGGCGCTGCTGGAGCGGCATTTCGTCGTCAGCAGCGCCTGCGGCGTCTGCGGCAAGGCCAGCCTCGACGCGCTCGAAATCGACGGCCTTGAGCCGATTGTCGACTCGCTCCAGGTGACGCCAGAATTTGTACTGGCGCTGCCGGACAAGCTGCGCGAGACGCAAAAGCTGTTCGATACGACCGGCGGGCTGCACGCGGCGGCGTTATTCGATGCGCGCGGGACGCTGCTGGCCGTGCGTGAGGACGTCGGGCGGCATAACGCGATGGACAAGCTGATCGGCTGGACGGTCTTACAGGGGAAAATCCCGCTGGCGCGGCATATCGTGCTGGTCAGCGGACGCGCCAGCTTCGAGCTGGCACAGAAGGCGCTGATGGCTCGCCTGCCGATCTTCTGCGCCATCTCCGCGCCGTCGAGTCTGGCGGTCGACAGCGCGCGCCGTTTCGGCATGACGCTGGTCGGCTTTCTGCGCGATGACCGCTTCAATATCTACACGGGGGCGGAACGAATCGCCCATATGGATTGACTCAGGCGAGCGGGGATTGCCTTAGACTGTGGACAGGGAGAGCGATAGATATCTGAACTGATGGAAAAGCCGTCAACGCCATAGCAGAACTGCCGGAATCGGAGCAGGATGCATTTGGCGCATGGATACAGGAAGAAATCGAATCAGAGCAGCGCTGGTCACAGGCATTTGAAGCGTCGCAAGACCTGCCGGCAGAACTTGCCGATGAGGTGCTTAACGAACTCCGCGCGGGTAAAACACTTCCTTCTAAACCTTATTCTAAGTAATGTCTGCAATGGCTACCGTCTTGAGCGGGATGTTCGGCTTGCGGGCTGACGTTCAGAACACCGATGCCTACTCGCTCTACGAGGAATGGGACTCTGCCGAAGCCTTTGACGGCTTCCGCAACTCCGATGAGTTGAAAGCCAGTGGAAGCGCGCTGGTTTTATGTCTGTCACTCATCAAGCCGATGCGCTATAGTGAAGTCACTCATTTGTTCTGTTCAGGTGACGGATTTCTATGGCGATGTCGATCACGCAGTCGAAGGCCGAGGGCTGGCTGCGCCAGATTCTGGGGCCGGACGCGGGCTTCCGCGACGGCCAGTGGGACGCGATTGAGGCGCTGGTCATACGCCATCAGCGGGCGCTGGTCGTCCAGCGCACCGGCTGGGGCAAAAGCCTCGTCTACTTCATGGCGACGCGCCTGCTCCGGTCGCAGGGTAGCGGCCCGACGCTGCTCGTCAGCCCGCTGCTCTCGCTGATGCGCAATCAGCTTCAGTCGGCGGCGCAGTACGGCCTCAAGGCTGAAACGATCAACAGTGACAACTCGTTCGACCACGACCGCGTCGAGGCTGACGTGCTGGCAGGCCGGGTCGATCTGCTGCTGATCTCGCCGGAGCGACTGGCAAACGACAGCTTTCAGGAGCGCGTCTGGCCGACGCTGAGGAAGCAGATCGGCCTGCTGGTGATCGACGAAGCCCACTGCATTTCCGACTGGGGCCACGACTTCCGCCCCAATTACCGGCGCATCATGGGCATTCTCGACGAGATTCCGCCGACCACGCCAGTTCTCGGCACGACCGCCACCGCCAATGACCGCGTTGTGGCCGACGTGGCCGAAATCCTCGGCCAGAATATTGCCATCCAGCGCGGGCCGCTGACGCGCGACAGCCTCTCGCTCTACGTCTACCCGGAGCCGATGGATGCCGCCACGCGCCTGACGTTGCTCGCGCACCTGATGAAAAGCTTCAAGGGCAGCGGCATCATCTACTGCACGACCACGCGCGACTGCCGCATCGTCGCCGAATGGTTGCAAGCCGAAGGCCACAACGTCAAGCCGTATTATGCCGACGTCGAGGAAACTGGCTCGGAAAGCCGCGCCGCGCTCGAAGACCAGTTGATGAACAATGAGGTCAAGGCGCTGGTGTCGAGCGTGGCGCTCGGCATGGGCTTCGACAAAAGCGACCTGCACTTCGTCGTCCATTTCCAGCTTCCCGGCAACATCATCAGCTACTATCAGCAGATCGGGCGCGCCGGTCGCGGCATCGACAAAGCCTATATCGTCCTGATGCACGGCCCCGGTGACGAGGACATTCAGCGTTACTTCATCGACACGGCCTTTCCCGGCGCGGCGCAGGTGCAGGACGTCATCGACGCGCTCCAGCAGGGCGGCGCGCTCAAGCGCAATGAGCTTCAGCAGCGGGTCAACGCCCGCGTCTCGGTGCTGGAAAAGATCCTGACGCACCTCGAAGTCGATGGCATCATCGACCGCGATGAGCGCGCCTATCGCCTGCGCCGTAAGAACGCGCAGCCCGATTATGCTCGCTGGGACGCCGTGACGGCTACGCGCTACGCCGAACTGGAACAGATGAAAGACTATCTCGGCTATCGCGGCTGCCTGATGCACTTCATCGCTGAGGCGCTCGAAGACCCGCGCCCGGTCGAGCGCTGCGGACGATGCAGAAACTGCACCGGCGCGCAGAGCCGCTTCCAGCCGAAGGCTGCCGACGTCGAGCGGGCGCAGCGTTTCCTGCGTCAGGACAAACCGCTGACTTTCGAGCCGCGCCGGCGTTACCCGGCCAACCTGCCGAGGATGGCGAAATCGACGATCACCCACATCAACCAGACCGGGCTGGCGCTCTGCGGTTATTACGACGAGGGTTGGGGCATCCACGTCCGTGAAGGTCGCGCCCACAATCAATACCGCGATGAGCTGGTCACGGCATCGGCTGAGGCGCTGCGCCGCTACTGGAAGGCGCTGCCGACCCGGCCCGAATGTATCGTCGCCGTGCCGTCGCTGCACCGCCCGAAGCTCGTGCTGGATTTCGCGCAGCGGCTGGCTTACGCCGTCGGCCTGCCCTGCGTCGACGCGCTCGAACACGTCGAGCAGCACAGCCCGCAGGCCGAAATGCGCAACAGCTTCCAGCAGGCCGCCAACGTCCTCGACCGCTTCAGGGTGATTGCGCCGCTCGGCGGACGGGCAGTGCTGCTGGTTGACGACGTAGCCGACTCGAAATGGACGCTGACGGTCATCGGCGACCTGCTCGGCAAAAGCGGCAGCGGCCCGGTCTTCCCGTTTGTGCTGGCAACCCGCATGACGTCCGATTAGAGGCGTCTGGCATTGACCTGACGGCCACGCTGCCCATTGATGTCTTTCAGGTATCAGATTGTCCTCGTAATACCCAACTGGCATAAAGTATCCTATGATAGGAGCGTAACGCGCGGCCCTGATCGCGTTTCATCGGTAACGATATGACTGCGAGCGTGCTGATGATTTTACAACTGCTGCTCTTTAACCTGTCCGAAGGCACCACGATTGATGATTTTCTGGCTTTCGACCGGCGCGTTATTGGGCGCTACACGCACTATCTCGCGCCCGCGAAGCACCGCTACCTCGGCGTCTTCACCGTCGAAGACTCGCCGAGCTTCAGCTATGCTGAGGTCACAGTCATTGACGCGGAGACGGTTGAGGATGCCCGCGAGCTGCGCCGCGCCCTGCTGCCCGACCCGCCGGAAATGGAAGATATTTTCGCCGAATGTGACGCCTACACGACGGATGCCGCCATTCTGGGGCTGGTGTCGATTGTCCCGTCACCGAATATCAACCGCGCCTTTCACCCGGATCACAGCCTGATACGAGTCTCGCTCTCGCAGCTTGAAGCTAGCCGGACAATGGAAGAAATCGCCGCCTTCGACCGGCGCGTGACCGACCGTTACAGCGAATATATGCACCAGATCGATTGGTACTATACCGGCGTCTACTCCGTCGAGAACATGCCGGGTTATGATTATGCTGAAGTCGATCTTGTCGAGGCCGAGTCGGTCGAGATCATCAAGGCGCGTGACGCCGCCAGGACGATTCCCGATGACATTCAGGCTGTCTACGACGAGTGTCGCCTGTTCTTCGGCCTGAATCGCAGCAAATTCTGGCTGAAGCCGCTTCAATTGAACCCGGCCTTTAAAGCGTCGCTCTGCCTGAGCACGCCGGAACAGACCACGGAGCCAGAATGATTCGCAGCCTGCTCGAAACAACCGCCGAAAACGCGATTGACTATCTTGAAGCCGTCCATGATCGACGGGTTGCGCCGACGCCGGAAGCCGTCGCCGCGTTGAGCGCGCTCGGCGGCCCGCTGCCTGAAACTTCCAGCGACCCTGATGAAGTCATTGCGCTGCTCAATTATCTCGGCGGGCCAGCGACGGTGGCCTCGACCGGGGGCCGCTTCTTCGGCTTCGTGATTGGCGGGACGCTGCCAGTGGCGCTGGCCGCCAACTGGCTGGCGGGGACGTGGGATCAGAACGCCGGATTGCTGGCGGCATCCCCGGTGGCGACGATTGTCGAAGAAATCGCCAGAGACTGGCTGCTCGACATGCTCGGCCTGCCGCCAACCGCCGGCATCGGCTTCGTCACCGGCGGGACGATGGCGAATTTCACCTCACTCGCCAGCGCCCGCCATGCCCTGCTGCAAAAGGTCGGCTGGAATGTCGAGGAACAGGGGCTGTTCGACGCGCCGCCGATTACGGTCGTGGTCGGCGATGAAGGCCATGTGACCCTGTTCAAGTCGCTGAGTATGCTCGGCATGGGGCGCAGCCGCGTCATCCGTGTCCCAGTCGACAATCAGGGTCGAATGCGCGCCGATCAACTGCCGCCGCTCAACGAGACAACGCTGCTCTGCCTTCAGGCGGGCAACGTCAATACCGGCGCGTTCGACCCGTTCAGCGAGATTATTCCCAGAGCGCGGGAAGCCGGAGCCTGGGTGCATATCGACGGCGCGTTCGGCCTGTGGGTCGCCGCCAGCCCGGCCTACCACGAGCTGATGCGCGGCTACACCGACGCCGACTCGTGGTCAGTCGACGCGCACAAGTGGCTCAACGTCCCCTATGACAGCGGAATTGCGATCAGCCGCGATCCGCAGGCGATGCGCGGCGCGATGTCGACCGCCGCCAGCTATCTGGTCGAAAGCGATCACCGCGAGCCGTCGCATTACACGCCGGAGCTTTCACGGCGGGCGCGCGGCATTGAAATCTGGGCGGCGCTGCGCTCGCTGGGTCGTTCGGGTTTCATCGAGATCGTCGAACGCAACTGCCGTCAGGCGCAGCGCTTCGCTGACGGTCTGCGAGCCGCCGGGTTTACCATTCTCAACGATGTGGTCATCAATCAGGTGCTGGTTTCGTTTGGCGACGCCGACCGAACCAGACGGGTGATCGCGGCGGCGCAGCGCGAGGGAACGGCGTGGTTCGGCGGCACAGTCTGGCAGGGACACACCGCCATGCGCATCAGCGTCTCCGGCTGGTCGACGACCGACGCGGATATCGATCAGAGCGTCGCCGCGCTCGTCCGTCTGGCGGCTGAGGCGTAACTTTTCCGCGACAGAAGCGCGCTCACGCCTTACTCCGGCGCAACAGGAAGGTTACTCGCACCAGACCATTAACGACGCCGAGAACCGCGCAGACGCCGAGCCATGTGGTCACAGCAAGGGCAAATCGAAAGAGTTGTTCAGCGCTATACGCACGGTCATTGCCGAGCGATGAAAGCTGTGGCAGAAAAACCAGCACCAGCGCAGGTAGAAAGGTCAGGCCAATGCCCGGCAGCAGTCGCCATGCCGGTGTGCCACGATGCCTTCGCATCCAGCGGGGCAATTGCACCAGGCTGCGCAGCGCCAGAATTGCGCCGAGCAACGTAACCAGAGCGGCGGCAATGCTCCAATAAGTCACCGTAAAGCCGCCAGAAGGCAACGGTTGCCCCAGCAGCAGCGCGATCAGCCCCTGCTTGATTTGCGGAAAAGCAAACAGCGTCGAAGGTAGCGAGTTGGCGTTGTACAGCAGCACAAATCCCTGACCAGTATCGGGAAGCAAAACCTGTTCCGCATAGAACACCGACAAAATACCGTTGTGTTCGATCACGGCACGGCCATCTTCGCTGGCCCGCATCCAGCCCATCGCGTAAGGGCTATCAATACCGTCGGGTGGTGTATGCATCAGAGTCAGCGACTCCGGCGTAACCAGCATCGCCCCTTCATAGCGTCCATCAGTGCTTTGCATGATGAGAAAGTGCGCCATATCTTCGACCGTCGAAACCACTCCACCACTGCCTGCAAGGTAGCCGGACATTTCCCGCGCGCTCACCGGCAACCCATAGGGAAGTAAATAGGTTGGCGCAAGCTGTTCGGCCCTCTGCATTGCCTCAGTCGATGTGACCGCGTTGAACGAGTGCGTCATTTTGAGCGGGGCAAACACATGAGTCTGAAGGTAACTGGAAAATGGAATACCACTGGTGATCTCGACCAGGCGCGCCAGCACCGCATAATTCGGGTTAAAATAGTGGTACTTCGTACCCGGCGGATCGATTAAGCGCGCATCACGCAGGCTGGCGACCCGTTCCTGAAGGGTAGATGGCTGCGGAAGCTGGCTATCAGGGAAGCCAGTATCCGCCAGCCCGCTGACCTGATTGAGCAACTGTCGAACGGTGATCTGGCTGGCGGCGGATGGGTCGGCCAGTGTGAAGTCAATGAGATAAGACTTAACTGGCGCATCGAGTTCAATCTGGCCTGCGTCCACCAGTTGCATGATCGCCAGAGCGGTAAATGACTTGCTCAGAGAGGCAATCATGAACTGCGTTTGCGCTGTTATGCCCTCGCCGTAACCCTGTATATAAACGATTTTGTCGCCCTGCGTCACGGCCAGAGCAAGCCCCGGCACGCGATTGATCTCCATTTGTTCGTGGATGAATTGGTCGAGGCGCGTTGTATTGACGGGAGATTGTGCTGACGTCGGCCAGATCGCCATCAGAGGCAGCAAAGCAAGGCAGAGGATCGAAATTCGTTGCCACATACACGGTTCTCCTGCGCGACTGCGTGAGCGAACCGAGCAGTTCAGCAAAGGGAATACGATGGCAGGCGAGTTCGGACACGGCCTTTCCCTGTGCTCGTCGGCAGGAAGGGTCTGACCGTGTCTCCGCCCCGCACAATCAGGGTATGGATTGCTTCCTGGCCGCAAGCCCATTTATTATAGGCGTAATTTCGATCCTGTCGAGCCTTATATCGAGGCGAGAATCAGCCTTCGGGCCGAGGAAGCAGGCATTTTACCTGTGCTACGCTGGCCCTCAACAGCCTGTTCTACAGATTATCAAAGCGACGAAATGCGATGGCTCCTTTTCGACTTCTGCTGCCGATGCTCATTTTGCCTGCCCATGCTAAGCAGCCAGCATCCACGCCGCTGGTGTTCTTCGGACGCGGCCTGCGCGCCATGGATGAGGCGACGCGGCAAGTCACGAAATGGGGCGAATACGGCGACGGCATGAGGCTGCGCCCCTCGCCAACCGGGGAATGGCTGCGATCTCGGCGGCTGGAACCGGCGTCCTCTGGGGGCCGATGGTACACCGCATGATCGGCGACGTTTTAAGTCCGTCAGGCTGACACCAACCGCCTGAAAATCCGTTACTCTGGCATCGGTCTGGCTCGTTGATATTGCCAGATCAGATTATCGAGGCTTCGAGGAGTCAAGCCTGGAAATTCTGTGGTCAACTCTCGGCAAACATCGACTAACAAAGGCTGGCATTCGCCCACCTTCACGGGCTGACCAAGCGCATCACCGATAAAGCGAATAATCATCCGGTCGGGCTTGATATGTTCAACGGAACCCGTCAGCATATAGAAATATCGTAGGGATACGCCACTTCCCTGTCCCGGTATTTGCTTAAAGGCAGCTTCAAAGTCGGGTTGGCCCGCTATTTTCTCTACATCAGCCAAAATATTGACACCAAAGCTCCGTAGAACTTCAGAAACCCTTCGCACGGCCTCTGCTTTCAAAATCCCATTTCGTGACGACGTTCTTTGCCGATTTTGATAGATACTGTCAGCAAACTCTTGATCTGAAAACCTCTGGTAAAGCGCCAGTAAATCAAGAATCGTAAATTCACTGGGCGAATTCAGACCGTCTATCTTGACAGGCGGAATATTCGTATAGGCGCAAAACGCTTGACGACATTCTGAGTCGACTCGTACTTCACACCAATAGAATAAATCGCATCAATGATACAGAGGGGCAGCGAAGCGTAACCGTATTCCTCGCTCAACTGAAATTCAGCGAGCGGCAATTGACTCTGACAATAAACTACCAACCGATGCAGTTCAGCAGCGGCACGAACCGTCAACTTCGCTTCTAAATTGAAAGATACCGCAACATCTTGGCTAACTGCGACTTCACGCCTTCGGATTTCTGCCTCAAGCACAGCAATAATTTCTCCTTCTAGCCTATCCGGCGCGAACCCTACCCGTTACGCGCGCTCTACCAGCTCGCCTGATAATCTGAGTTTTATCTCCACATCGCTACCCTCTTTACACCTCAGTGTACAAAACGGGTTTCCTCATCGCGCCGGACCCGATTGTAGACCTTTCGGCGCGCCAATCGTTATCTGCTCTTATATTGATCGTCTGCCAGCGTCCACCTCTGACTTGATTTGTGCCGCCGCCGCCCTACACTAGTCGTCATGAGTTCAGTCACTCTGAGGATACAGCATGGCGACAGAGGCAGTATGGTGGCAGCGCGGTGTCATTTATCAGGTTTATCCGCGGAGTTTTAAGGACACGAACGGGGACGGCATCGGCGACCTCAGAGGCGTACTCGAAAAGCTCGATTACCTGAGCGAGACGCTTGGCATCGACG
>CAZZAO010000080.1:0-961 GCA_964652205.1 uncultured Anaerolineaceae bacterium | reverse complement strand
TCTGGCTCTCGCCGTTTTACCCATCGCCGATGGCCGATTTCGGCTATGACATCAGCGACTTTACCGGCGTCCATCCGATGTTCGGCACGATGGCTGATTTCGACGCGCTGCTCGAAGCGGCGCACCAGCGCGACATGAAGCTCATCATCGACTTTGTGCCGAATCACAGCTCGGATCAGCATCCGTGGTTCATCGAGTCGCGCTCGTCACGCGACAACCCGAAAGCCGACTGGTATTTCTGGCGCGACGCCAGACCGGATGGCAGCCTGCCGAATAACTGGCTCTCAGTTTTCGGCGGCCCGGCGTGGCAGTGGGATGAAACCCGGCAGCAGTATTACCTGCACACCTTTCTCACCGTGCAGCCCGACCTCAACTGGCGTAATCCCGAAGTCAAGCAGGCGATGTTCGACGCGGCGCGCTTCTGGCTGGAGCGCGGCGTCGATGGCCTGCGCGTCGATGCCGCTCACTTTATGATGAAGGACGCCGCCCTGCGCGATAACCCGCTCAAGACGGACGGGAGCTTCGGTTTCAAGCCGATGGGCGACTACGACTCGCAGATTCACCTGTACGATCAAGTGGACGACGACATTCACGGCGTCATGCGCGAGTTTCGCGCCCTGCTCGACTCGTACAGCGCCGAACGCCCGCGCTTCTCGATTGGTGAAGTCCACGTCAAGGACTGGGAGAAGTGGTCGTCGTTTTATGGCGCGCAGCTCGACGAGTTCCACATGCCGTTCAATTTCAACTTCCTGTTCGCGCCGTGGGGGCCGCAGGACTTGCAGGACGTGATCGACACGCTGGAACGAGTCGCCCCACCCGGCGCATGGCCGAACTTCGTCCTCGGCAACCACGACGAGCACCGCATCGCCAGCCGCGTCGGGGCCGAAGCCGCCCGCGTGGCGATGATGCTGCTGCTGACGCTGCGCGGCACGCCGACCATTTACTACGGTGACGAGATCGG
>CAZZAO010000079.1:0-26355 GCA_964652205.1 uncultured Anaerolineaceae bacterium | reverse complement strand
AAACCCTCATGGCCCTTTATAGCCTGAGTTGTGATTTAGACGCGATTGCCCTGTATCCTTTACACTCCAGTGTAACGCGGTATTCTAGCTTTATAGTCCAAATCGAGTTGCAATATCGTTATGGATCGACCGACCACCACATCCGCCACCCTTCACCGGGTGTTCAACGTCGAACACGGCGAAGGCTCGCTGGCGTTGATCCTCGGCCTGCTGCTGTTCGGCAACTCGATGTCGATCCAGATGTCGAGCATCATCGCTATTTCGGGTTTCCTCAGTTCCGACAATATCAACAGTTTTCTGATCGTGTTGTTCTTCGACATGGTGCTGGTGCTGGTCGCTACCTCGTTCCAGACCGTGATTGTCGACCGTTTCAACCGGGCCGACCTGCTGCGCTACGTCTCGCTGATCTTTGCGGGTGCGTTCGTCCTGCTGTGGATTCAGATTCAGGTTGAAGGGCCGAATAACGTCTACTACAGCCTGCTCTATATCCTGTCGGAACAACAACTGCTGTTCTTCCCGCTGCTGGTCTGGACGCTGGCGGGCGACCTGTTCAGCCCGGCTCAGTCGAAGCGCGTTTTCCCGATGATTAACAGCCTGCGTTTCATTGGCCGGATCACCGGTCTGGCGATTGTCGTCCTGCTGGCGCTGATCCCGCTGTCGGCGACCATCAACGCGCAGGTTGGGCTGGCTATCGAGGCGCTGTTCTACCTGGCGGCATTTGCGCTGGTCACACTGAAGCTCAAGCCGAAGGAAGTCACGCGGACGCCCGTCCAGCCGCCGCTCAAAGAGACGCTGCTCGAAGGCTGGGGGTTCGTCAAGGACGTGCCGATGTTCCGTTACCTGACGCTGGCGGTGCTGCTCATCAGCGCGACCGATATCCTGATCGAGTTTCGCTTCCTGTCGGTCAGCGAAGTCACCTTCACCGGCGCGCACGAATATGAAACCTTTTTCGGCCTGTACCGAATTGTCATCGCGCTGGCGAGCTTCGCCGTCTCCAGTCTGGCCGTCAGCCGACTGCTTCAGGCCATCAATCTGAAAAATGCCTTCTATATCCTGCCGGGCGTGATCGCCAGTGGCGCGATTCTGATGCTGCTTTCGCCGCAAATCGCCGCCGCCGTCATCGCCATGGGGCTGATGCAGATCACCCGCGATTCGGTTTACGACTCGTCGCGGATGGCCGTCTACGCGCTGGTTCCGAACGAGCGCCGCGGGCGCGTGAGTATTTTCACCGACAGTTACGTGCTGGCTGTTGGGACGCTGATCGGCGTGATCTTCGCCGGAGCGGTCGTGCTGCTCGGCAGCCTCGCGCCGCTGCCGGACTACGTCATCTACCTGTCGTTCGTGGTGGTGATCTCGGCGCTGGCGCTGATCGCGGCGCGGCGGCTGACGCAGGTCTACGACCGGAGTCTGCTCAACTGGCGACTACGGCGGCGCACGCGCGCCAACAGCGTCCTCAGCGGTCTGGATTTGTAGCGATGGCCGCGCCCCGGATCATCGGCCTTACCTTCGACCTGCGCGAAGAACAGATCGCCTATGACGGCGCGCCGCCCGATTTCTACGCCGAGTTCGACAGCCGCGCCAACATCGACCATCTGGAACGGGCGATTGCCAGCCTCGGCTATCAGGTCGTCCGGCTCGGCAGCGCGCAGAAGCTGGCCGCTTTCCTGTCCGGCGGCGGGCGCGTCGATCTGGTCTTTAACATGGCCGAAGGGCGCTGGGGCCGCTCACGCGAGGGGCAGGTTCCGTCGCTGCTGGAAGCCTTCGGCATCCCCTACACTGGCTCCGACCCGCTGGCCGCCTCAATCTGCCTCGACAAGGCGCTGACCAAGCGCCTGTGGCAGTGCGCCGGGCTGCCGACCGCGCCGTTCGCGCTGATTGAGACGCTCGACGACTGCGACGCCGCGCTGAAGGCGCTCGACCGGTTTCCGCTGTTCGCCAAACCGGCCTACGAAGGCGCGTCGAAAGGCATCGACGATGGCGCGATTATCGCCAGCGCTGAGGCCCTGCGCGCCCGTGTCGGCGCGCTGCTGCGGCTCTATCGCCAGCCGGTGCTGGTCGAAACCTATCTGCCGGGGGCAGAATACACGGTCGGCGTCCTCGGCGGCGGCGTAGCAGCGCGGGCGGTCGGCGCGATCCGGGTCAAGGCGGTTTCGGCCAGCGGCGTCAACGGCTTCCACGACAAGGAAAACTGGGAAGGGCTGATCGACGACCATTTCACGCCGGTCGAGCCGCCGGAACTGGCGCAGGCGCTGTGCGCGCTGGCGCTCGACGGCTATCGAACGCTCGGCTGTCAGGACATCGGGCGCGTCGACCTGCGCTGCGACGCCGAGGGCAGGCCGCAACTGCTCGAAGTTAACCCGGTTCCAGGTTTTCACCCGACTCACGCGGCCATCACGACCATTGGCCGCTTCGCCGGGATGAGCTACGAAGCGATGGTTGCGGAAGTTATCCTACACGCAGCGCGGCGATGGGGGTTATGATAGGGCGATATATCGGCATTGCTGCGGTAAAATGACAGGGTAATGAGCGTTTCAACCGGTTCAAGGAACGATTTATACTCATCGTCTATGACTACAGGATGCCATCATTCGAATCAATGGGTAGATAGGTAAGCTGATGTCTGTTCAAGCGCCTGAGGCGCGTCAGAAGAAACCGCTGGTCTGGGATGACTGGCTCTCACAGATGCAGCACCGCATCACGACGGTCGAGGCGCTGCGCGAGTGGATCAACGTCACCGACGACGAAGCCGCCGCAATTGTCGCCAGCGAAGGCAAATACCTGTGGAGCGTCACACCCTACTACGCCTCGCTGATGGATAAAGACGATCCGAACGATCCGGTACGGCGGCAGGCGATTCCCAGCCTCGATGAGTTCGTTACCTATCGCAACTCATCGGTCGATCCGGTCGGCGATATGGTCAACCGTAAGACCAATCGCGTCGTCCACAAATATCCTGACCGGGTCATCATGCTGGTCACTGACCTCTGCCCGGTCTACTGCCGCCACTGCACGCGCAAGTACCACACCACCGACGTCAGCGGAACCTATTTCGGCGATGGGGAACTGGCCTCATGGGAAGCTGATTTCGACTACATCGCCCGCACGCCCGCCATCCACGATGTGCTGCTGACCGGCGGCGACCCGCTGACGCTGTCTGACGCGCGGCTGGAAGCCATCATCAGCCGCCTGCGCCAGATTCCGCACGTCGGGATCATCCGCATTGGCAGCCGTTATCCGGTGCTGCTGCCGCAGCGCATCACGCCGGAACTGTGCGCGATGCTGGAGAAGTATCACCCGATCTGGCTCAATACCCACTTCAACCATCCGCAGGAAATCACGCCCGAATCGGCGGCGGCCATCGACCGACTGCTGCGCCACGGCATCCCGGTCGGCAACCAGACGGTGCTGCTCAAGGGCATCAACGACAACGTCGAGACGATGCGCCAGTTGATGACCGGGCTGGTGAAGATTCGCGTCCGGCCTTACTATCTGTATCACTGCGACAACGTCACCGGCGTCTCGCACTTCGTCACCGATCTTGAAACAGGCCGCGAGATCATGCGCGGGCTGATCGGCCATATCACTGGCTTCGCCGTGCCGCAGTACGTGCTGACGACGCCGCTGGGCAAAATCCCGCTCTGGGAAGAACAGATTCACAGTGGCGATGAGGGACTGTGGGTGCATAATTACAAGGGCGAGACGATGCTGGTCGATGAGTTCATGACGCCTGACCCGCTCGACGCCAACCCGCAGGAGTAAACCCTATCCCTGACCCGCACCCTGCGATGCCCGGAGAACGCCTGATGGCCGAGACACCGCCGCCAAAACCCGGACGCAAGTTCTACCTCAGCCTGCGTATCAAGCTGCTGACGGCGTTTACGATTCTCTTTGGGATCGTCTTTGCCGGAGCGTTCCTCTGGTTCCTGAACTACGCGACCAATTCAGCGCTCAGCAGCATCAAGGCGGATCTGGTCGATACGCTCAACGGCGCGGTCGCGGGGATCAACGGCGATGCGTTCAAGCAGCTTGCCGAAACAGGCAGCGCCACCGACCCGCGCTATCTCAGCCATCTGGACTGGCTCAAGACGGTTCATTCGCTGGAACCGCGCGCTTTCCCCTATACCTATGTTCAGGGCAGCGAACCGAGTCAGGTGCTTTTCATCGGCGACATCCTGATGATCGTTCGCCCTGACGATGCCGCGCACTTCGATGATCCCTATGTTACGCGCGGCCCGATGTATCAGGGGCTGAGCAGCCTGACCCTCAACCTGAGCGTCTACAGCGACAAGTGGGGAAGCTGGATTTCCGCCTACCGCCCGATTCTCGATTCGGCAGGCCAGCCGGTCGGCGCGATGGGGATCGACTTCACCGCCGATTATGTCAACCAGGTACGGCAGGGCGTGCTCGACAGCATCGGCATAGCCTTTATCATCACCTACGCGCTGATGTTTGTGATGGTGGCGCTGATCTCGCAGTTATTCACCCGCCCGCTGGTCAGGCTGACGCGGATTACCGAAGAAATCGGCAGGGGCAATCTCAATCAGAACTTCGATGAAATCACGAACAGCCTCTTCCCCGACGAAATTGTTACGCTGACGACGGCCTACGAAGCAGCGCTCGGTAACGTGCGCGGCGTCGTCCAGAATCTGACCAATCAGGTCGTCGAGCTGCAAATCGTGATCGACGAGAGCCAGCGCAAGAAAAACGTCAGCGAGATCGTCGAGTCCGACTTCTTCCGCGATCTGCAAGTCAAGGCGCAGAAGATGCGCTCGCAGCGCAGCGCCGACCCGGACGCTCCGGTGACGCTTTCCACAGCGACCGCGCCGCCGCCGCCCAATCTGCCGGAGACAGATTCGACCTGAAGCCGCCGAAGTTCATTTCCCGCCGGTAAGAGCCTCCCCCCTTTCAGCGTACACCGGCCTCAAGCCCGCAGCGGGTGTCCAAATGACAAAAAATTGGGCGACGCGCCCGGTCGCGTGTTTGCAGCCCGGTTGCTAAACGAGGTGAAACTGAGTTTGACGCCCATCTAAGTAGACCGGGCCGGACTCCAGAAAGACGGCGTCCTGCTCCAGCGCGAAGGTCAATTCCTGCCCGCCCCAGCAGTCGAGCGGACAGGTCGCGCTCAACTCGACGGTGTAGACGGTGTTGTACTCCATCCTGACGTCGCCGCGACCGGGACAACTGACCTGTTCCCACGGCAGGCCCATCAGCGGCCCCGGCTCGTGCAGATAGAATGAGAGCGAGTGCGAGTAGATTTTCGGCTTAGGGATCCGTTCCTCGCGCGCTTTCGCCAGCGCCTGAGTCAGAATTTCGTTGCCGGTCAGGCCCTGCTTCCAGGCTGCGGTGAAGATGTCCTGAAGCCGATTAGCCTGCGCCATCCCCTGTTTGAACGACTCGGGCAGATCGCTTTCGCCGCCGCGCAGGACATAAGCCAGCTCCTGATGATCGGTCAGCAGGCGCAGATATTTAAAGCCAACGTCACAGTGAAGCACGTCGCCGGGGCGAATGACCGGATCGACCGTCCCCCATTTCTCCGCCGAGTGAATCGAGCGGTGCTTGCGAAAGAACGGCGGGAACGAGACCGGCAGACCGAGATCAGTCGTCGTCTGCCAGTAGGCCCAGCGCAGATCATCCGACGTGGTCACGCCCGGCGTGATGACGTCGCGCGAGAAGCAGTAGGCCATGACCTCGTGCGCGACGACGCAGGCCTGCTCGTAAAGCTCAATTTCGGCGCGCGTGCGCGTTTCCAGCCAGCGGATGCAGAGCGCTTCCGCCGACGCCAGTCGCGCCGATAAGTCCGGCCCCAGCGTTTGCCTGAGCTTCTCGTGCAGCGAGACGGTCAGGCCGTCTGCCGCCCAGATCGTAGCGCTGATATTGATGCCGATCCGTTTGGGGTTGCGCTCCTGAATCAGCCTGCGGAGCGCGCCCCATTGATCCTCGTCCTGCACCGCTGACCAGAGATCGGTCATCAGCCCCTGCATCGTGGTGCGCGAGATGTTGAGCCGCTCGATGCCCTTGTCCGGCCCGGCGTCGTAGAAGATGACCATTTGCAGGATCGGCGCCCAGACTTCCCAGGGCGAAATCGTCGGGAAAATCGGATCGTGATTGTCCTCATTGCAGACGATCAGCCATAGATCGAAGCCGGTTTCACGCATGACCTGTGGCAGCACCGTCTCGAAGCGCTGCGCGGTGATCTCGTTGACGACGCGCGCCTGCTCGCGCAGCGGCAGGATTTTAGAGAAGCGAGTGTTCATAAGAAACGTTCCTTTCTGTAGCAAAAGGACTGAGTGCCGAGGACTGAGGGCTGAGTAAAGGCAAAGCTTCACCGGGTTTTAGAGACATCCAGAGAGGGCGTGAGAAATCATGCCCCACGGAAACCTGTGTCGCGCGTTTTGGTCTTACTCAGTCCTCAGTCCTCTTCAACTCAGTCCTTCTTCTATCCGTAGCTGATGCGCGGGTCGAGCAGGGTGTAGACGATATCGACCAGAATGTTGGCGGCGACCAGAAAGACCGAGTAGAGAATCGTCACGCCGACGAGCAGATTATAGTCGCGCGTGGTCACGCCGGTGACGAACGTATCGCCGAGGCCGGGAATGGCAAAGACGATCTCGACCACGAACGTCCCGGTCAGCACCGCCGCCAGCAGCGGCCCCAGAATCGTCACCACCGGAATCAGGCTGTTGCGGAGCGCGTGGCGATAGATAACGGCGTTCTCGCGCAGGCCCTTCGCCCGCGCGGTGCGAATGAAGTCCTGATTGAGCACCTGAAGCAGGGTCGCGCGGGTCAGGCGGGCAATCGCCGCCGCCATGCCGAGCGCCAGCGTCACCACCGGCAGGAAGGCCGTCGAGAGGTACAGGCCGGGATTCGGCCCCGGCCCCTGTAACCAGACGTAAGGATTGATGACCGGGAACAGGTTGAGCTTGACGGCGAAAACGATAATCAGCACCGGCCCGACGACGATATTCGGCACGGCGCGACCGATGACGGCCAGAAACATGGCGGCGCTGTCAATGGGCCGGTTGTGGTTGATGGCGGCCAGCACGCCCAACGGAATCCCGGTCAGGACGGCCAGCGCGACCGCCATCGTCCCCAGACCGAGCGATACCGGCAGCTTCTCGCTGATAATATCCTGCACCATCCGCCCGCGATTGGTCGCGCCGAGCGACGGCCCGAAGTCGAAGCGCAGCAGGTTAAACAGGTAGCTGCCGAACTGGCTCTGGAACAGGTCGGAATAGAGCACGGGATGGGTCGTCGTCCGCAGCGTCGGCAGCGTGCGCGCCGTCGCCGGGTCGATAGCGCTCACGGTCGCCAGCGCGCCGCCGATGGTCGCCGCCAGCGCCGAATCGCGCGGCTGAACGTCGTCGCGCAGCGCGGTCAGGTCAGCCACCACGGACGGCTGTTCGGCGGGCGTGATGCCCTGCGTCGCGTGGAACTGGACGCGCACCACAGCGGCGCTGACCGGGTCGCTGAACTGAGTCGGATCGGCGCTGAGCGCGTTGAGCGTCGCGCTGAGGCCAGCAGGCAGAACCAGCTCGTCGAGACGCTGCGACTCGCTTTCATCGACATAATGGAGCAGCCGCCAGTCGGGGTCGTTCCCCGGCAGATTGAGCAGCAATGGGCGATCCAGCCCGTAGAATTTGTTGAGCGCGGCGATCAACTCCGGCGAAGCGGCGCGCTGGCCGGAAGCGACGAACGGCCCGCCGGGAATGGCGCGGATCATCAGGAATGACACCAGCGCGATCATGAACAGCACCGGGATCGCCGCCAGAGTCCGCCGGAAGATGAACAGGAAAAAGCCCATCACTGCCGTCCTAACTGCCCATCGGCGCGAGCAAGGCTTCCGCCACCCAGCCGCTGACGCTGTTACACGTCACCTGATAGTAGGTCACGCCGTCAACCTCGGCCACAATCGAAATCGGGATGGTCGATCCGGCGCTGCACACGCCGCCCGCCACGCGATTACGGCGGGTCGGCGGCTCCGGGTTGGCCGTCAGGTAAACGGTCGCCAGCCCTGACCCGGCTACGGTCACATTCTCGCCGATGCTGTATTTGCCCTCGACCGCCTGGACAGTCGGCGCAATCGTCGGAATCGGCGTCTCCGTCAGGGTGATGAAGGCGCGGTCGCTCGACCAGCAGGCAGCGGTCACGGCCCACATCAGCAGCAGCAGAGCGAGCGCGAGCGGCAGGGGTAAGCGAGTCATCTAACGGCCTCGCAGAAACGGATCGAGCGCGTCGCGCAGGCCATCACCGAGAAAGTTGAAGGCCAGCGTCGTCAGCGCGAGCGCCGCGCCGGGAATCAGGATCAGGTCGGGGAGCGAGGTCATGGCGTCGCGGCCTGAATTAATCATGCTGCCCCAGCTTGGCGTCGGCGGCTGAACGCCGAGGCCGATGAAGCTCAGAAACGCTTCGGTGAAGATATAGCCGGGGATTTCGAGCGTCTCAGCGACGATCAGCGGGCCGAGGATATTCGGCAGCAGGTGCTTGAAGATGATCCGCCGGTCGCTGGCCCCAATCGACCGCGCCGCGTCGACGAACTCGCGCGCCTTGTATCTCAGGATTTCGCCGCGCGCCAGCCGCGCCATGCTGATCCAACTGAGCGCGCCGAGGGCGATGAAGAGGAAGAACAGCCCGCCCATACTGCGATCAATGTCGATGAAGACGCTGCCCCATCCGGGGTCGGGGCTGCGTTCGAGGGCGGTGAAAAAGGTCTGAAACAGAATCACCAGCACCAGACTCGGCACGCCGTAGAGGAAGTCGAGAAAGCGCATCATGACGCTATCGACCTTGCCGCCGTAGTAGCCAGAGAAGATGCCGTAGAGCACGCCGATGCTGAGGCTGATGGCCGCGCCGACGACCGCGACCGCGAGCGAGACGCGCGTCCCGTAAATTGTCCGGCTGAGGATGTCGCGGCCCAGTTGGTCGGCCCCGAAGACAAAGCAGAACTGCGGCGCTCCGGCGGGATAGGGCGTCTGGTTGAGCTGCATGGTGGCGCAGGTCAGCGGCGGGGCCATCGACGAAGCCCGATGCTGGTCGTTGATACCTTCGATGAAGCCGGTACTGCGCAGCCAGTCCGCCGACAGCGCGAGGGCGATCAGCAGGACGATAAAGACCAGGCTGATGACGGCCATGCGGTTGCGGCTGAGTTGATACCAGGCGTCGCCGAGCGGCGTCCGTTTCTTCTGTGTCGGCTTGAGGGCGGCAACCGCCACCGTCGAGCCAAGACGGGTCTCAGTCATCACGGCACTCTGTCTGCGCGTCCCGTTCCGCCCGCGCTGCTCCCCTCCGGGAGAAGGGTCGGGGGTGAGGGCAAAGACGGGCTTCGGTCATAAGGCGCGCTTACGACTCGCGGATAGCCGCTTCCAGCCGGGGAAGCGAGGTGTCATAGCGATAGGGAACGTTGATATGACCGTCGTTGAACAGCTCGAAGTCATGCGGAAGGCCGAGCGCCCGGAGCTTGTTCGACAGGATGCGCGTGCCGACCTGAAAATTCAGCTCATCCCACAGGCCGCAGTCGAGGTAGATATAGTTCAACTGCTTCCAGGCGTCACGATACTGCGGCTCGTCGATCATCCGCACCGGGTCCCACTGGAGCCAGCGCTCCCAGACGTCGAGCCGGAGCGCGCCAGTCTCCATGTCGATAGGCATGTCGAAGCCACGATGCGCCGTCGGGTTGGGCGCTAAGGCCGCGCCGTAGCACAGCATCCCCAGCACCGAGAAGAACGGATCGTGGCCCTTCGGCTTGATCGTCGGGATTTGCGCGATGTAACCTTCGAGGCCGCCGAAGCGCATCAGGTTGGCGTGGAGCTTCGCCATGTCCGGCAGGTAGCCGAACTCAAAATAGATGTCGCCGCTGTGCGAGGCGAGCGCGCCGTACAGCTCCGGGTGGCGCATCGTTTGCACCATCGCGCCGTAACCGCCGCTGCTCTTGCCGGTGATGGCGCGATGCGCGCGGTCGGCCAGCGTGCGGTAATGGCTATCGACGTAGGGCATCAGCTCCTCGTTCAGGTAGTCCTCGTACTGGCCGAGGGCCGACGAGTTGACGTACTGCGAGCCGCCGAAGATCGTCCAGCAGTCGGGCAGCACGGCGATGACTGGCCCCATCTGGCCGGCGCGAATCAGCCGGTCGATCCGTTCGGGGAACGATTCGCCCCAGGCGGTCGGCGCAAGCATCAGCGGCCCGCTGCTGCCGTGGCCGGACAGTACCCAGATGACCGGATAACGCCGCGTCGGGTTGTCGTCGTAGCCCGGCGGCAGATAGACCGGCAGCATCCGCTCGACCGGGTCGCCGGGCAGATTGCCTTCAAGGATACGACTGACGAGATACGGTGTTTCGACGCGGCCCGCGAGTTTCATCTGGCGCTGTCTCCTTCAAACGGTGCTGGTTGAATGGGGGTTCACCGCCGGGGGCTAAAACCGCCCGACCGCTAAACCCAACCCTGGCAGCGCGGGACGGCGTTGACCGTCCCGCGCCATTTCGATGCTGATCTTACTTGTTGCGGTTGGCCGCCTGCGCCGCCGCATCAATCGTGAAGTAGTCGTAGTGTTCCGGGCCGACCAGACCATCGGTTTCGATGGGGCCGTCGAGATAAGTCTGATAGAGACCGTAACCGGCAGAGAGGCGAATCGGCGCAGCAGGGAATAACCCGTCCTTGCCGAAGTACATCTCTTCGATCTTAGCGTAATCGGCCTTACGCTTATCGAGGTCGGTTTCCTGGCGCGCGGCCAGAATCAGGTCGTCAACTTCCGAGCAGGGGCGCGAGGTATAGGCGTTGTCGGCCTTGCAGCCCAGAATGTCGTTGACGTAGTTATTGGCATCAGGGTAGTCCGGCCCCCAGCCAATCGGGTGCCAGTTCGGGCGGGCATCCATCGTGTTGGTGGTGCTGATGATCGGGATCATATTGCTGAAGTCGTCGATGGTCTGATTGTGGAACTTAGCCGGGTCGCAGCCCAGCACTGTCGCCCACTGCTTGACGAGGAACTGGACGTAGAGCGAGCGGCGACCGGGCTGTGACACCGAGTAGACGTCCGGGAAGCCTTCGCAGCCGGGATACGGGCTTTGCGCCAGTTCAGACTTCGCCCATTCCGGGTCGTAGCCGACGCCGATCTGATCGACCGGCGGCGCGGCGACCATCATCGGCGGCGTGATGTGGATCATCGGCACGCCGAGGCCGCCCGCCGCATCCTTGATGAGCTGCTGACGGTCGATGGCGGCGCTGAAGGCGCGGCGCACATGGACGTCGTCGAACGGCGCTTTGCCGTTGTTGAAGCTCAGGTAGTCAATGCCCGTCCCTTGCAGGAACAGAAGCTGATCCTTGAGGGCGGCGTTGGCCTTGAGCGCGGGAAGCTGATCGTCGGGGATGCCGCCGAGGCGGATCATATCGAGCTTGCCGCTCTGGTAGTCCGACAAAATCGTGGTCGCGTCGTTGATGACGGTGATGTCGACGCGGTCAACGTTGCCGGGGCCGCGCATATCTGCCGGGTAGAACGGATTGCGGATCATCGTCCGACCGACGGTGGCGGTGAAGCTCTCCTGAAGGTACGGCCCGTTATACCAGGCGTTGCCGACGTCGATCCAGTTGTTGCCGAACTTGTCGATCAGTTCCTTCGGCACCGGGCGCAGCGTCCACAGGCTGGCGACGGTCGGGAAGAAGCCAGTCGGCGCCACGAGCGTAAATTCAACCGTCGCGTCGTCGATGGCTTTAACGCCGAGCCTGTCGTAATCGGCCTGAGTCGGTTTAGCTGACTTCAGCTCCTCGGCGCAGCCCGCGATGAAGGTCGAAGTGACCGGGCCATAGCTGCCGCCCAACGTGGTATCGCACGAGCGCTGAAGCGCGGTGACGATGTCCTGCGCTGTGACCATCCGCTCGACGGTGGCGACATGGGTCGTCGGGTTCCAGCTCACCCAGGGGACGTCGGTGCGGATGTGGAACGTCCAGGTCAGGCCGTCATCGCTCACCGACCAGTCGGTCGCCAACTGCTTGCGCGGCTCGCTGGTGACCGGGTCGAGGTCGGTCAGGCCGACGAACTCATTATCGACTGTGCGGACGGACGTGACGCTGCCCGCCAGCGAGGGATCGCGCTCAACGCTCAGATCGCCATCCTGAATGTAGTAGGTGACGAGCGAAGCATCGGTCGGGTCGAGCGTGACCGACTGCCCCGCAGTCACCGCCGGAGTCGCGTCCTGCGCGCTGACCATCACGCCGGCGCTGAGGGCCGCGAAGGCCAGCGCGAGGCACAGGCTGCGCCACGGTCTGGCCGTCGTTGTGAAACGGATGCGGTTCATTGAGAACTCCTTTTCAGAAATACCTGCTTCTACGCGAACAGTCGAATAAGTTGTGAAAGCGGTCGATCTCCTTTCTACCGGCTGGCTCAGGGATGAGCGGCTCGCGCCCCGGAAGAGACGCGGATTTTCAGCGACGTTTCCAGCACCTCGATGCGACTCGGCAGCGTCGGCTCCTCGATCCGTTCGATCAGCCGCGCTGCCGCTCGGCTGCCGATTTCGGCGGTGTTCTGCGCGACGACGGTCAACGGCGGATCGACCACCTGCGACCAGGGCGCGTCGTCAAAGCCGACGAGCGCGACGTCTTCCGGCACGCGCAGGCCCGATTCCTGAAGCGCCCGGAGCGCGCCGAGGGTCATCATGTCGTTTTCGATGAACAGCGCGGTCAGTTCCGGGCAGTTCTTCAGAAGCTTCAGGGTGTTGTCGTAGCCGCTCTCAAATTTATGGTTGCCGAAGCGTACCCAGCAATCATCGACGGGCAGACTGGCGTCCTTCATCGCCTGCCGGTAGCCCTGAAGCCGCTCCCGCCCACTGGCGACCCGCACCGGGCCGCCGATGTGACCGATACGGGTGTGTCCCAGACCGATAAGGTGTTCGACGGCGCTGCGCGCGCCGCCAACGTTGTCCGACAGGACGCAGTCGAGGTGGGGATCAGTCATGCGCCGGTCGATGACGACGACCGGCAGGCCGCGCGCCGCCAGCTCGGAGACACGGTGGACGTTATCGCTGTGCGGAACGATCACCAGCCCGGCGATCTCCTCATTCTCCATCATGCTCAGGTAGCCGAGTTCCTTTTCAGCGTCGGAGCCGGTGTTGCTCATCAGCACGCTGTAGCCCCGGTCGAAGAAGACCGCCTCGACCTTCGACATGATGGTATTGAGGAACGGGTTGGTGATGTCGGCGACGATGATGCCGATCATCAGGCTGCTGGTGGCGCGCAGCCGCTGGGCGACGCGATTGCGCTTATAGCCGAGCGTGGCGATTCCTTCGAGCACGCGGTCGCGGACTTCGGGACGGATGAAGGGGTAATTATTGAGGACGCGGGAGACGGTCGCCGGTGAGACGCCGCTGCGTTCAGCGACATCACGAATGGTCGGGGGCGAACCGCGTTCCTTACGAGGAGCCATGAAACAAGAGCCTCAACAAGAAATCTTTGAAATCGATTTCGATGTATCGTAAGCCGGATCGAGTTAAATGTCAATCAGTTCGGCTGACCATTTTCAATCGGTTTCTCCGGTCGATTGGCACAGCGGGAGCGGAAACAGGCTCGGAATCGGGACAATGGCGCCTCCCGCTTGCGCGGCTAACCGAGCGACCGTGAAACCTTGCAGCGGATATGATCCATCGCACCCCGACGACGGAAGGCGACCAGCGCCCCCTGTCCTACGCGGCCTCACTCTTTCTCCCCTCGCCCGCCGGGAGACGAAGTGGTCAGGGCCTCGCTCGTGCCCCGAAGCGGCCTCTCGACCCGCAGGGCGAGCGGGCCTGACCAGGGGCCGGGGGTGAGGGCGTATAAGAATTTCGACGGGAATCAAAAGGCGAACGGAGTTGAGCCGTTCGCCTGATAGAGGCCGAGAGGCGCCGAGCGCTAGTCGTTGCTGGCGCGGCGGTCGGTGCTGCGATGGCGCGGCGTGTTGCTGAAGGTGCGCGAGTCGTTCTCACGCGGGCCGCCGGGGCGTCCGCCCTGACGATTCGCGGGCGCGCCGCCACTGCCATTCGGGCGTCCGGCAGGCCGAGGGCCGCGACTGCCGCCGCCGTTATTCGGGCGGCTGGCCGGTCGCTGACCGGGACGCTGCTGGAAGTCGGTCGCCGACGGCGTGCCGAGCGCTGACATGTACGGATGCTCGGCCACGACCGGCACATGAATGCGGATCAGCTTCTCGATGTCGCGCAGGTAAGCCCGTTCGTCAGCGTCACAGAACGAATAGGCGATGCCTTCCGCGCCCGCGCGGGCCGTGCGACCGATACGGTGGACGTAGCTTTCCGGCTCGTTGGGCAGGTCGTAGTTGACGACGTGGGTGACGTCCTCGACGTCGATGCCACGAGCCGCGATGTCGGTTGCCACGAGGACGCGCGTCCGCCCACTCTTGAAGTTCGCCAGAGCGCGCTCGCGGGCGGTCTGCGACTTGTTGCCGTGGATGGCCTCGGCCTGAATGCGCCCGCGCTCAAGCTGCTGGACGAGCTTGTTCGCGCCGTGCTTGGTGCGGGTGAAAACCAGCGTGCGGCGCATCGACGGGTCATCGAGCAGATGCTCCAGCAGCGCGTGCTTGTCGCGCTTCTCGACGAAAAAGACCGACTGCGCGATCTTCTCGACGGTGGTTGCCGGGGGCGTCACTTCGACGTAAGCGGGCATATCGAGGATGCTGTCGGCCAGCTTCTGGATGGCTTCCGGCATGGTGGCCGAGAAGAGCAGCGTCTGCCGTTTAGCGGGCAGCGCCTTGATGACTCGCTGGACGTCATGGATGAAGCCCATGTCGAGCATCCGGTCAGCTTCGTCGAGCACGAACACTTCGATGGTATTGAGCTTGATGATGCCCTGGCCCATCAGGTCGAGCAGACGTCCGGGCGTGGCGACCAGAATATCGATCCCACGCCGCCAGGCATCGACCTGCGGCTGCTGGCCGACACCGCCGAAAATGACGGCGTGGCGAAAGCCGGTGAAGCGACCGTAAGCGGCGAAGCTGTCGCCGATCTGGGATGCCAGCTCACGGGTTGGTGACAGCACCAGCACGCGGGTCACGCCGCGCGGTTTGTTGGCCTCGACCAGCCGCTGCAAAATCGGCAGCGCGAAGGCGGCAGTCTTGCCTGTCCCCGTCTGGGCGCAGCCAATCAGGTCGCGGCCTTTGAGCAGGGTGGGGATCGCCTGCGCCTGAATCGGCGTCGGCTCGGTGTAGCCCTCGGCGTTGACAGCGCGCAGCAGAGGGTCAATCAGATTCAATTCTTGAAATAGCATGGGACCTCAGAACATGATGAGGCCACTCGATAGTGAGAAGCCTCGTAAAACAGGGTGGATTTGAGTGAAACGAAGGGGACGACTGCGGAAATCGAAAGGACACGCTTCATTCTCAATCAATTCGCAGTCATTGTATCATGGTTTGCTAGAAAAGCGGCGGGTCGATCTGTGACTCCTGCGCGATTGAGAAATCCTGCACAATCTCCGTCTTTAGACGGATGAAACGATCACGGGAAAGGAATACGCTGAAGCCATTCAGACAGCCCGCGAGAGGAAAGGAAACGATCATGGCAGCGATCATCGTTGAGTATGGACAGGTGATTAACGCCCGGCCCGAAGCCATCTGGAAGGTTCTGGCCGATTATCGCGTCAGCCACCCGGCCATTTTGCCGCCGCCCTTCACCAGCCTGACGGTCGAGAGCGGCGGCTTCGGCGCAGGCACAAGGGTCTGGACAAAGCTGCGCGTTTTCGGCAGAGAAATTGTCTATCATCAGGCCGTTACCGAGCCAGAGCCAGGACACCTGCTGCTCGAAACCGACGTCGGCACCGGCCAGTGGTCATCGTTCCGGCTCGACCCGGTCAATGGCGGCGACAGCACTCGCGTCACCATTCACAGCGAATTTCCGGCCAGCAATGCAGTGACGGCCTTTCTCGTCGGCCTCGGCCAGAAGCCAATGTCGCGCCGCACCATGAAGCAAGAGCTAAATAATCTAGAGCAGTACATCCGCAGCAGCGCGGCGTAAACCGCTCTATAAACCAGCAGCGGCGCATTCCCGGAGTGGGGATGCGCCGCCGAGAGAAACCGCGCCCGTGACGAGCGCGGTTTTTGTCTGGATCAGGGCGTCGCTTCAGGCGTCGCTTCGGCAGCCGGGGACTCGGTGTTGAGCGAGAGCACCATGCGGACAACCGACCCTTGATCGTTCATGACGGTGGTGATCGAAGCGCTGTCGATCAGGCTCAGGACGGTCTGCACCATCTCCGCATCACGGGCGCTGCGGCTGCCGGGGCTGACGAGCGCGCCCGTCGCCAGATCGACCAGCTTGCTCACCGGCGCGCCGCCGATGTACCAGACACTCTGCGCGCCGTCGAGGAAGTAGTTCTGAGCGCGCTGATAGGCCGGATCGTCGGCCAGACTGCCGCCATCGGAGCCGAGCGCGAACTCGACCGCGCCGCGCGAGCCAAGCGCCGCGACGTCGCCCGCGTGACCGATCAGGAAGTCGTAAGCCGGGCTGGACAGGTCGCCGGAGAACGAGGCCGGGAAGAAGCCACGGATCAGGTCAGGCAGGACAAAGACGCCGTCGCCCTCAGTCGTATAGTCGGCCTTGTAGCGATCCAGCGCCACCTTAAGCTGATCGAAGACATGCTGCATCGCCGCCGCCTCGGTCACTTTGACGACCAGCGCGGTATCGAAGGTGAAGTTGTGATCGCCGACCGCGACGAAGCGCCCGAACAGCGCCGAGTCGCTGTTCATGTTGGCGAGCAGATCATCCTCAAGGTTCAGACCGGTCAGACCGGCGACCGCCAGATCGACGAAGGCGCGAACGTCGTCGGCCTTGAGGTTCTTGAGGAAGCGCGGCATCCGGTCGAGCCGGTCGCTGCTGTCATCGCTCATCTGGTACGCCTGGAAGCCGTACTCGATCCCGTAGCCCACTCCGTCGAGCAGGTAGCTGAGGGTGTTGCCGAGATTGGTTCCCTGCACCGAAAAAGGCACGTCAGCGGGGATGTGGCTGGCGAACGCGGTATCCACTGCGGGCGCGTTCAGCAGCGCAGTGAAGTCGAGGTTGCCAAACGGCGTCCCCTGAAAAGCGCTGTAATCAAACGGCCCCTGCGCCAGATCGACCGTCAGAGCCTTGCCGTCGAGGATGGTGAAGCCGAGCGCCTGCGCGGGATAGTTTGAGTAGATCGGCAGCAGGCTTTCAAACATCGCCGTATCCTTCCCATCCGAACGCATCTCGGCAATCGCCTGCGAGAAGAGGGTCTGGAAGGTCTTGCCGAGGTTGGCATAGATGACGGCGTTGTAGCCCGACGCGGGCAGTTGGCCGACGACGTCGAAGCTGCTGGAGCGGTCGAGCGCGAGGTAGTCACCGTTCAGCGGCAGGTCAGCGCGCGTCTTGCCGATCAGCAGCGCGTCCTCAGAGACAGCCATCGCCGGGATGTCGTCATCATCGATATCGGACACATCCACGGAGTCGCTGTCATGATCGTCGTCAGTCGCGTCCGCCTCAGGCGTGGCGACGCCGTAGCTGTAGACGGTAAATTCACCATCGGTCGTCTTGACCAGCGGCAGATGCTGCTTATCAATCAGCGCATCGACGAATGCCTCGGCCTTGACGCGGTCGGTGATGCTGGCCGCGAACAGGACGGGAAGATCGTCGGTATCGCCGTCGGCAGCCGAGTCAAGCGAAAGCACGCCGATGGCGGCGCTGCTGCCGAGCCAGGGGCCGAAAACGGTGTCGAAGGTCGCGCCTGCGCCGAACGCCTGACCGATGCCCCGGTCGAGCATCCCGCGCAGGCTCCCGGCCATCCCCGCCTGTGGCACTTTCGTCGCCACTGTCTGAATCAGGCTGTCCAGCTCGTCGACAAAAGCTGCATCCGTGCGAACGCCGATATAAACGGGAATGTCCGCCGGGAAATAGGACGCCAGACCGGTCAGGTCAGGCGCAGATTGTGCCTGTGGCGCAGCGGCAGCGGGAGCGACCAGCGCTCCGAGTGCCAGACTGACCAGCACGAACAAAGTAATCCATTTACGCATTGCCTGTCCTTTCTACGCCTCTGTATCGTGAAATTATAATCAGGATGGTGTTAAAACTTCACCCTCGACTCCCTATACGATAGAGCGATGGCTTTTGTTCCGACATTCGTACACTGAATTTGCCTTTTTGCCTCACTCCAGCGGCGATTCGGCTATCATACGAGAGGCATATTCGCGCCGCAGCGGCTGCGCGCGATAAACGATTCCATTCCCGACCGATCAGCTTCCGAAGGAGATGATGGCGACGCGACGATTCGCCCGATCTGCGGCGCTGGCATCGCTCGCTGGCGCAGGGCTGGCGCTCGGCGCGCTGGCGCTGCGCCGCCGCCGACACGCGCCGGCTGTCGAGGCGCTGGTTCAGGCCGCGTCAGAGCAGCCTATCGCGCCGACGGAGTCGGCGGGACGGCGGACGCTTGTCGTCATCCTGACGCTGCTGGCCGTCGGCCTGATGGCCGTGAGCGCGTGGCGTTTCGTCGCGGCGGCAACCAACGACGCGGCGGTCGTCGAGGGCGGGCTGGCGTTTCTGGCCGGGGCGCTGGCGCTTTCCGTCACCCCCTACCCCTGGTCAGGCCCACTCGCCCTGCGGGTCGAGAGGCCGCTTCGCGGCACGAGCGAGGCCCTGACCACTTCGTCTCCCGGCGGGAGAGGGGAGAAAGATCAGGCAAAAGGCGGGCTATTAAGAGCGATTGAATTAGCCGACAGTCTGGGAGTCGGCAACAAAATAGAGACGACATCCCACGTCATCGGGACAGCACGGCGGATTCAGTGGCGGTGGGTCGGGCCGGGCGTGGCGCTGCTGGCGCTGGTCACGGCGGCGAGCAGCAGCACCAGCGGCGCGCTTGCGGTGACACTCGGCGCGCGCGGGCAATACCTGTGCTGGCTCGGCGGGATCGCCGCTGTCGCCTGCGGCCTGAGCGGACTGCGTCGGCTGACTCTGCCAATCATCGACCGGCGCGAGGCCGCGCTGCTGGCGGCAGTTCTGTTGATCGCGCTCGGCCTGCGCGTCTACGGCCTCGACCAACTGCGCGTGCTGGTGGACGAAACCCATTTCTCGACTGGCGCGCTCTATTTTCTCGATACCGCCGGGCCGCAACTGCTTCGACCCATCGGCGAGTACGACCCGTTTCCACGGATAGCGACCTACTGGGTAGCTGAGGCGGTCACGCTGTTCGGCCATACTTTCACCGCGCTGCGCGTCGTCCCGGCGCTGGTCAGCACGGCGACGGTCGGGGCAATTTACCTGCTTGGACGCGAGTTGTTCGACCGGCGCGTCGGGCTGGCGGCAGCTATGCTGCTGGCGACTCTGCCGCCGTTTCTGCACTTCAGCCGGCTGGCGGTCATCAGCGTCATTGACCCGCTGTTCGGCGTGCTGACGCTGGCCCTGCTGGCGCGCGGCCTGCGCACCGGCAGCAGAACAGCCTACGTTCTGGCAGGCGTCATGCTCGGCCTGACACAGTATTTCCACGAGGCCGGACGGCTGCTGTTTCCGGCGCTGGTCGCGCTCTGGCTGATCGGCCTGCTGCTGACGCGGACGGAAATCCGCCGCGTCGCTGGAACGGTATTCGGCTTCAGACTTCACTGGCCGTTCGCGTGGCGCGGTCTGGCGCTCGGCCTGCTGGCCGCGCTGATCGTGGCCGCGCCGCTGATCGTCACCCAGCGGACGCAGCCGGAACAGATCAGGACGCGGCTGGATTACGCGGTGCTGCCGCGACAATTCTGGCAAGCGACGCTGCTGACGTCCGATTTCCGCCCGCTGCTCGGCTCTGTGCGCGACGCCGCGCTGACGCTGGCGCGGATTAAGGACGCAACCAACTATTACGGCGGGACGACGGCGCTGATTCTGCCGCTGTTCGTGCCGCTGTTCCTGCTCGGCAGCGCGTCGATTCTGCGGCGACGTCCCCCACGCGGCGGAGTCGTGCTGCTGTGGATGGCGCTGACCATCCTGGGAAACAGCATCCTCACCGTGCCATCGACCAGCGTGCATTTTCTGGTCGGGCTGCCTGCCGTCGCGCTGTTGATGGCGCTCGGCCTGAGCGAGACGCTGGCGCGCCTGAGCCGCCGTCACGCGACGGCGCTGCTGGCCGTGCTGGTGATCGCGGTCGGCGTCAGGCAGACTTATTATTACTTCGGCCCGCAGCTCGAACTCTACAACAGTCTGATGCGCGCGACTGGATCGACCGACGCGCATGATGTCCTGCTGCGCGCTGCCGATCTACCGCCACGCGCCGCCGTCCATCTGGTCGGGGAGCCAACTTCGCTGCCCATCGACCAGAACTACGCCGAGGAAGTGATGCGCTACCTCAACAACCGCGTCACCATCGACGTCGTCGCGCCGGACGCGGTCAATGCGGTTTATCTGGAGCAGCTCTCGCGCCGCGTGCCGCAGGCGTTCTTCTTCAAGCCGAGCGCGACCCGCGCTATCGAGCGAATCGTGCGCGCCTTCCCGTCAGACAGTCAGCCGCAGCACACGCCTTCTCCACTGAGCGGCGAAACCTACCTGCTGTATCTGGTTCTGCCGCGATGAAGCTGCCACCATCCCGCCGCCTGTTTGTGGCCGCTGCCGCGCTGGGGACGCTGATCGCCGCCGCACTGACGCTGCGCCGTCGGCCTGCGCGCCCGACGGCTGTGATGGCCGTCGAAACTGTCCCGCCGCTGGCCGCTGCGGTCACGCCGGAAGCAGAAGCGGTTGTTTCGCTCTCGCGGCGCGCGCTGCTGACGCTGCTGGTCAGCGCCAGCATCGGCCTGATGGCGCTCGGCGCGTGGCGGATGGTCAGCGCCGAAAACGAGGCGCAGGCCGCGAACGAAGGGCTGGCCGCGTTCGCGCTCGGCGCGCTGGCGCTGTGGGGAGCTAATACCCTCACCCCCGACCAATACCCTCACCCCCGGCCCCTGGTTAGGCCCGCTCGCCCTGCGGGTCGAGACGCCGCTGCGCGGCGCGAGCGAGGCCATAACCACTTCGTCTCCCTCAGGGCGAGGGGAGAACGAAATACGGATAGGCAGGCTGCCCCCGCGCGACCGGTTGGCTGGATACGGGTGGCGCTGGGAGTCGGGCTGCTGGCGCTGGTGGCCGCCGTCAATGACGACCATTTCCCCGACCTGACCGCCGCGCTCGGCGCGACGGGCCAGTTCCTGTCATGGAGCATCGGGATCGCGCTGGTGGGATGGGGGCTAGCCGGTTCGCGCCTGCGACTGCCACGCCTGAGCCGCCGGGAAGGCGGCCTGCTGCTGCTGATCCTCACGGTCGCGCTGATCCTGCGCCTGTGGGGGCTGGATCAACTGCGCGTGCTGATCGACGAAGTTCACGTCTCGACCAGCGCCGCCTACTTCTGGGATAACGCCTACCCGCGCCTGCTCCGTCCGGTCGGCTCACTCGATCCGTTCCCGCGGATTTTTGCTTACTGGGTCTCGGAAGCGGTCGCGCTGTTCGGGCGCAATTTCGCCGCGCTGCGCGTCGTCCCGGCGCTGCTCGGCACGCTGACGGTCGGCGCGATCTACCTGCTCGGACGGGCGCTGTTCGACCGCTGGACGGCGCTGGCCGCCGCTGCGCTGCTGGCGACCTTCCCGCCGTTCCTGCATTTCAGCCGCCTCGGCCTGATTAACATCGCCGACCCGTTATTCGGCACGCTGGCGCTGGCCTTTCTGGCGCGAGCGCTCCGGCGCGGCGGTCAGGGAAACTACGTCATGGCCGGGCTGATGCTCGGCCTGACGCAGTATTTCCACGAGGCGGGACGGCTGTTGTTCCCGGCGCTGGCCGTCGCCTGGCTCGTCCTGCTGACGCTTCCCCATCTCCGCGAGCGCCGCCTGCCCTTCTGGCGGCGCGGCGCGGCGCTCGGCCTGCTGGCGATGCTGCTGGTCGCCGCCCCGCTGATCTACACCGAGCGCACCCAGCCGGAACCCTACGAGTCGCGGATGACCGCCAGCGGCCAATCGTCGCTGTACTGGAACATGATGCTGGTCGGCAATAACTGGACGCCAGCCTTCACCAGCTTCCGCGATTCGGCGCTGGTCTTCACGCGCACGCCGGATTCATCGCTGTTCTACGGCGGGATGATGCCGCTGGTGCTGCCGCTGTTCGTGCCGCTGCTGCTGCTCGGTCTGGCCTGCGTCTTCTGGCGACGACAGGCATGGATTCCGGCGCTGTGGCTGGCCGCGACGATCTTCGGCAACAGCATCCTCAGCGATGGCCGGATGAGCGTCCGCTTCATCCCGGCCTTTCCCGCCGTCACGCTGCTGATGGCGCTCGGCCTGCGCGAGACGGCAGCGCTGCTCGCCGGACACCGCCGCGCCGCCGTGCTGATCGCCGTCGTCGTGATCGCGGTCGGCGCCGCGCAGACTTATGCCTACTTCGGCCCGCACCTGAGCTATTTCAACCGACAGGTGCGCGAGATCGGCGCGCCGGACGGCTATGACGCGCTGCTGCGGGCGGCGGGGCTGCCGGAATATTCGGTCGTCCACCTGATCTCAAAGGACAGGCCGTTCAGCCAGCAGTACGCCGAGCAGGTGATTCGCTACCTGACCGATCAGGTCAGCGTCCGCGTGACGCCGACCGAGCAAGTGACGGCCCGCTATCTGGATAACCTGTCGCGCTCGGTTCCACAGTGGTTCTTCGTCGAAGGCAACCACCCGGACGTGGTCGCCCTGATTCAGCGCGCCTTCCCGAATGTCAGCCCGCCGCAGTACACGGCCTATGAAATCCCTGGCCCGACCTTCCTGCTCTATGCATACATGCCGCCCGCTTCAGCGACAACCACCAGCTCGCCGTAAACCACAGTCAGGCCGAACGCGCCCGCCAGCAGTTTCGCCGGGGAACGATGACCGCTCCGTCCCAGAAAGACATCAACCAGCGGCGTCTCGCCAGCCGCGTCGCCCGCGACATAAACCCGCCATGTCAGCTCGCGGCAGTCGGCCAGCGTCAGGCGAAAGCGCGACTCGACGCCTGCCGCGCGATAAACGAGCCGCAGCACAACGTCGCGGCCCCAGCCCTCGACGCGCAGCTCCTGAATGACCAGCGCGCCGCCAGCTGGCACGCCGAGCAAAGCCAGCAGTTGTTCCATAATCCCTCTTTCCGCGCTTATCGTAACACGGTGTCAAGTCTCACCTAAGGGATTTAACGCGTCCGACCTCACCCCCGGCCCCTCTCCCGACCGCTGAGTACAGCCAGGAGAGGGGAGAAAGATCGAGGCGATGCTTTTCGTCGAGGCGCGATGGTTCGCGTCCGACCTCACCCCCGGCCCCTCTCCGCAAGCAGAGAGGGGAGAAAGAAAGACGGTGGCGCTTTTCGTCGAGGCGCGATTGGCCGCGTCCGACCTCACCCCCGACCCCTCTCCGCAAGCAGAGAGGGGGGAAAGAAAGACGGTGGCGCTTTTCGTCGAGGCGCGATTGGCCGCGAACAAAAATCTCATTCCTCTATTGAGCGGGAATCAAACGGGCAGGCCGAAGCCTGCCCGCCGAGAGCACGAGCGCTGCCGGAGTCTAGAACCAGTACGGCTTGATGTTGTAGAAGCTGTAAACGTCCTCGACCCACTGGCCGTTCGGCAGTCTGGGCCAGTTGTCCTTGTCGAAACCGGGCGCGTTCTTCAGGCGCTCTTTGTCGGCGTCCATGACGAGCCGCTGATGGTCGGTATCGACGGTCAGCGACGCCCACGGGACAGCAAACAACTTGTTGCCGACGCCGAGAATGCCGCCGAACGAGAGGACAGCGTAGCCGATGCGCCCTTCGTTGATGTCGAGCATGATTTCTTCGAGCTTGCCGAGCTTCTCGCCCTGAAGGTTGACGACTTCATCGCCGATCAGGGTCGATGCGGACAGGAGCAGCACGTCCTGATTGATCTGGTTCGTCATGGTTAAAATCCCCTCACTGGCCTGCGGATAAACTCAGCATAGCGCCGCCGGATAAAAATTAAATTAGTAATTATATTCCGAGCAGCAACGGCGCTGCCCGCGCCGCTAATAAAATCATGAGAGCGGTCAGGCCAGCCGGAGCGCTCTATGCTAAAATACAGGTTGATATATCGAAGAAGCTTACAGATCAATGACCCGTATGGATTTTGCGTTCGCTATCGGCTGAAGCACAGATTGGGATAGACTTATTCACGGGATGAATATCCCTTACAGCACAGGAGCAAACGACGATGCACCCCTTTATCACGCTTATGCAGGTCGCCGTACCGACCGTCACCACCGTGCCGGGCGCGACCGAGCCGACCGTCACGATCTCATTTCAGCCGTCGCAGGTGCTGACATGGCTGCTGGTCGGCCTGATTGCCGGGGCGCTGGCAAGCCTGTTCGCAGGCGAGCGGATCAGCATGATTGGCAGTCTGGTGATCGGCCTGCTCGGCGCGCTGATCGGCGGCTTTCTGTTCACACTGCTGCGGATTCAACCATCGGCGGCGCTCGAAGCGGGCATCACGATCCGCTGGATTGACATCATCGTGGCCTTCGTCGGCGCGCTGATCGTGCTGATTATTTTCGGCGGCATCTTCCGGCGCAGACGCTAGCCGCGCTCGCTGCCCGCGCCGAGGTACGCGCCGCCGCAGCTCGTTTTATTTGAGTCAATTTTGAACCCAGCCGCCGCGCAAGGTGTCTCTCTGATGCGACGACACTACGGGGATTCCGTCCATGCTGCTGAAAACCTTCTACGATGACTCGCTGGCGCAGGCGTCTTATCTGGTCGGCTCGACCGAGAGCCACGAGGCCATCGTCATCGACCCGGCGCGCGAGGTCACGCCCTATCTCGACGCGGCGCTGGCGCACGGCCTGCGCATCACGCAGGTCGCGGAGACGCACATCCACGCCGATTTCGCCAGCGGCGCGCGCGAACTGGCGGCGCGCAGCGGGGCGCAGCTTTTCCTGAGCGCGATGGGCGGGACGGACTGGCAGTACGGCTACGCCGACGCGCGGACGCGCCTGCTCCACGACGGCGAAAGCTGGACGCTCGGCGCGCTGCATTTCGAGGCGCTGCACCTGCCCGGCCACACGCCCGAACACCTGATTTTCCGCGTCACCGATACTGCTCACGCCGACGCGCCCATCGGCCTGTTCACCGGCGACTGTCTGTTCGTCGGCGATGTCGGACGGCCCGACCTGCTCGAAACCGCCGTTGGCGTCGTCGGCAGCGCGGAAATCGGCGCGCGCCAGCAGTTCGCCGCCGTCCAGCGCCTCAAGACGATGGACGATTACTTACAGGTCTGGCCGGGACATGGCGAGGGCAGCGCCTGCGGCAAGGCGCTCGGCGCGGTTCCCTCGACGACCATCGGCTACGAGAAGCGCTTCAACCCGGCCTTTCAGTACGACGATCAAGCCGCGTTCGTCGCCTGGCTGCTGGCCGACCAGCCGGAAACGCCGCGCTACTTCGGGCCGGTCAAGCGCCTGAACCGTCAGGGGCCGCCGCTGCTGGCCGACCTGCCGACCGTCGAGCCGACCGAGGGATTCGTCCTTTCGGACGTGCTTAAGTCGGGCGCGACGATCATCGACGCGCGCAGCGCCGACGAGTTTCGCTACGCGCACGTCCCCGGCAGCTTAAGCGTGCCGCTGGCCGGACGCTTCAGCACGCGGGTGGGCGCGTTCGTCCGCTACGATCTGCCGGTTTATCTGGTCGTCGAAACGTCGTGGGCCGAACGGGCGATCTGTGAGTTACGGGCTATCGGCGTCGATCAGATCGCCGGTTATTTTCCGAGCCGCGAAATCGGCGACTACGCCGAATCGCTCGACGCGCTTGAGCCTGCCGAGATTCCCGGCGAGGCCCTGATTCTCGATGTGCGCGGCGCGAGCGAAAGCCGCGAACGGCAGATTCCCGGCGCGGTGCTGATGCCGCTGCCCGTGCTGGCCGACCGCGCTGGCGAGCTGCCGCGCGACCGGCTCATCGTGACGGTCTGCGCTTCCGGCGAGCGGTCACAGGTCGCGGCCAGCTATCTGCTGCTGCGGGGCTTCGGCAAGGTGGCGACTCTCCCCGGCGGACTGGACGCCTGGGAAGCTGCCGGGCTGCCGCTGGCAAGATCGCAGCCCCTTTCCGCCAGCGCAGGGGAAAATCAGGCCGTCTGAGCGAGGCGAAACCCCAGAAGTCAGCCCCTCGATCATGAAAGTCAAACCAAACCGGGCTTGATGCATCAAGCCTGACCACGTCTCTGAAAGCGATTGAACCTTGCGGCGGACGCGAACAATCGCGCCTCATACGCGCCAATCCGACCTCACCCCCTGACCCCCTCTCCGCAAGCGGAGAGGGGGAAACGGTCACAACCGACAGCGATTTCCCAGTCTGATCCGCTTAAGTTGACAGCTATGGGGCGTGAACCATTGCACCCCTGCGCCTGTCCGATCTCACCCCCTGACCCCCTCTCCGCAAGCGGAGAGGGGGAAACGGTCACAACCGAC
>CAZZAO010000078.1:0-26794 GCA_964652205.1 uncultured Anaerolineaceae bacterium | reverse complement strand
AAACCGATATGAGCTTTCTTGAAACTCCGATCAAATTTGATGCGTTTGCCCTGCGTTGACACCCGGCGCGGCTGAGGTAAAGTACGTCCATGAGCATCCAGAATCCCGTTCCCGAAGTGTTCAATCCGCTCGTCTGGGAAATCGTCAAACAGATTCCGCGTGGGCGCGTGGCGACTTACGGCCAGATCGCCTCGATGATCCCCGCGCCGGACGGCGTGGCGGACGCCGATTACGACCGACTCGGCCCGCGCTGGGTTGGCGACGCCATGAACGCCGTCTCCAGCATCGACGAGCCAACTGTGCCGTGGCATCGGGTTATCAACGTGAAGGGCGGCATCAGCCTGCCCGAAGGCAGCCGCTCCGCCTTTTTGCAGCGCGTCCGGCTCGAAGCCGAGAGTGTCGATTTCAACAGCAAGGCGCTGGTCGATTTCAACCTTGTCGGCTGGGACGGCCCCGATGTCGGCTGGCTGCGTGAGCGCGCTTTGCTGACGCCGAAGCCACTCATTAAGAAAAAGCCCACCGCTGACGGCGGACAACTGACGCTGTTCTAAGCGCCTGCTGCCCTCACCCGCGACCCCTCTCCCCGGCGGGCGAGGGGAGACAAGATAAAACAATGGTTCGCGCCCGCCGACCTCACCCCCGGCCCCCTCTCCGCAAGCAGCGAGGGAGAGAAGTCACCCGCCAGTGGGGTGAGAAATGACCTTCGTCGGGGCGCGAGGCATCATGCTCGCAGTCGAATACCCGAACAAAAAGAAACACCGGGAGCGGGTGCAACCGGTGTTTCTTTTATTTCACGAAAACGATGACGCCTGCTGCTTCGCTACAACTGGACGTAGCTGTTTTCGGCCAGAATGAAACGGTGCGCCGCCGGGACGTGCGTCGCTGACGTGACCTGTGAATTGTCGGCCAGCAGGCTTGAGTCGATCCGTCCGGGGATATTGCGAATGGCGCAGTCCTTCATGACGATGCTGGCTTCGATTTCACTGTTCTCGACCAGCACGTTGTCGCCGAGCGAGGTATACGGGCCGATGAAGCTGTTTTTGACCGTCACGTTCTTGCCGATGATGACCGGCCCGCGCACGACGCTGTCGATGATGCGGCTGTTCTCGCCGAGGATGACGCGGTTCGAGACTTCCGTCGAGCCGATAATCTGGTCAGGGTGGTCGGGCGCGGGCGTGTAAGGCATATCGCCGAGTACAAGCTGGTTGGCCTGCATGATTGAGTCCGGCTTCCCGGCGTCAATCCACCAGCCGTCGATTTTGTACGGCCTGACGTTATGGCCGGTGCTGATGAGTTTCTGAATGGCGTCGGTGATTTCCAGCTCGTTGCGCCACGACGGCTCAATCGTGTCGATGGCGTCGAAGATCGAGGCGCGGAACAGGTAGACCCCGGCAATCGCCAGATTCGACGGTGGCTGCTTCGGCTTTTCGATCACGCGGACGATGCGATTATCCTGCACTTCAGCGATGCCGAAGCGCGTCGGGTCGGCCACTTCGCCGACGCCAATCGTCGCTGCCGCGTCGGACTGGTCGAACCCGCGCAGCAGCGGCTCCATCTTGTCCTGAAAGATATTGTCGCCGAGGTAAACGCAGAACGACTCACCGCCGACAAAATCGCGGCACAGGCCGATGGCGTGTGCCAGCCCCTTCTGCTCGACCTGCACAACGTAGTCAAGGTTGACGCCGAGCGCCTCGCCGCTGCCAAGCTGATGGACAATCGACGACTCAAGGTCGTTGACGACGATGCCGATGTCGGTCAGCCCGGCGTTCCTGAGCACGTCGATGGCGTACTCGATCAGCGGCTTGTTGGCGACTGGCACCAGCGGCTTGGGCATGGTGAGCGTTACCGGACGCAGGCGCGTTCCCTGACCTGCGGCAAGAATCACAGCTTTCATAAAAAGGTATCTCCAGATGGTCGTAAAACCGTATCAGCGATGGTACTGAATTTTGAACGTTACAGCAAACCTGATCGTTCAAAAGCCATTCAGGCGCGCCGGGTTATGCTGATTAACGAATCGACGGGATAGGGCCGGGCTTGATCCATCGCGCCCCGACGAAGGTCGTTCTCGACCGCGTTGATCCGTGACTTCGCCCTCTCTGCAAGCGGAGAGGGCGAGAGCGGGTCGGCATCTTTTGGTCAACCGTAGTCGAAGCGAAGCGAGACCGCAAAGTGGGGGTGAGGTCTAACGTTAGCTGTCGGTCTCCCTGTCGAGCCGGGCGATGGCCGCGTCCAGCACGGCGTCGGACGTGCCGAACAGCGTCTGTTCGTTGACCGGCACGCGCACATCCGGCGCAACGCCCGTCCCTTCGATAATGATCGTTTTGCGGTCGGTCGCCAGCGGACGGCTGACCGGGAACTGAAACTCGATACCGCCGGGCATTTGCAGGCGGCTGTTGGCGCTGATCCCGCCGCCGAGGCCGCCGGTCGGGTACTGGCCGACAATCGTCGCGCGCTGATCGACGGTCAGATCGTAGCTGAAGAACTCGCAGGCGCTGTAGCAGTTCGGGCTGACCAGTACCGCGACCGGGCCGAGGTAGCGCAGATTTTCCGACGGCAGATAGTAGCGGTCGTCGCCGCGAGGGTCGCTGTAGAACTGGCCGCTTTTCTGGTCGTAGCTGGCGCTGGCGGAGACCACCAGCGGCTCGTCGAAAAAGTAAGCGGCCATCTGCGTCGTCAGGAAGTTCGAGCCGCCGCCGTTCTGGCGCATATCGACGATCAGGCCGGGGACGTTATTCGCCTTCATCGTCTCGATCATCGTTTCCCAGAGTTGAATCGTCAGCAGTTGGTTTTCGTGGAAGCTGTAGATCTGCACCAGCCCGTAGCCGCTCGGCAGAATCGTGAACTCGACCGGCAGTTCGGCCCCGGTGGTTTCGGAGTAGCCGAGCGCGTAGGTCAGGCTGTCGGCTTCGTTGATCGCAGTCACCTTGACCGCGCGCGGGCGCTCGCCGGGATTTTTGAAGCCGATCTCGACCTGCGAATCGAGCGGAAAGCGGATGACGAAGGCCAACTGTCCCAGCCGCCGGTCATGCTCGGAGCTATAGGTTTGCAGGTACGGAACGGTGCGGTCGAGCGCGTCCTGAATGGGCGTCCCGTTCAGGCTGACAATCTCCGCCTTGAGCTTGATTCCGGCCTGCGCGGCGGGGCTGTCGGTCGTCAGGTAATTGACCAGCACGCGCCCATCGTCCAGTTCGCGGATCGCCATGCCCAGCCCGCCGCCGTACTGGTCGAGATAGTCCTGCCGGACGAACGGCGCGTTCATGTGGCCGTCGGGGATCGAGAGGACGAAGTCGTGGAAGGCGCTCTCGTAGGCGTGTTGGTCGTGGTCGGCGTCGGCCTGAACGAAGCGCGGGCGAAACTCGGCCAGCTTCGCGTCCCAGTCGATCTGCTTGAGATCGGTGAAGGCGTATTCCTGACGCATCTTGGCGACCAGCGAGTCGAAGGCGTCGGTATAGCTGTCGTTTGAGTAATCGACCAGCGCCGCGCCGCTCGGTTCGATCAGGTCGATGACCGGGTGCTTTTCGCGGCTGAAAGTAAACGGATGGGTGTCCATGTTGACGACCGTGTAGCCCTGCGGCAGCCCAACAATCGGGTCGTCGTCGGTGAACAGTCTGGCGTCCGCGCCAAAACCGGACGGGAAGCCCTGCGCGGCATCCGGCGCGTAGACGACATATTTGCCGCCCGTGATCTCGGCGAAGGCGTCGGCGTCCTCGCTGACGCGCGTCGAGGCATACGCGCTCGACCAGCCGCCGCCCTGTAAGTCACGTTCTTCGAGAAACGGCCCGCCGAAGACATTTTCCCAGTAAGCAATGGCGAAGACCTGAACGCCCGTATCGGTCGTACTGTCCTGATCGACATCGCGCAGGCTGCCCTGCGGCTCGGCGGGCAGCGCCATGCTGTACGAGACAGGCGACTGATAGAAATCGGACGTCAACTGGCCGAGGGTTTGCGACTTGAGCGGCATCAGGAAGTGCTGATTGCGGTCAATGAACCCGGCCTGGTCTTCGAGCAGGATTTCCGGCTGCGCGACGCCGTTGGTGAAGAACCCGGCGTTAGTGTAAGTGAGCGTGCCGGTGATGCTGACCGGGCCGCCCTGGTCGTCGATGATTTTAGCGGGCGTGAAGTCGCTCGACTGCGCGCTGATCGCGGTCGCGCCGAGCGCCAGTGTCAGCGCCAGCGCCGCCGCCGTTCTGATGGAGAGCAGAGACATGAGCTGTTCCTTTGATACGAGGTCGCGCGCCATTTTAGTGGAGCGATGTGAATCTAAGATGAGTATCGGCCCGCGCGGGCCGGTTCCCATCGGTCGAGAGGATGGATTCGCGGCCAACTTTGGGTGGAATGTCAGCGCGCAGCCGCGTCGGCAGTGGCGCGATGGCCCGCGCGCCCTGAGGGGGAGCTATGCGCTGAATTTTGACAGAACCGGACGCGCCAGGCGGTTACTTGTTCAGGCGGGCAGGGCGCTCGCGCCAGCGCAGACTCGCCAGCTCGACGAAGCGCCGCCGCGTCTCAATCGGGTCGCGCTGCGCCTCTTCCCAGATGGCGTCGGCGATCTCCCAGACGGCGTTCGGACGACCGAGCGCTCTGGCTTTTTCCGCGCGGCGCGTCAGCCCGGCCTTGCCGTCGGCCAGCCATTCGACCAGCGTATCGGCGACCGACCGGGCGCTCGGCGCAAAGGCTCCGGCGTCATTAGCGAGGACGAATTCGACGTTGCCGGTTTCCTGACCGGGGATAGCATCGTAGAGGATCATCGGCAGCCCGGCGATACAGGCTTCGCTGATCGTCGCTGGCCCGGCTTTCGTCACCAGCACGTCGGCGGCGGCCATCAAGAGCGGCATATCGGTGACAAAGCCGTAGGTATGGACAGGATGAGTCCAGTGGGCGGCGTCGAGCTGCGCCTTGAGCGCCTTGTTGCGTCCGGCGACGATAATCAATTGACAGGCGGCGCTGCGCTTGTTGATCGCCCGCGCGGCCTTGTAGAGCGGCCCCATGCCGTCGCCGCCGCCGACCATCAGCACGGCGGGCAAGTCCGGGTCCCAGCCCAGTTCCTGACGCGCGGCGGCCTTGTCGGCCAGCTTGTGCGAGAATTTAGGGTGGACAGGCAGCCCGGTAATCTTCATGTCATTCGGCAGCAGACCGGCCTGTAGCCCGCGCTCGTAGGCTGGCTCGGTCGGCACGAGCGTCAGGTCGGCCAGTCGGTCGTACCAGAGCAGGTGCGTCGAAACCAGATCGGTGACGACGACGATGAACGGCGGGCGGGTTTCTTCGCGCATCATCGCCATGATCGACGGGCGCGCCAGCACCGAATGGACGCAGACGACGACATCGGCAGGATGATCCTGAAGCATCTGGCGCAGGCCCTTTTCCATCGTCACGTACATCCCGCGTGACATGGCGCGTGCCCGTCCGCGCGTGTTCGAGAACTTGTAGCCTACGCCCCACGACGACTTACTGTGATTAATCAGCCAGGGATAAAATTCGGGCATATATTTGAATGGAAACGGGGAATAGCCCCGGAAAACGTCGATCATTTCTGACTTGATGACGTCGCCATAGCGGATTTCGAGCGCATCGCGGATGGCTTCGGCGGCAGCACGATGACCGCCCCCGGTGTCGGACATCAGGAACAGGACACGTTTCATGGTGCTGCTTCTCCCTCACTGCGACGGTCGCCGCGCAGGACATGCTTGAGCTGCCTGATGAATGCGCCGCGCGTCAACATCACATGCCGGTTACAGCCCAGACAGCGCAGGCCAATGTCAGCCCCGATGCGGTAAATCTGCCATTGATCGCTGCCGCAGGGATGCGCCTTTTTCATCTGCACCCTGTCGCCAATCTGGAATGCCGGTTCCACAGCCTTATACGCTCCATCGCCTGATCCCGTTTCTACTATAACACACGCCGGGCCGCTCCGGTCACAATCTCAAGCCTTGCCCTGAGACGCTGATCTCTGTGCAGGTTAGCGCCTCGCCCGCCTGTGATATACTTGCGCCATCATCCTGACGTTTTCTTACACGCTCGCCGGAGTCACAAGCCTGTGGGTCTTTTCAACCTCACTCCCGAAGATCTGATCGTCCGCCTGATTGTGATTCTGATCGCCATGACGATCCATGAAGTCGCGCACTGCTACGTCGCTGACCTGATGGGCGACCCGACGCCGCGCTCGATGGGACGGCTGACGTTCAACCCGTTCGTCCACATTAACTGGATCGGCTTCCTGATGTTCGTGCTGATCGGCTTCGGCATCCTCGGCTCCGCGCCGATCTCGTCATGGCGGATGCGTAACCCGCGCTGGGGCGGGTTGGCTGCGGTCGCCGCCGGGCCGCTTTCGAACCTGGTGCTGGCGATCTTGTTCGCCATCCCGCTGCGCCTGCTGATCCCTGCCTACAGCGCCGGATCGACGATCCCGGAATTCGTGATTAACCTGCTCTACACCTCGGTCAGCTTCAATATTCTGCTGTTCCTGTTCAACCTGATTCCGCTGTTCCCCATCGATGGCTGGCACGTTGTTCTGGCGCTGCTCCCGCCTGATCTCGCCACCTGGTGGCAGCGCAATCAGCAGATGAGCTACTACCTGTTCATCGGCCTGATCCTGCTGAGTTTCGTCCCCCTGCGCGGCATCCCGAATATCTTTGGCGTCCTGATTTTCAGCCCCACAGAAACGCTGACGCGCCTGCTGCTCGGCCTGTAACGCATGAGCGCGCTGGTTCGGCTGCGACAGGGGCTGGGCGCGCTGTTCGCCTTTGCCCGCCCGCTCGACGAGTCGTTAGCCGCGCAGTTCCTCTCGCCGCCGCTGCTGGCGCTGTTCCGGCGGCTGCGGCGGGGCGAGCGGCTCCACAGCCTCAACGTCCTGCGGACGGTGCTGGCGCAGAACGGCGAAACGCCCTCTGACCTCGCCGTAGCGGCGCTGCTCCACGACGTCGGCAAAATTCGCTATCCGCTCCGGCTGTGGCAGAAGGCCGCGCCGGTGCTGGCGCGCGCGTTTGCGCCGTCGCAGTTCGCTGAACTCAGCCGGGGCGATCCGCGTCGTTTCTGGCAGCGCCCCTTCGTCGTCTACGTCCAGCATCCTGAGTGGAGCGCCGAACTGCTGGCCGAGGCCGGGGCATCGGAAATCGCCGTCTGGCTGGCGCGGCATCATCAGGAGCCGGTGTCGCAATGGACGGCGCATCCCTGTTACAATCTCTTACAACGCCTGCACGCCGCAGACGATGCCAACTAAAACGAAAGGACTGAGGGTTGAGGACTGAGGACTGAGCGAATACGGCAATTCGGGTTGCAATTCAGGTATTTGCTTTTACTCAGTCCTCGGCCCTCAGTCCTCAGTCCTTGAGGATCTTCCATGTCTACCATCACGGTTTCCATTCTCGGTCTGGGGCGCGTCGGCACGTCGATTGGGCTGGCGCTCAAGCGCTACAACGCCGGTAAGGGCGCGAAGCATCGCTTCGAGGTGGTCGGCGTCGACTCGCGCGGCGGCAACGAGGGCGCGGCGCAGAAGCTCGGCGCGATCAGCGGCGCGGCGCGCTCGGTCGTCGATGCTGCGCGTAACCGCGATATTGTCGTCATGGCGCTGCCCTACAGCGAGGCGCAGGCTGCCTATCGCGCCATCGGCAGTGAGCTGCGTCCGGGCGCGGTCGTCCTCGACCTGTCACCGCTCAAGCTGCCGTCGATCAAGTGGGCCGAGGCGCATCTGTCCGAAGCCGCCTATATGGTCGGCGTGGCAGCGATTCTCAACCCGAAATATCTGTTCGACGGCCTCGATGATGTCGATCATGCTGCCGCTGACCTGTTCGACGGCGGGACGTTTCTGCTGATGCCCTCGACGCACGCGCCTAAAGATGCCGTCGAGCTGGCGACCGATTTCGCCTCGGTGCTGGGCGCGTCGACGCACTTCATGGACGCAGGTGAGCACGATGGCGTCGCCGCCGCGACCGAAGGGCTGCCCGCGCTGCTCGGTCTGGCGATTTTCCACATGCTGGAGAAGGGCAACGGCTGGAACGACTCGCAGCGCGTCACCAATCCGACCTTTGGACGGCAGACGCACCACCTCGACGATACCCACCCGGACGATCTGCGCGACCTGCTCTATAACAATCGGCAGAACCTCGTCACCTACATCGACCAGCTTCAACAGACGCTGTTCGAGCTGCGAACCGTGCTGGACAGGGGCGACCGTGACGCGCTCGAAGCGGCGCTGGTCGACTCGGCGCAGGCCTATCAGCGCTGGCTCTCGCGCCGCCGCCGCGACAAGTGGGAAGACTCGCCCTCACCCGTCAAGGCGAACAGCTCGCTCGTATCGGGGATGATGGGCGGCTTCCTGTCCGGCAAGCTGCGTAAAGCGACTGGCGACGAGGACGACGACAATTAGCCCTCAGGCGGCCTTCGTCGCGCGGATGTCGGCGGCGATCAGCATCAGCCAGAGCAGCAGCATGGCGAAGAACGGCGTTGACCACAACAGCGCCGAGAATCGGGCGGTCGTCCCCTGATAGAGAAACGCCAGCGCCAGATAGAAATTGAGGTTAATCAGCACAGCGGCGACGAAGCCCAACAGGCCGATATAGAGCCGCTGCCGATAGGCCGCGTTTCGCAGCAGCAGGAAAAGTACCAGAAACACCGGCATCGCCGCATGAGGGCCATGAATCGTCCCCAGCAGCAGCGCCAGCAGCGACACCAGCGCATATTCAAAGTCGAAACGCGCTGGCGATTTCCCCTGTCCGCGCTGGCGGGTGATGACCCACAGGCTGACCGCCAGCAGCGCCGCTGTCAGAACGAGGCGGGTGACAGGAATCAGCGCGGCGTTATCGGCCAGCGGAATGCTCGATTCCAGCGGCGTGAACAGGCGGTAAGCGAACCCCTGAATCGACTCATTCGACAGCGCGACGCTGCCGCTGGCCGACAGTTCCAGCAGGACGACCGTGATGAGCTTGAGACATTCCGCCGGGCCAACGGTCACAAGCTGAAGCAGGCCGAGCAGCGTGCCGCTGATGAGGGTGGCGCTGACCACGCGCCAGTCTCGCCGCCAGAGGAAGTAGAGCAGCATCACGGCGGGATAGACCTTGATCCACGCGGCCAGCGCCAGCAGGATACCCGCCCATCCCGGCCTGTTTTGGCGGTAGGCCAGCCATGTCCCCGCCGCCAGCGCGAACAGCAGCAGCGAAGCCTGCCCGATCCACAACGTTTGCGTCAGCGGGGCGAACAACGCCGCGCCGACCCACAGCGCCATGCGATGGCCGGGGCGGCGGATGGCGCGGCTGAGGGCGGCCAGCGTCATCAGCGTGATGGCGACGTTCAGCAGCAGCCAGAGGACGGCGCTCGTCTTGAAGTCGGCGACCGTCACGACTGGCGCGAGCAGCATCGCCAGCAGCGGCGGATAGAGATAGGGCGTTTCGCCGTCAATGCCGGTATAGAGCGGGCTGCCGGTCGTGATCGCGCGCGCGCCTTTGTAGTAGGCGAAGAAGTCTGCCGCGCCGAGCGGGTGATGGAGCGTTACCTGAACGGACACAGCGATCAGCGCCAGCCAGAGCAGCGCGATCAGCAGCCAGCCGATCAGCCGCAGCGCTGCCCAGCGCCGTGACGGCCTGATGGTAGATATCGCTTGCGCCATCTTACCCCTTCTGGCTGGTCGCCGCGCGTAAATCGGCGGCGATCAGCAGCAGCCACAGCAGCATCAGCCCGAAAAACGGCGTTGAGAGCAGCAGCGCGGGCAGAGTTATATCAGACGGCGCGTGAACGTAGCCCAGCTCCAGGAACAGGTTGAAATTAATCAGCAGGCCAGCGAGCAGGCACAGAGCCGTCTGACGCCGCCGCTTTCCGGGCGGCGCGTGGCGCAGCAGCAGGAAAAAGACCAGCAGCGCCGGCAGCATGGCGTGGACGCCGTGCAGCGTGCCAAGCAGCAGCGCGCCGAGCGTGACCAGCGCGTATTCGAGGTCGAAGCGCCGGTCAGTCTGGACGCTGCGCCGCCGCGCGAGGACGACGAGCGTGCCGCCGACGACCAGCGCGGTCAGCAGCAGCCGCGTCAGCAGCAGCAGGGGCGGGCTGTCGGCCAGCGGAATCGACTGGGCGACGGGCGCGAACAGCCGGTAGGCGAAGCCGAGAATCGAGTTGTTGACGCGCGGGGCATTGCCGGTGGTCGCCAGTCGGGGCAGGATGACGGTCAGAAAGACGCGGAACTGGTCGCTGCCGACCGCCGCAAGCTGGACGAGGCCGAGGATCGCGCCCGTGACGAGCGTGCTGATGACCACGCGCCAGTCGCGCCGCCAGACGAAGTAGAGCAGCGCCAGCACAGGATAGACCTTCAGCCATGCCGCCAGCGCCAGCAGGATGCCCGCGAGAATCGGGCGACCCTCGCGGTAGGCCAGCCACGTCCCCACCGCCAGCGCCAGCAGCGCGATCCCGATCTGCCCGAACCAGAGCGTTTGCAGCGTCGAGCTGTAGAGGGCTGCCGCCAGCCACAGGGCCATCTGGCTGCGCCGTCGAGCCATCGTCCGGCTGAGAAGCGCCAGCGTGAGCGCGAGGACGCCGAGATTGATGACCAGCCAGATCACGGCAGCCATTCGGAAGTCAGCCAGCGCGCCGAGCGGGATCAGCAGCAGCGCCAGCAGCGGCGGATACAGATAGGGCATGTCGCCGTCGATGCCGGTATAGAGCGGGCTGCCGGTCGTCAGGCTGCGCGCGCCTTTATAGTAGGCGGTGAAGTCGCCGCCGCCGGTCGGATGCGTCAGCGTGATGCGGTAGAGGACGGCGATCAGCAGCAGCCAGAGCAGCGCAATGGCAGCCCAACCGGCCCATTCCAGCCATCGACTGGCTCGGTGACTCGGCTGCCTCTGGCGACCAGACAGCGCGCTCATTGCACCCTCAGCGACTCAAGATTGTAGTAGCGGCTGGCGCAGGCGTTGGTCGCGCTGTTGACATCCGTGTTAATCGGATCGAGGTTCGCGGCGGCGGCCATGTCGATTGACAGCGGCGCGATGACGAGGCTGGTTTCGCCGCGCGCCCGCGCCGCGCGAATGTCCCTGTCCTGCGCGTCCCATTCCCGCGCGTAGCTGTCGAACTCGCGCCCCTGTGCCAGCGTCCGCGCCGCGCCCGCCAGCGGCCCGACGATCAGCAGCGCTGCGAGGCCCAGACTCCCGCCGTAAGCGAAGGCTTTCGAGCGGCGCAGTCGGCCCTGACGGTCGCCGGTTTGCAGGCCCCAGCCGATCAGCACGCCCCAGAGCGCTGTCCCGCTGGCGAGGGCAAACTGCGCCAGCACGAAGGCGCGGGCGGGCGGCGGCGTTGACAGCGCGTAGACTGAGGGCGCGATGGTCGCGGCCATCACCAGCAGCGTCAGGCCGAGCGTCAGCAGCAGGCCACGGCGGACGAATCCGCGTGACAGCCGCCCCACGCGCGCCGGAATCGGCGTCAGGTAAGCGGCTGCCGCTGCCACGCCGAGGACGGCCAGCAGCGGCAGGACGGTGAAACGCCAGAGCGCGAAAAAGAGATAGGCGACGGTCACGGTGACGCTGCGCTCGATGACGATCAGCAGCGGCGCTATCGGCTCGAAATAACTCTGGCGGACGCTGTTCCCCGGCGCGCGCAGCATGATCGCCAGCCCGATCAGCGTGACGAGCAGGCCGAGCGCCAGCCAGATCGTCAGGCGTGGACGCAGCGTGACCGGCAGCGTCAGCCAGCCGCCGATCAACAGCAGCGCCAGCAGCGTCAGTTGCAGCGCGGCGTAGGTTTCTGAACAGCCCGCCGCGATCAGCAGCAGGCCGAGCGCGCCTGCCAGCCCCGCCGCGAAAGTCAGGGGCGACCGCGACTGCCGCAGCATAACGAGCGTCAGCCCGCAGTAGGCCATCAGGCCGATGAGCGGCAGCAGATAGGTGATCGCGCTCGTGACCCAGTAGATCGACTGGACGGCGTTGGGCAGGCCATCGAGCAGCGCGTAGCTGAGGAGCGCGGCGAACAGGATCGCCAGCCCGCCGCTGCCGCGCGCGCCGATCAGCGCGAACAGGCGGCTCAACGTCCAGATCGAGGCGGCCAGCCACAGCGCCAGCAGCAGGGGGACGATGACGGCGTAACTCTGCGGCGGCTGCTGTCCGAGCGCTGCCAGCAGCGTGATCGCCGTATAACGCCCCGACCAGTGTTGATACCAGTAATCAAGCGATGCGCCAACGCCGTCACGAGTCGCTATCGCGGCAGTGCAATAATCGTCGGCCATATAGCGGCTGTCGTGGCCTGCATAGGCGTGAGCCACAATCGGCAGCAGAAAGGCCACAATCAGCGCGATTTGCAGCAGTCGTGAGGGAAAGGCGCGTGTCAGGTGTGCGGCCAACGGGTCTCTTCAGGGACAATGTTCTGAGCGTCGCCTTAGTTTACAGTCATTTTACAGTTGTCTCACTTGAGCTTCAGCTTGCCGATTTAGCCTGATAGTCGTTGAGCGCTGCGTTGATGGGCGCTCGCCATCACGTTTTTGAGTGCAGAAGGGATCACAATCACATCATGATGGGAAATCGCTTATTCCGACTGGCAGGGACTGCCGCGCTTGGGCTGACCCTGATTCTGTCGTTCGGCGCGGTGGCTGCCCAGGACGCAACCCCCGCCGCTCAGAGTCAGCAGCCGTATCTCGGCGTCAGCATCGCAGCGGCGGAGACGGGCGCGCAGGTCACTGCCGTCGCGCCGAATAGCCCCGCGGAGAAGGCTGGCGTTCAGGCCAACGATGTCATCACGTCCTTCGACGGTCAGAAGGTCACGGTCGAGACACTGGCGACCGCCGTTGCCGGACACAGCGTCGGTGACTCGGTCAGGCTGACGGTGCTGCGCGGCGAGCAGACGATGGATCTGACGGTCACGCTGGCGGCCCGCCCGACACTGGCGACCGGGCCTGCTGTTCCGGGCCAGAGCGGCGCGGCTCAGTCGGCCACGACACCCTATATCGGCATCGGCCTCAGTGAAGCCAATAACGCCGTCACCGTCGAAGAAGTCGCCGCTGGCTCGCCCGCCGAGACGGCTGGCTTCAAGGTCGGCGACGTCGTCACGAAAATTGGGGATACCGACGTGAAGACCGCGCAGGACGTGATTACTGCCGTTCGCGCCGCCAAAGCGGGGGACAGCCTGACGCTGCATGTGACCCGCAGCGGTGAAGATGTCACTATCAATGTCACCGTCGGCGAGACGACGATGCAGCAGTTGAACCGTCGCGGCAATCGCGGCAGCTTCCAGGGCGCTAACGGCGATGCTTTCTCGTTCAACGGCACGACCTGGGATATTCAGAACCTCGACGAGAACAGCGCCCTCTATAAGGCGGGCCTGCGCTCCGGCGACCAGATCACGGCCATCAATGGCAGCGATCAGCTCGATCCCCGGTCGCTGATGCAGGCGCTCATGGGCCAGGATGGCAGCAGCCAGACGGTCACGCTGACGATCACCCGCGAAGGCCAGTCGCAGACGCTCGACGTTCCTGCCAGCGCGCTTCAGGAAATGATGATGGGCAGTTTCGGCGGCTTCCCCTTCGACAGCCATAAGGGGAACGGTGGCGGCTTCGGCTTCCCGTTCAACTTCGGCCAGCAGATGAGCGGCATTCATCTCGGCGTGCAGATCGTCAATCTCGACGCGACCAGCGCTCAGGAACATAAACTGACCGTTACCGAGGGCGCGCTGGTCACGGCGGTCGAGCCGAACAGCCCCGCTGATAAGGCGGGAATCAAGGTTAACGACGTCATCACCGCCATCGACGGCGATAAGGTCACGCAGCGGCGCACGCTCGCCGACCGGCTCTACGGCTGGAACGATGGCGACGAAATCACCGTGACCGTGCTGCGCGACGGCCAGTCGATGGATCTCAAGGCCACGCTCGAAGTCGTGAAGCCGGGCGGGCCAAACATGGATGAGTCGCCGCTTCAGTTCTTCTTCAATGGCGGCCAGAATGGGGACGGCTTCTCGTTCCCGAATATCCCCGCGCCGCAGCAGCCGCAGCCCGATCAAGCGCTGCCGACGACTTAACTGCGCTCTGATGTTCAATGAACGAGGGCGAGTCCAATTGGACTCGCCCTTGTTTGTTTTTGTGTCACCGATAGCTGTCTTTCGCAGAGGCGCAACTTTTAGGTGTGGTTGCAAGGATATGAGGCAGATAAAAACCGGCCCCATGATCGAAGTAATGACCACCTACTTGTTTCGATCACGCGACAGTGAAGCGGCCCAACCTCATCATCCATCGATCACTGATATTGTGACCACGGCCATCATCATCCGGTCAATCGGCGGCTGTCGGGACACGTTATTTTCGGGTCTCTTTTCACTTTAAGGGCTGCTTTACTCATAAAACTCCGGGATTGTTTTGAGTGTCTCCCACTGCGCCCTGTCATGACCGAAAATCACCAGCCCGATAGGCTCCCGTTCGACCAGATCAAGCAGCTTAATCGTGCTGGCGCGGGTCGCTTCGGCGTCCGGGTTGCTGCCGCCGTCCTGTTCGTCACGGGTGAAGCCGTCGCCGAAAGGGACAGCGTCAACCGTCAATAAAATCGCGCCCGTTCTGGGCAGTCGCACCAGCACCGATTGATGTCCCGCCACATGCCCGCTCGTCTCAATCAGCTCCAGCCCAGGCAGCAGTTCCGTGTCCCCGTCCACCAGCCGGATGCGCTCCACTGGCTGATCCCATTGGGGCCGAGTGGCGGCAAAACGCGGGTTGCTCACCGCATCCAGTTGATGCGCCCGCTGAACGACATAGCGCGCTTTCGTGAATGCCGCGTGCCTTCCAGCATGGTCGATATCATAATGGGTCGAAATGACGGTATCAATATCGTCCGGTTTTAAGCCAATGCTCGCCAGTCTTTCGATAACGTCCTGTCCATTCTCGAAATCCGATTCTTCTTCAGGCATAATCTCCGGCAGCCCGCTGTCAATCAGAATATTCTGGCCGTCCCCTGTTTGCACCAGATAGCACACAATCGGAATCTCATAAAGCGGCATACAGCCGACTTCCATCAGATATAAGCGCTGCGGGGCAGTCTGGCTCATGGTCGTTTCCTCATAAAAATAGCTTAACGGGGCAGGTTGTTCTGAAGAGGCCGCATTTTCGCCGGGCGAAGTTAGCCTGATCTTTCCCCTAAAATTAGATCACATATTCTATCATAATTTCGGTCGTGGACAGCGTAAGTGATAAAGAGCGACAGGGCAATCGCATATTCTCTAATTTGGAGGCCAGAAAGGCCCAGAATGGTGGTAGGGGCGACCCGTCGGGTCGCCCCTACGAAGCCCGTTTTGACCGGCAGAGACCGCTATTGGATAGATTAAGGATGAATATGCAATCGCCCTGTAAAGAGCTAAAGGGCGCACGTTCGTGAGGCTCCCACAGGGCAGGGCAGCGCGAGGCTTTCCGGCGGGACACTCTGCCCTTTATGGCTCCATAATTCCATCGCTGGCGATGGCGCCATCGCTCGATTTTCCCTGCCCGGTGTTTTGTTAGCTCTCGGTCTTCCGTTGCTCGGCCAGACGCTTTTTCGCTTCGTACTGCACCATCGAGACAATGCCCATCAGACCGGCACTTTTGCCCATCGAGACTTCGCGGCCAAAAATCGGGTAGACAATGTCCGAAGTGATTCTGGCGACCTGGTCGAGCGGCTGACCGGACAGCGTCTCGTCGAGGATCACGCTCATGGCTTTGGCCGACAATCCCTGTGGATTGAGTACGTCGAAATAAAATTTGAGCGTGCCGTCGGCCTGCGGCTGCGACCAGACGAACGCCTCGGACTCGCAGGCCGGGACGCGGCGCGATTCATCGTAGGGTTGGGTCGCAATCGACGGCGGCACTTTAGCGCGCTCGTCGAAGCGGTCGGCGGTCTCGATCAGCAGCTCGACGCGCTCGCTGCGGTCGCTGATTGAGTTGAAGTCATCGACCACGTCCGCTAACGCCTGTGGATAATCTGCCATAGCTTTTCCTGTGCCTTATTGTCTGCGCTCGGCAGTCGCAGGCTCAAAGCCTGTGGCTGCGAAAACCCAACCCGACTGAAGCCGATTTAACCGGGTAAAGAGGCAAAACCGAGCATGATGCCTCATGCCCCTACGAAAATGCGATTGGTCGTGTCCAGTCCCCCCTCTCTGCTTGCGGAGAGGGGGACAGGGGGTGAGGTCGGCGAGCGCGAACCATCGCGCCCCTGCGGGAGCCTGCCCGGTTAGTCGGATTGAACCGTTCAATCGCGTCAGGTGGCCGCAAAACCAGCGATCCGGTTTAGCACCGTCTCGGTTCTCGGCCTACTTCTCAATCGGTACGTTGACGAGGTTGCCCCATTCCGTCCACGAGCCGTCATAGTTACGCACCTTATCGTAGCCAAGCAGGTATTTGAGCGCGAACCAGGTATGGCTGCTGCGCTCGCCGATGCGGCAGTAAGTGATGACATCATCGCTCGGCTTCAGACCCTTTTCCTGCTCGTAGATCGCGCGCAACTCGTCGGCGGACTTGAACGTGCCGTCGTCGGGGTTGACCGCGCGGCCCCACGGCACGCTTTTCGCGCCGGGGATGTGACCACCGCGCAGCGCGCCTTCCTGCGGATAATCCGGCATGTGCAGTTTCTCGCCCGAAAATTCGGCGGGGCTGCGGACGTCGATCAGTGGTTTCCTGCTCTCGACCTGCGCTAACACCTGATCGCGGAAGGCGCGAAACTCGACGTCATTCCGTTCAGGCGCGCTGTAATGAGTGGGCGTGAACTGTGGCACGTCGCGGGTCAGCGCGCGGCCTTCTTTCTCCCACTTGCTGCGGCCACCATCCATGATTCTGGCGTTCGTGTGGCCGAACAACTGAAAGACCCAGAAAGCATAAGTGGCCCACCAGTTATTCTTGTCGCCATAAAAGACGATAGTCGTGTCTTTGCTTGCGCCAATCCGTGACATCAGTTCCTCGAAACCGGCCCTGTTCAGATAGTCGCGGCGAAGCTGATCGTTCAGGTCGCTCGTCCAGTCAACCTGGACGGCATTCGGGATGTGGCCTGACGGGTAGAGCAGCGGGTCTTCGTTCGATTCGACGATCCGAATGTTTGAGTCGTTGAGATGTTCGGCGACCCAGTCGGTCGAGACGAGGACCTCAGGGTGAGCGTAGCCACGGTCAGAAATAGCAGTCAACGTATACTCCTCGGTAGAGTTCTAATAAAACAGATGTCAATCATCATAACCTCTTACGGCGCAGCGAACAACGACCAATGGTATCCTTATGGAGAGCCGAGAGTTGCGAACCGCGAACCGCGAACTGAGCGAATCAGGTTAGCCTACCATCGTCACTCATCGCTCAGCATTCGAATCTGCGCTGAATTCGGCGGCAGCTCAATCGACCCGCTAACGCCTTCCAGCGAGAGGCGGGCATTGTCCAGCTTGAGCACCAGATAGGTCGTTTGCGGGACGCGCACCTTGAAGGTCGCCCCCGCCAGCCCGCCGACGACCGCGCGGCGGTGCGCGACGAAGTAGACTCCAGCCTCGTCCTGGTCGCTTTCGATTCGCCAGCCAAACGGTGCTTGCAGCACCGCGTCAACCTCAATGGCTGGCTCGGCCCAGCGCGTGACTGAGACTTCGGCGCTGGCAGCGTGTATATAGAAGGTTGTGCTGTTATCGACGTTGAAACGATAAGTCTGCGCGCTGCGCGCCAGGTCAGCGATCTGGGCGGCGGTGCTGGCGATTTGCCAGAGAGTATTCAGGCGCTGCATCGGGTTTCTCCGCGTGGGCTGTTCACACGACCTGTAATGTCGATTATAACAGAGAACCGGTCGACGATCACGGTTGACGACTGCCGATCCAATTATCCGTCAAACTGAAGGGACAACGATGACTGAGTTAATGGCCCAGGCCGCGAATTTCTTGCAGCAGACCATTGGCGCATGGGGATATTTCGGTGTGTTTATGGCGGCGCTGCTGGAGAACATTTTCCCGCCGATCCCGTCAGAGTTTATCATGCCCTTCGCCGGCTTTCTGGTCGGTCGCGGCGAGTTGAGTTTCGTCGGCATTGTCGTCGCCGGAACAGCCGGGATGGTGCTTGGCGGACTCCCGTTGTACTATTTAGGCATGTGGGCGGACGCGCATGTTCTGCGTTCGGCGCTGCGCCGCTATGGCCGCTGGTTTGGCGTCTCGGAGCGCGATCTCGACCGCGTGCTGCGCCTGTTCGACCGTCACGGCAGCGCGATTGTGCTGTTCGGTCGGCTGATTCCGCTGGTACGCACGCTGATTGCCGTGCCGGCGGGCATGGATCGGATGCCGCTGCCGAAGTACCTGTTCTATTCGACTATCGGCTCGGCCATCTGGACGGCGGTTCTTGGCTATACAGGCGTGATGCTCGGCGAGAACTGGGAAGATGTGCTGGTGTTCGTCCAGCGCTACGAACGCTTCGCCGTCGTAGCGGTGGCCGTCGCTGTGGCGCTGGTCGTTATCGCGGTCGTGGTGCGGCGCTATTCGCAGTCCCGCGCGACCTCTGGCGAGACGGATCGCTTTGTCCTTTAAGTCTTGAAGGTGACGTTTCAATGGCTGAACTTCTCGTAAAAGCTGGCCCGGTTGTCGGGACGATCCTGCTCTTCGCCATCATTTTCGCTGAATCCGGTCTGTTGATCGGGTTTTTCCTGCCCGGCGACAGCCTGCTGTTCGCCGCTGGCGTGCTGGCGTCGCAGGGCGTGTTCTCGCTGCCGGTGCTGCTGGTCGGCTGCTTCCTGTGCGCGGTCATTGGCGACAGCACCGGCTATCTCTTCGGTCGGCGCGTCGGTCGCCGCCTGTTTGAGCGCGGCGACTCACGTTTCTTCCACAAGAAGAATCTGATGCGCGCGCAGAGCTTCTACGAGGAGCATGGCTCGAAGACGATTGTGCTGGCGCGTTTCATCCCGGTTGTGCGGACTTTCGCGCCGATTGTCGCGGGCATCGGCGACATGCACTATCGCACCTTCGTCACCTACAATCTGGTCGGCGGCCTGATCTGGGCGGTGGGCGTGCTGCTGGCCGGTTACTTCCTCGGCAATGCCATCCCGGCGGATCAGATCGACAAATACCTGCTGCCGATCATCGTCCTGATTGTCCTGATCTCGGTTGCGCCGGCTGTCTACCACATCCTCAAGGACGACGAAACCCGCGCTGGCGTCATTAATCTGGCGCGCAAGCCGTTCACCCGTAACACGACCCCGGCCAAGATCAGCACCACCGACGACCGCAGCTAGTTCCGGCTGCCATTCTCTAATCGCATCTCGATCACCTGCGCTCTCTTCAGCCATTCTGTCGGCTGAAGAGAGCTTGCGTTTTAGATCAACTGAACTATCGGGTTGATTGTGTGGCTCGTGCAATTAAAACGACGACGGCTCCGTGCAGGGCGCAGGAGCCGTCGTCGTTTTGTCGATCACACTTCACAGAGGCGCTCGGGGGGCGGGTGCGTTCTGCTGCGTGTGAGGGATGGGTTCGCCATCACCAGCTTCGTAGAGCTTCTTAACCACCGCTGCTCTGACAATGGAAAGAGGTCTGAGCCATCGTCGATCAGGTTTGATGGATTGTCTACGCTTGCCTGACAGCTTAAACGATAGGACACAATCCTTAAAAAAGTTTTGCCGAAGTGTAAACTCTGGCTGAGTGCTTGATGAGGAGCGTCAGCGCGTCACGCTGAACATGCCGAGCGTCGGGCGGTCGCTGCCGTCGGTATCGAGGATGCGCGCGCCCGTTCGCCAGTTGTAGACTACGACTTTGAGTGTGTAGCTGCCTGCCGGGACGCCGCTCAGGTCGATATTGACCTGCCGGCACGCGAAATCGCCTGCAGGCAGGCCACCGTCCTGCTGGGCCACCAGCCTATCTGCCGCGTCGACCACATGCAGCCCGAACGAGTAATCATCCGTGTTGAGCGTGCTGCTGAAGCTGAGCGCGACCGGCAGCATCGACGTCGAAGGGCTGGCGGGGAAGCCGCCATTGTAGATCGTCAGACCATCGTAGCGCGCTGCCACCGCGAACTGATTGTCGCTGCGGTCGTCAGGTCGATGCATGAACAGCGACATACGGACGGGCGCTTGCGAGGGAACTTCCCCGCAGTCGGCGTATCCATGCTGCGGTAGTATCTGGCTTTCGAGCGGGCCATCCCGCCACGGTCGTCGTCCCTGATCGAACAGCACCCAGACACGTGCTGCCCCCTTCGTCCCCTCGACGGCCAGTCCATAGTAATGGTCATCGGTGGTTTCTGGCGAGGCGGCGACCACTGAAGGTCGAATCGGCAGGCCGTGGAAATAATACTTCATCACTGACTCGTAATTCTTCGCCAGCAGCGATGGGTCAGGCAGCAGGATCAGCGCGGCGTCGCCTTTGCGCACCTGTGCGCTGACGCTGGCGACCGCTTCCTGCCACGGGAAATGCCAGACGGCAGGTGTAATCTGCTCCTCGAAGGCTGGACTGATTATCGCCCCGGCACCCGCGATCATCCACAGGCTCGCCAACGCCCACGGCGGCACGCCGCGTCGACCTAACTGGTCAATGCCGATGGCGGCGGCCAGCCCCATCAGCGGAATTAGCGGCATGGCATACTTAATCTCAACCAGAATATGCGCGTACTGATCGAGGCAGACCATGACCACAAATCCGCCCAGAAACAGGAACCAGATCATCGTCGTCGTCCGCCGTCGGTTAACCAGACTGAAGGCCAGAAACAGCAGCAGCAGCGCTGGGCTGTCGCTGCTGAATAGCTTCAGTATTTGTCGGAACAGTTCTGGCGGCGGCAGTACCTGAAAGCGCCGCGCGTCGTTTGCCGCCATGCCGACGGCTCGCACCACCACCGTCAGCCAGGGCAGGAAGGCTAGCAGCGCCACGAGCATCAAACCGGGGACGAGCAGCCAGCGCCGGTTCTTTGGCACGAACAGCAAGTGATAGAGCGCCAGCGTAAATGGCGCGGCTACAGCGAAATAGTGCGTGTAGGGCAGTCCAACTGTGGCGATAGTGAAGAGAATAGCTGGCTGCCAGCCGCCGCGTCGGTGGACCAACCGCCAGTAGCTGTCTACCATGACAACCGTCAGCAGGGCGATCAGGATATAGGCGCGCATCTCATGAAGAAAATGGACGAAGAAGCCGCTCATGCCGAGCATGATTGCTGCCAGCACGCCGACGCGCAGATTGAAAGCGTCGCGGCCAAAGCGATAGATCCAGCAGACGGCTAGCAGCCCGAAAAACAGCGACAGCGCCCGTGTCGCAAACTCCGACCAGCCAACCAGATGACCCCAGCCCGCCAGCAGCAGATAGTAAGCCGGGGCTTGCCAGGCATTCTCGGTCGCAATCCGGTTCAGGATTTCCCCGACCGAAAGCGGCCCCATGAAACCCGCCCCGACGTTGAAGAGCGAGCGGTACTCGTCATACCACAACGCCTCGCCCATGCGCTGCGCCGCCAGTGCGATCAGCAGCAGCAGCAGTCCGACTATCGCCGCCGCAGCGATCAGCGACGAGGACTGTACGAATCTACGGCTAGCTGGAGTACGTGATACATCGACATGGACTTGCCGACGCCGGAAAGTCAGAGCCAAGTGTTCTCCCTCAATCACAAAGCGTGAAAGCGGCAGTAGGTAATACTGGTAAATAATGGTGATATATACAGTATATTTATAATCATATGGTGCTCAAGGCTTTTGGATTATAAAACCATTTGTTTGAGCAATGGATTAGAACCGTCTGAGAAGCAGGGTGATTTTTGCGCTGTCCGCAGACGGAATCAGCATCAGGAGAGCGACAGTCACGCGCGGCTGTTAGATGGGCTGTGATGATCCGGGGCTGGCGATGCGCGGCGTCGGCCTCTGTCCGCTCACTCGTCGGCAGTTTGCAGGCTGACTCGAATCGCCCGTGTCTGCGGGTGGAGCGAGAAAATCCAGTCGGCGACCCGCGCTACCGCCCGGTGAATCCCCGCCGTCGCCCGTGGATGACCGAGCGTGCTGACCAGCAGCGTGTAAGTCGCATCCCTGTTTTCGTTCAGCATGATGGCAACGTGCTGGTCGAGAGTTGGCTCTTTGATATAGACCTCGAACAGCAGGCTGTGCTGACCGCGATAGACCGCCATCAGGTGGATGAGGGTTTCGCCTTCGAGCGTTTTGCGCGGCTCGAACTGCGCCTCGATCTGGCCGAGGGTCAGCGGCGTCTCGAAGACCATGTGCGGCATGTCTGACTCCTTGAGCACCGGCACGTCCGGGGCGGGGCGGTCGTTGCGCTGATAGGCGAAAAAGCAGCGCTCCCGGCCCTGTTCTTCGGCGAATGCCTCGTACTTGGTCTTAACCCGCCCCGGCAGTGAGGCGCTCCAGTCGGCATCGAGCAGGTTGTCCAGCCCCGGCGTCGCGCGCAGCAGCGCGGCGGACATGCGCGCATAGTCGAGAATGTCGGTCGCCAGATAGAGTCTGCCGCCTGGCGCGAGTCGGCTCACGAGCGCGTCGACGGTTTCGCGCTTCATCAGCCGGCGGTGGACGTGGCCGGTCTTGAACCACGGATCGGGAAAGTTGATGTGGACTTCGCTCAGGCTGCCCGGCGTGAACAGGTGCGCCAGCGCCATTTCGGCCTGCGCGTGGATCACGCGGAGATGGGCGAGTTTCAGCCGGTCGGCGGCGCGCTCGGCGGCGACCAGACAGCGATTCGAGATTTCAAGTCCGATGATGCTGGCGTCAGGGTGGGTTTCGGCCAGATGGATCAGAAACGTCCCGCGCCCGAACCCGATTTCCAGAATCAGGGGCGCGTCGCGTCCAAACAGTTCCGGCCAGTCAACCGGCCAGGGGAGAGTCATGCCATTGAGCTGCTTCATGGCGCGTATTATAGCGGCTGTCCGCTGGCCGGAAGAAGGCGCAATCCCGGCGCGCTTAAACCAGCCGCTGAAGCAGGCTGTAGTAATTGGCGCGGTCGTCCTCGCCGTCAGCGCGAAAGGCCGCGATTTCGGTCAGCCCGGTCGCGGCGATCAGGTCGGCGCGCTCGGCGTCGTCCACGTCGTGACAGTAGCGCAGCGCCCGCTGTCCGCGCCGCCAGTCGAGCAGGTAATCGCCCGCCTCGACCTGAAGCTCAGCCGGGAACGGCGTGAAGCGCTGGCGATAGCGCTCGATCTCGGCGAAGCGCCAGCAGGTGAATGCCAGCGCGCCGCCCGGCCTGACTCGCGCCGCCAGCGCTTGCATCAACGCGCGCCGGTGATCCGCGCCGGGGACGTGATGCAGCACGCCGAACAGCGCGACCAGCGCATAGCGGCCTGCGTCCGGCGGTTGCTCGATCAGATCGCGCTGTTCCAGCCGCGCCGACACATTCGCCAGCCGCGCCAGCGCCGCGCGCGCCCGGTCGAGCAGCGCCGGGCTGCTGTCGATGCCGTGATAGTCGAGCTTCCCGGCTGCCTTTCCGGCCAGAAACGCGCCGAAACGCCCGTTGCCGCAGCCCGCATCCAGCACGGAAACCGTCTCATCCTCGAGTAACTGACCGATGAGCGGCGTCAGCCGCGTCCAGCCATGCCACGGCCCGGCGCGCGTGGCGTCGAAAGTATCCGCTGTCACGCGGTAAAACTCGCGGTTGATCGCGTTCAGCCGCTGAACCGTCGCTAAATCCATCGTTCGTCGGGTTTCCAAAATCGGTCGATGTGCGACAATCATAGCCGATCTGATGATCTGCCTGAAAGCGCTCGCGGATTTCCGACAGGGCATCGGGCTGCTCGCGGCCCATCCTGAACGGAGCGCTGACCCTTGTGAGGAAACGAATGATGCTGACTGAAAAATCCTTCGATACGGGCGAGCTTCTGCTCAATGTAGCTGAAGGCGCGCCGAACGGCGCGCCGCTGCTGCTGCTCCACGGCTCGACGCGCTGGTGGCGCGAGTGGGAGCCTGCTATCCCGATGCTCGAAGCCAACTGGCAGGTCTACGCCCTCGACCTGCGCGGCCACGGTCACTCAGGCCGCGACGGCGACCATTACCGGCAGGCCGATTATACCCGCGACGTTGAGGCGTTTATCCGGCGGGGTATCGACCGACCTGCTGTGATTATGGGCTATTCGCTCGGTGCGGTCGTGGCGACGATGCTGGCGGCGCAGTCACCGGGGCGCGTCAGCGCGCTGGTGCTGCTTGACCCGCCGCTGTTCATGCGTGACCGCGCCCGGTCGCTCGGCGGCGAGACGAATCAGTGGATGCAGTTCCTCAGACAAACACTGGCCGTCGCGCCGACTTATGAGGCCATCGTGGCAGCTATGCGGGCGATGCAGCCAGACACGCCTGCCGAAAAAATCGACACTTTCGCGCGGATTCTGTCGCTGCTCGCGCCGGAAACGCTCGATATTGCCCTGCATAACGAGATGATCGATAGCGCAGCCTATAACGACGCGCTGCGCCAGATCGCCTGTCCGACGCTGCTGATCCGCGCTGACCCGGCGCGCGGCGGCCTGATCCCTGACGCGGATGTTGATTTTGCTCGCGCGCATATCGAGCATCTCGCCGTCGTCTCGGTCGCTAATGCTGCGCACCACGAACTGCTCGAAGGCGACTTTGCCGCGCAGACGCTCGACGCCATGCAATCATTTCTAAGGACACTTGAGCAGGTTTGACCAGCGCCTATTGCTGACCAACCCTCTCGGCGAGCTGGCTGACATGGGACAGTCGTTCTTGCAAATCGCCTGAATTTGGAGCAACATGAGGCTGTCGAGGCCGTCGCTGGCCTCGGCAGCTATCGACAGCCTCAGCAGCCAGCCTGAGCGATCTCAGGGTCAGGAGGACAATCGTGATTCGCAGGAGGACGATGGATCTAAGAACCGTATTCAATCAAAGGATGAACCACGATGGACGAAAAGACGTTCAATACCGGAGAGCTTGCCCTCAACTACGCTGAAGGCGCGCCGAACGGCACGCCGCTGCTGCTGCTCCACGGCTCGACGCGCTGGTGGCGTGAGTGGGAGCCTGCTATCCCGATGCTCGAAGCCAACTGGCAGGTCTACGCCCTCGACCTGCGCGGCCACGGTCACTCAGGCCGCGACGGCGACCATTACCGGCAGGCCGATTATACCCGCGACGTTGAGGCGTTTATCCGGCGGGGTATCGACCGACCTGCTGTGATTATGGGCTATTCGCTCGGTGCGGTCGTGGCGACGATGCTGGCGGCGCAGTCACCGGGGCGCGTCAGCGCGCTGGTGCTGCTTGACCCGCCGCTGTTCATGCGTGACCGCGCCCGGTCGCTCGGCGGCGAGACGAATCAGTGGATGCAGTTCCTCAGACAAACACTGGCCGTCGCGCCGACTTATGAGGCCATCGTGGCAGCTATGCGGGCGATGCAGCCAGACACGCCTGCCGAAAAAATCGACACTTTCGCGCGGATTCTGTCGCTGCTCGCGCCGGAAACGCTCGATATTGCCCTGCATAACGAGATGATCGATAGCGCAGCCTATAACGACGCGCTGCGCCAGATCGCCTGTCCGACGCTGCTGATCCGCGCTGACCCGGCGCGCGGCGGCCTGATCCCTGACGCGGATGTTGATTTTGCTCGCGCGCATATCGAGCATCTCGCCGTCGTCTCGGTCGCTAATGCTGCGCACCACGAACTGCTCGAAGGCGACTTTGCCGCGCAGACGCTCGACGCCATGCAATCATTTCTAAGGACACTTGAGCAGGTTTGACCAGCGCCTATTGCTGACCAACCCTCTCGGCGAGCTGGCTGACATGGGACAGTCGTTCTTGCAAATCGCCTGAATTTGGAGCAACATGAGGCTGTCGAGGCCGTCGCTGGCCTCGGCAGCTATCGACAGCCTCAGCAGCCAGCCTGAGCGATCTCAGGGTCAGGAGGACAATCGTGATTCGCAGGAGGACGATGGATCTAAGAACCGTATTCAATCAAAGGATGAACCACGATGGACGAAAAGACGTTCAATACCGGAGAGCTTGCCCTCAACTACGCTGAAGGCCCTGACAACGGCGCGCCGATGGTGCTGCTCCACGGTACCGCGCGCTGGTGGCGCGACTGGGAGCAGATGACGCCCCACCTCGAATCGAACACCCACCTCTACGCTGTTGACCTGCGCGGTCACGGTGGCTCCGACCGCGGCAGCGATCACTACATCCTCAGCGACTATGCCCGCGACATCACTGCCTTCCTGCGTGACGTCGTCCGGGAGCCGGCAGTGCTCGTCGGCAGTTCGCTCGGCGGGCTGACTGCGCTGGTCGTCGCCGGGCAGTCGCCCGAACTCGTGCGCGCCGTCGTGCCGCTCGACCCGCCGATTGGTATTTCCCTCAATATCGACTTCAAGCCGGATGTCAGAGCGCGCTTCACCCGGATGCGCGACTTGCTCCGCAATACGCCGACCTTCGACGCTATGCTCGCCAAAGTCGCGGAAATGCGTCAGGGACGGAGTGCCGATGGCCTGAACGAGTGGATGGCCCGCTGCATGTTCAGCGTCGATCCCGCCGTTTATGACGCCTGCATCGACAACCGCCTGTTCGAGGGCCTCGACCGCGAGGCGCTGCTCGATCAGATCAGCGCGCCGACGCTGCTGTTCGTCGCCGACTGGCAGAAGGCCGGGGCGATGCGGCCTGAGGATGTCGATCTGATGCGGGCGCACATCCGCCATCTGACCGTCATCGAGTTCCCCGGCGCAGACCACAATCTGGCGACCGTCCGGGCGACTGAGATCGCCGACGCGATCCAGGCTTTTCTCCAGCCGACCCGGTAATTCTATCAGCGCTGCGTGCCAGCCATGACGACCTGCGCGGACAATAGCCGCCGGATGTTCATTGGCTCGGCGCGTTCAGCTCACCCTCAAACAGGCATAGCCGTTTCCCCCTCTCTGCGCGCAGAGAGGGGGCAGCGGGACAGGGCAATTGCATCAAAATCGCAGCTCAGGCTATAAAAGGTCATGAGGGTTTGT
>CAZZAO010000077.1:10880-26878 GCA_964652205.1 uncultured Anaerolineaceae bacterium | reverse complement strand
ATTCCCCGACCGGGACGGGCGTAGTGGCGGGGACTTCCTGAGGCGTATCGACGATCCCCGCAGCTTCCTTCGTAATCAGGTTCTCCGAGACGAGGACGTGCTTGAAGGCGACAATAGCGACCTCGATCATCGTCCGGTCGGGCTGGCGCGTCGTCAGGTGCTGGAGCATCAGATTCGGCACGATGATCGCGCGGATGAGCGAGTTGTCCATGTGTTTGGCTGTGAAGCGGATGAACTCGTAGGCGATGCCCGCGACGACCGGAATCAGGACGATGCGCGAGACGATCAGCAGCGCCAGTGACGGGCGACCAAAGACCGAGAACACCAGCACGCTGACGAATACGACGGTCAGCAGGAAGGCCGTACCGCAGCGCGGATGCTCAATCGGGTACGTGGCGACGACTTCGGGGATCAGCTCTGCGCCCGCTTCGTAGGCGTTGATCGTCTTATGCTCCGCGCCGTGGTAGCCAAACAGCCGCCTGACGTCCGCCATCAGGCCAATCGCCCAGATATAGCCGACGATCAGCGCCAGCCGCACCAGCCCTTCGAGCAAGTTGACGACGAACGACGACTGTTCGAGGTTGAACAGCCGTTCCAGACCGCTGGCCGCTGCTGTCGGCAGCAGGAAGAACAGGCCGACACTCAGCACGAGCGAGACGCCAATCGTCGCCCAGCCAATCGGCCCGTTGAAGTCAATTTTCTGCGCCTCTTCATCGTCGCCGAGCGCCACATCCGCCGCCCACATCAGCGCCCGCGTGCCGAGGCCGAGCGCGTCCCACAGGCCAATCACGCCGCGCACGAACGGCGTCCTGCTGATCCGTCCGCGATAGAGCGCCGCGTTCAACGGCTGCTCATGGACGACAATCTCACCCTTCGGATTACGCACCGCGACGGCGAAAGCGTGCGCGCCGCGCATCATCACACCCTCGATCACTGCCTGACCGCCGTAAGAAAACTGGGCGGGAGCCTGTTTATCCGTCATTGCTGCCGATACTCCTGTTCAAATTCCAGGGGCAGAGCGCCCGCCGGAGTCATTTCCTGAAGTGTAAAGTCGCCCTGTGGCTGCACCAGCAGAGACGGCATTCCCCCGACCGGGCAGCCATCGACGTTGTTGCAGATCGCGCCCGGCAGCGACAGCATATAAGCGCCGTTGATCGGTCGCAGCGTCACCATCTTACCATATTGATCGAGCAATGGGGCTTCCGAGTCGGTCGCGCTCACGATAACCTGCGCTTGCGCCGCCGTCCGCGCCCAGGCGATCAGCGTTTGCTGGCCGCCTGCCTGAATCAGCCGCACTGCGTCAACGCGCTCAGATCGCGCCAGCGCCGCCGACTGGACGCCGTTGAGGCGCTGAATGACCATCTGCCAGGTCGTGAAGGCCGGACGTTTCGAGCCGTCGGCGCGCAGCAGGCCGAACGCCTCGCCGCCGGGGGGCAGCATCCAGTCGTAGAACTTGTAGACGCCGATGTGATCTGCGCCGCCTGCCAGCCCCAGCCCGACCGCCTGTAGCAGGTAGGCCGACTGCTGATCGAGCGTGATCTGCCAGTTGGGCCGCGTCACCGGCCACTGCGGGTCGAGATTCGGCGAGGCGTTGGTTTCGTCGATCCAGATCGATTTGCCCGTGAGCCTGTACTTGTCCAGCAGCGCGTGCGTCGCGCCGACGATCTGATAGACACTGTCGGCGCGAAAGTAAATATGCAGCGTGAGAACGTCAAAATAAGCGTGATTGGCCGCCGCGTCCGGGTCCTGCGCCAGTTTTTCCAGCAGGCGGTCGAGGTAGAGCCGCTGACCCGTGTTGATATCGTGCCAGTAGGTCGTTCCGGCGACGTGGATAATCGCCTTCGGGTTGCCTTCACGCGCCGCCAGATAGGCCACTTTGAGCAGCCGCGCGTAGTCATCGACCGACCCCTCGAACTCGAAGCCGTAAGTCTCGCGCGAGATGTCCGGCTCGTTCCAGATGATGAAGCGATTGACGCCGCGCGGCGCGTAGTAGGCCGCTGCTTTACGCACGAACGCTGCCCACAGGTTATTGGGGTCATCGACCGGCAGATTGAGGCCGCGCGGCAGGCCGGGGCCGGGTGTGCCGTCGGTCGCCCATCCGGGCGTATTCTTGAGCAGCGCGACGACTTCCCGGTGACAGGCGCTGGCAGCTTGCAGCCACTTGTCATCGACGTTGAGCGTGTTCCAGTCGTCGGGGCCGTTCGGCTGGTGCTGCGACCAGTCGAAGATAATGCGCTCCCAGCCGGGATTTAGCTCGCAGGTTACGTCCGGCAGCCAGAACCCCTCGACGACGCCGTAGATATTTTCGCCGCCGTCGCTCGGCGTTTCTGTCTGGGCGCTCGTTGGCGCGGCAGCGAGCAGCAGCGCTACGAGCAGCGCCCCTATCAGATATTGGCTCACTGTCCGGGAAGAAGCTGCCGACGCATGTTCCGCCCGACGCTCAAAGCGTCGAGCTGCGCTGGTTTGCCGAAAGCTGGCTGAAGACCAACTCGTTATAATGAGGCCGATAGCTGCTTCAGAAATGGAATGATGAGTCGCTCTAGCATTCAATAACGATAACGAGCCAGTTTTAGCTGGCTTTCGGCCTTTGTTTCGTAGCCAGCGGGCTTCCAGACTCTGGCGGAGCGCCGGCAACTGCAAAGGAAACGCGCTGCAGGGCGTTTTCACGTCAGCCTCGCCGGACGTAAATCCTGAAGATTCAACTGCACCGTGCTTTTCCCGTTGAACTCATTGATCTCCAGCCGGTAGGCGACATCGACGCAGTCGGGCAGATTTTCCGTCCACGCGCCGAGATTGAAGCCGATGGCATCGAGCGGCGCGGCGCGCGAGCGCATCAGCCGCAGCTTGAGATGGTCGCCGGTCGCGCCGACGCGCCGAAATTCCTGCACCGCCAGCCCGCGCGAGACAAATACCGGGCTGCCGTTGGCGTGGCCGGTCGGTTCCAGCCGCGCCAATTCGCTCGCCAGCGGAAAATCAAGCTGGCGCGGGTCGATCTCAGCGTCGACGTCGAGGATCGGACTCAAATCCTGCCCACGGAGCGCCTGCCGCGTGATCGCCATCATCCGCTCGCGGAAGGCCGGAAGGTTCTCGTTGAGGATCGTGAAGCCTGCTGCCTGCGCGTGGCCGCCGTGCCGTACCAGCAAATCGGCGCACTGATCGAGCGCGCGGGTGATGTCGAACTGCGGGATGCTGCGGCACGAGGCGCGGCTTTCCGTCTCGCCAGTCTCCATGACGATGGCCGGTCGGTAGAACTCCTCGACCAGCCGACCGGCGACCAGCCCGACGATCCCCGGCAGAAAACCGGGATTGCTGGCGATAATCAGCGGCAGGTCGTTTTCAAGGTCTTCTCCGAGGCTTTCGCGGATTGTGGCCTGCGCTGCGCGAGTCAATTCCTGCCGCTTGACGTTGAGCGCCTGAAGCTCCTGCGCCAGCCGGGTCGCCTCGTTCTCGTCGGTCGCGCGCAGCAGGTCGTAAGCGTGCATGGCGCTGTCGAGCCGCCCCGCCGCGTTGATGCGCGGGCCGAGCGCGAAGCCGATGCTCATGGCGTTGACGCTTCCCGGTTGCGTCCCGGCGACGTTGAGCAGCGCCCGCACGCCGAGCCGATCCGCCCGATTGAGTTTTTGCAGTCCACGCAGCACCAGCGCCCGATTTTCGAGCCGGTTGAGCGGGGCGAGATCGGCGACCGTGCCGATAGCGACCAGATCGACCAGTTCATCGAGCGACAGCGGAGAAGTCACGCGATGATTTTCCGCCATCGATTTGAACAGCGCTTCGGCCAGTCGATATGCTACGCCGACGCCTGCCAGCATATGATCGGGATGCGTCGGGTCTTCCTGCTTGGGATTGATGACTGCGTAGGCGTCGGGCAGGTCGGGGCCGAGGCTGTGGTGGTCGGTGACGATGATATCCAGACCGTAGGCTTTGCCGTCTTCGACTTCCTGAATGGAACGGATGCCGCAGTCAACCGTGATGACCAGGTTGACGCCGCGCCGTCGCAGCCGGAGCAGCGCCTCGCTGTTGAGGCCGTAGCCTTCATCGACGCGGTGGGGAATATAAGGCCGCACAACTGCGCCGAGCGACTCCAGCGCCGTCACCAGCAGCGCGGTCGAGGTCACGCCGTCGGCGTCGAAGTCGCCGTAGACGATCATCCGCTCCTGTTTCCTGATCGCGCGGCTGATTCGGGCCAGCGCTCTGCTCATGCCGGTGAGCGCGAAGGGGCTGTGAGCCTCAGCTTTGCCGCCGAGGAAGCGCGCAGCAGCGTCCGGGTCTTCGTAGCCCCGATTGTAGAGCACCTGCGCCAGAGTTCGACTCATATCGGCATAGCGCGCCAGATGGTCAGGCGGGGCAGTTGGCTTAATGAGCCATTGTTTGGATGGCATGGACAGGCAATCGTCAAATCCATAGAATATGCAGGAGTTATACCACGAAATGAGGGCAGCAATGGCTAAAGTTGTATTTATGGGGACGCCAGAATTTGCCGCTGCGCCCCTGCGTCGTTTGATCGAGGCGCACGAGGTCATCGGCGTGGTGACTCAGCCAGATCGCCCCGCTGGACGTCACCGGCAGGTACAGGTCTCCCCGGTCAAGCAGCTCGCCCTTGAGGCCGGGATTCCGATTCAGCAGCCGGAAAAGCTCCGTCGTCCCGAAGCCGTTGAGGCGCTTAAGGTCTGGTCGCCTGATGTCTTTGTGGTCGCTGCCTTCGGCCAGATTTTGCCACAGGCGGTCCTCGACCTGCCCCCGCATGGCTCGCTCAACATTCATGCCTCGCTGCTCCCGCGCTGGCGCGGCGCAGCCCCGATTAACGCTGCCATTCGCGCCGGGGACGCCGCGAGCGGCATCACCATCATGAAGATGGATGCTGGCCTCGACACCGGCCCGATTTTGACTCAGCGCGCCATCTCGCTCGCGCCGGATGAGACGGCGCAAACGCTGCATGACCGGCTTTCGATCATCGGCGCAGATTTGCTGATTGAGACGCTGCCCGGTTATCTGAATGGCTCAATCATTCCGACGGCGCAGGACACCAGTCAGGCGACCTTCGCCCCGCGCATCGACAAAGCGGAAGGGCAGATCGACTGGACGCGCAGCGCCGCCGAGATCGAGCGGCTGGTGCGCGCCTTCACGCCCTGGCCGGGAACCTTCACGACGTGGAATGGCAAACAGCTCAAAATCCTGTCCGCTGCGGTGGGACAGGGCAGCGCCGAGCCGGGGCAGGTTGTTCAGCGCGACGGACAGATCGCCATCGGAACGGGGGGCGGGTTGTTCTACCCGCTGCGTGTCCAGCTTGAGGGGAAGGGGCCGGTCACGATAGCCGAGTTTCTGCGCGGCTATCCCGGCATTGTCGGCGCTGCGTTCACCTGAACCCCGGTCACTGGCTCATATCTCGGTGGCGCAAGCGGCGGCCCTGCGCCGTGAAAGCCGGATATAAAAACTGAGTGCCGCGCACTGAGCAAAAGACTTCCCTGTCTTTTACTCAGTCCTCAGCACTCAGTCCTTCTTTGTCGTTTAGTAACCGAGGACGCTGACGACCGACTGCACGGCCTTCGCGCTGACGTCGAGCATCGCCTTTTCCTCGGCGTTCAATTCCATCTCGATGACCTTCTCGACGCCATTCTTACCCAGCACCGCCGGGACGCCGACGTACAGGCCGTGATAGCCGTATTCGCCGTTGAGCAGAACGGCGGACGGAATGACGCGCTTCTGGTCGCGGATGATAGCCTCGACCATTTCCGCCGCGCCCGCCGCCGGAGCGTACCACGCGCTCACGCCGATCAGATTGACGATCTCGCCGCCGCCCTTGCGCGTGCGAGCGATAATTGCCTGAAGCTTGTCCTCGGCGATCAACTCGCGCACCGGGATGCCGGCGACTGACGTGTGGCGCGGCAGCGGAACCATTTCATCGCCGTGACCGCCGAGGACGATGCCGTGAATATCACGGACGCTGACGCCGAGTTCCGTGGCGAGGAACGCCTTGTAACGGGCGGTGTCGAGCGCGCCCGCCTGTCCGATAACGCGCTGCGACGGGAAGCCGCTTTCCTTGAGCGCGACGTGGCACATCGCGTCGAGCGGGTTGGAGACGATAATCAAGATCGCGTTGGGCGAGTGTTTAGCGATTTCGCGCACCACTTCGCCGACAATCTTCTGATTGGTCTTAACCAGATCATCGCGGCTGGGGAACTGGCCGGTGAGCGGGTCTTTCTTGCGCGGGACGCCCGCTGTAATCACGACGACGTCCGAATCGGCGGTCAGGCTGTAGTCGCTGCCGCCCGAAAGCGCCACGTCATACTTCAGCACCGGGCTGGCTTCGGTCAGGTCGAGCGCCTTGCCTTTGGCGACCCCGTCGAGGATATCGATCAGCACGACGTCCGCGATTTCTTTGATGGCGAGCCACTGCGCGGTGGTTGCGCCGACATTACCGGCTCCGACGACGGTTACTTTGCTACGAGCCATAAGAACAGCTTTCTCCTTCTACTGAACGCGAGAGCAGGGCAGCGTGTCTGCGCGCCCTTTAATCAACAGGGACGATTGTACCGCCGAATGGATGACATCCATAGAGCCGACCGGCATGGCTTTCTAGTGTACATCGGCATCGGATTCAAGCTGCGATAAATGCGGCGTCGCCGCCAGCTCAACCAGCCGCCAGCCGCTGCCCGTGCGCTCCAGCGTGGTGATCGACGTGTTGTCGATGTGGGCGGCCCGCAGATCAGGAAGTTCGCCGAACAGCCGCAGCAGCAGCACCTTGAGCGTGCCGCCATGCGAGACGATGGCGACTGCATCGTCGGACTGCGCCGTAATGTCGGTAAAGGCGGTGAACGCCCGATCCTGAAGCTGGCGGCGCGACTCGCCATTGGGAATCAAAAAGCCGAAGTAGTCGGCGCGCATGGCCGCCAGATGATCGGGATAGCGGACGTCGATTTCGTCCATCGTCATGCCCTGAAAGATGCCGAGGTTGTGCTCGCGCAGGCGCGGATCGACCGTCGGCACAAGGCTGAGCTTGCTGCCGAGGCTTTGCGCGGTCTGCCAGGCGCGCGACAGGTCGCTGCTGTAGAGGGCGTCGAGCGGCTGCTGCCAGTAGTCGGCCAGCGCCCGCGCCTGCGCGATGCCCGTCTCGTTGAGCGGCACTGACTCGAAGCCCTGCCAGCGTCCGGCGAGGTTCCAGGCGGTCTGCCCGTGGCGAATGAGATAGGCGCGTCTGACGCTCATAAGCTGGCTCTCGTCGGCAAGGGTTGACGGAACAGGGAAGCGGCGGCAAAATTAGCCATCTGTTTCGCGCTCACGAACCGGGGTTGGTCGCTATGATCCATGAGAAGAAAACCGCACATCCGATGACATTTAGCCTTGCGCTCGCTGCCGGTGCGGGGCTGATCGTCATGATTGGCGCGCTGGCAACCGGCTCAATTCAGGGTGATGCCGCCAATACTAGCACGTTCAACGGCATTTTTGCTATTGGCGTGGCCTTATTTCTGATCGGCCTCGTTGGCTGGCTGGTGGTCGTTCAGCCCTGGACGCACTACGATGATATCAACGTCCCGCTCGATACCGGCGGCCACGGCCACGCCGCCCCGGCGCATGACGAAGCCGCCATCGTCGCCGCGCCTGCGCATGATGTCGAGCCGCACGCCCATTCCTGATCGCGTCCCACTCGGCGATGCGCTGAGTGGTTTTGTGCTGCACAGCGCGCGCGGCGATCTTCTGGCGCTTCAGGCGCTGCCCGGCATGGATGTGACCGCTGCCGGGTCACTGGTCGTCCGCTACGGCATCCGCTATCTCGGCAAATCCTTCCTGTCCATCGTCCCCGGCCTGATCGCGCTCGAATACGGCGAGCTGCTGACCGGCGAGGACGCATGGGCGTTTCTGCTCAGGCACAGCAATCTGCACCCACGCGCTGAAGTCTTCGGCTATCGGAACGATGGCCGGGACGATATGATGCTGGTGCGTAACCTCGATCTGGCGCTGACGCCGGAAGTGCTGGTCTACGCCGACGGGGCCGCGACAACCCCGCTGGCGCGCCCGCAGGCCATCATCGCGCCCGCCGACGCCATCTTACCTGAACGCATCACACGCTATCTGCCGCGTTTTGAGGCGCTGGCCGATTGGGAGACACAAACCGCCTGATGACAGAAAACGATCTCGACAGCGTCTTTGACGATGACTGGTCGGAAGACCATAAGAGCGGCGTAGTCGCCGTCGTCGGTCGCCCTAACGTCGGTAAATCGACGTTGATTAACCGCATCCTCGGCCAGAAGGTCGCCATCGTCACGCCTAAGCCGCAGACGACGCGCCGCTCGCAGTTAGGCATCCTCACCGAGGCGCGCGGCCAGATTCTGTTCACCGACACACCGGGTATTCACGCGCCGCAGCACAGGCTCGGCGAATATATGGTCAATGAAGCCCTGAGCGCGCTGCGCGAGCCGGACGTGATCCTGCTGCTGCTCGATATGAGCGAGGTGCCGACCGCCGGCGACCGGCAGATCGCCGAGACGGTCACACAGCTTCGCCGCGAAACGCCGGTCTGGCTGGCGCTGAATAAGGCCGACGCTCTCAAGCCATCGCTGCTCGACCAGCGCGCCGCCGACTATGGCGCGCTGCTTGACCACGAGCGCGCCTATCGCGTCAGCGCGTTGAAGGGGGACGGGGTGGCCGCGCTGGTCGATGCGCTGTTCGACCGCCTGCCGCACGGCCCGCGCTATTATCCTGCCGATCAGGTGACGGAAGTCAACATGCGCCACGTCGCCGCCGAGGTCATCCGCGAGAAGGTCATGCTCCGCACCGAGCAGGAAATCCCGCACGCAGTCGCCGTCGAGATCGACAGCTATCAGGAGCGTTCCGACGACCTGACCTACATCAGCGCCATCCTCTACGTCGAGCGCGAGACGCAAAAGGGGATTCTGGTCGGCAAGGGCGGAGCGATGATCCGCCAGATCGGGGCTGACGCGCGTACTGAGCTGGAGTCGATGGTCGATACCAAAATCTTCCTCGATCTGCGCGTCAAGGTGCTGCCCAATTGGCGCAGCGACGACCGGCTGATGAAGCGCTTCGGCTACCGCAGCTCGAAAGACTGACAGTCTCCGTCGCCATCCCCGCAAGGGTAAATGTAAGTTTGATGAGAGCCTGCGCCGTTCCTTGAAAAGCGCGCTAGAGTGAAGTCAGGAAGCCGAACCACGTCGCTGGCAGCGACCGTGTAGCAGGTTCCTTTTCGTGCGCTTGACAGTAAGGAGAGGCACTCATGGCGGAGACTAAGCGGGAGACCGGCGGTCATACCGAGTCGAAGAACGTCAAGCCTGCGTCGGGCAATATTGGTTCCGACATCTCGAAAGGCAGCACCGACGAATCCGGGAATGTCACTGGCGACAGGGCGAGTACGGCTAAATCAAAGGGGCCGGGCGGCGATTACGACAAGAACAGCACGCGCGAGTAACCACCCGCCCGATCAGTCACGAAAGGCCCTCATTCAGGGCCTTTTTTGTGCGCCGAAATCTGCAAGCCGCCTCGCCTTCGAGCCACCTGCGGGTTGAACTTATTCGCTCGGCGCGCTGCTTGGCCTCGCGCTGCTCAACGGATACGAAGCTGTCGCCGCTCCAACTGTCGTGACAGCGCCTCGGAACGAGCAACAGCGTTAGACGACGACCAATCTCCCTTTCCCCGGAGTGGGCGAACGGGCGCGAAAAATCGCGCCCGATAGCTGTTAATTTAAGGATCGCGCTGCTTATCCGCCCCTGACCGACGCGACCTTCGGCTCCTTGCCGAGCAAAGAATGCTCGGCACGCTCCGTCCTCGCAAGCGGAGAGGGGAAACGGTCACAATCGGCAGCGATTTTCCAGTCTTATCCGCTTAAGTTGGCGTCTATGGGGCATGAGGCCTCATGCGCCGACGGAAATATTCGCGTTTTCAGTCTCCTGCTGTGAGTCAAGCTGATTAAAACTCGACCACGCGCCCTAACCCGTAGGCGGCGGCCTGCTGAAGCACGCGAGCGGCGGCGGCGGCATCCTGCACGGCGTTGCCGACCGACTTGAAGAACGTCACCTCGTCGGCGCTCTCGCGGCCCACCTTGAGTCCCGCCACGACTTCGCCCAACTCGGCGTGAATGTCGGCAATCAGTCCGGCGTCGCGCGCGGCGATCAATTCCCCCGCTTCGGCCCAGAGGCTCTCGCGGTGGTCGCCGACGATCTTCGCCCGCGCGACGGTCGCCTGCGGCACTTCGCGCATCTGCGGCGTGAACGAGCCGATCCCGTTGACGTGGACTCCTGCCGCAAGGTCGGCGTCGTCGAACACTGGCCCCTGGCTGTTGGTCGCCGCGATGACCACGTCCGCGCCGCGCAGCGCCTCGGACGCGCTGCCGACCGCCGTCACGACGGCGCTCGAACGTCCGCGCAGCTCGTCAGCCAGCGCCTGCGCGCGCTTCGGGCTGTAGATGCGAATCTGCACAATCGGGCGCACGGCGCAGACGGCCTCGATCTGAGTCCGCGCCTGCACGCCCGCGCCGATCACGCCGAGCGTCATAGCGTCCTGCCGCGCCAGCAGGTCGGTCGCCAGCCCGGAACCCGCGCCGGTGCGGATGGCAGTCAGCGCGCCGCCGTCGATAAGGGCGAGCGTCTCGCCAGTTTCGGCGTTAAAGACCAGCACGGCAGCATGGATCGTCGGCAGGCCGCGCGCCGGGTTGCCGGGATAGACCGATGCCAGCTTGACGACGCTGATCGGCTCGCTGGCGATGTAGGCGGGCATCAGCAGCGTCACGCCGTCGGGCGTCGGCAGCGCCGAGCGCAGCGGGACGGTCGCCTTGCCGGTTGAAAGCGCGACAAACGCCGTCCGCATCGCGTCAATCGCGTCGATCATCGGCAGCGCCGCGCGGACATCTTCAGCCGTCAGAATACGCATCAGTCATTTCGCCTTGTGTGAAATCGTTACCCTTCGGCCATGCGCTTGAGTTCGTAGAGCCGGGTCAGCGCCTGAATCGGACTCAGATCATCGACGTTCAGCCCCTTGAGCGCCGTCACCGCCGGATTCGGCTCGTCGTCGAACATCTTGCGCTGGTCGGGATTCTCTTTCTTCTTTTTGCTCGACGGCAGCTCGAAGGTGCTGCCCTGCGTCTCTAACTCGTGCAGCAGTTCGCGGGCGCGCTCGACCACGGGCCTCGGCATTCCGGCGAGCTGCGCGACGTGGACGCCGTAGCTGCGGTCGGCTCCGCCCGCCACGACGCGATGCAGAAACACCACCTCGTCATGATCTTCGGTCACGGCGACGCTGAAATTGCGCGCGCGCGGCAGGATGTTCGGCAGTTCGGTCAGCTCGTGGTAATGGGTGGCGAACAGCGTCCGGCAGTTGAGGCGCGGGTGATTGTGGATGTACTCGACCACCGCGCGGGCAATCGCCAGCCCGTCATAAGTGGACGTGCCGCGCCCGACTTCGTCGAGAATCAGCAGGCTGCGTTTGGTGCTGCCAGAGAGCAGGCGCGCCGTCTCGACCATCTCGACCATGAAGGTACTCTGCCCGGCGTGGATTTCATCCTGCGCGCCGATACGGGCGAAAATCCGATCAACCAGCCCAATCGTCGCCGCGTCCGCCGGGACGAAGCTGCCGATCTGCGCCATCAGCGTGATGATGGCGACCTGCCGGATGTAGGTCGATTTACCGGACATATTCGGCCCGGTAATCAGGTGAATCCGCGACATGCTGTCGAAATGGGTGTCGTTCGGCACGTAGCGCACGCCGCCATCGAGCAGTTGCTCGACGACCGGATGCCGCCCCGACTCGATCACCAGCAGGTCGTCGTCAGTCAGCGTCGGGCGGCAGTAGCCTTCGCGCACAGCGACGTCAGCCAGCGACAGGAAAACGTCGAGATGGGCAATCGCCCGCGCCGTCGAGAGCAGACGCGGCGCGGCATCGCACAACGCCTTGCACAGCGCCTCGAACAGCTCGCGCTCGACCGCCAGAATCTGTTCCTCGGCATTCAGGACGAGCGTCTCATACTCCTTGAGTTCCGGCGTGATATAGCGCTCGGCGTTGACGAGCGTCTGCTTGCGGATGTAGTCGCCCGGCACTTTGTCGCGCTGGCCGTTGCTGACCTCGATGTAGTAGCCAAAGACTTTGTTGAAGCCGACCTTGACCGTCGGGATGCCGGTGCGCCGCCGCTCGGCAGGCTCCAGATTGGCGATCCACTCCCGCGCGTCGGCGGTCGCGGTCAGGATGCTGTCGAGTTCTTCGGCGTAGCCGGGGCGGATTGCGCCGATGACGTTCATCACGGCGGGCGGCTCGTCGGTGAGAGCGCGGGCGACCTGATCGCGGACTTCGTCGCACGGGTCAAGCTGCTTGAGCAGCGACACCAGCGGCTCATGCGGCTCGATCAGCGCGCGAATGTCAGGGACGATCTCCAGACTGTCGCGCAGCGCCAGCAGGTCTCGCGGGCCTGCCTTGCCGAGCAGCAGTCGGTTGGTCAGCCGTTCGAGGTCGGAGACGCTGCGGAGCCGCTCGCGCAGTTCCGTCCGCAGCGCCTCGTCCGCCGTCAGCGCCGCGACCGCGTCCAGCCGCGCATTCAGGCGTCTGAGGTCAAGCAGCGGCTGGCTGATCCACGTCCGCAGCAATCGCGCGCCCATCGCTGTCACCGTCCGGTCGAGCACGCCGAGCAGACTGCCCTGCACCTTGCGCCCGCGAATCGTCTCAGTCAGTTCGAGGTTATGCCGGGTGAACTGGTCGAGCACCATGAAGCTGGCTGTGCTGTAGGCGCGAATCGAGGTCAACTGCGCCAGATTGTCCCGCTGCGTCTCGCGCAGGTAGAACAGCACCGCGCCCGCCGCGCAAACGCCAATCGGCAGCTCGCGCAGGCCGAAACCGTCCAGGCTGCGAACGCGAAAATGGCCTGTGAGCGCCTGCTCGGCGGTCGAATGCTCGAAGCGCCAGTCGGCAACCGGCGTCAGGTGGACGCCCGCCGGAAACGAGACGCCCTGACTGGCCCAGCTTTCCGGCAGCAGCACTTCGCTCGGGGCCAGCCGCGCTAACTCTTCGACCACCAGCACGGCGGCATTTTCACCTTCAAGCTGCGTTGCCGCGAACTCGCCGGTCGAAATATCGACGTAAGCGATTCCCGCTTTCGTCCACTGGCGCGTCTCCGGGCTGCCGACCGGGTAGATCGCCATCAGGTAATTCTGCCGCTTCTCGGCCAGCAGTTCCGGCTCGATCACTGTGCCGGGGGTGATGACGCGCGTCACCTCGCGCTCGACTAACCCACGCCCGTTCGGCTCAGTGACCTGCTCGCAGACGGCGACGTGATAGCCCTTCTCGATCAGCTTTGCGACGTAATTTTCGAGCGCGTGATACGGCACGCCCGCCATCGGCGCGCGCTGACTCTTGCTCACCTGCCGCCCCGTCAGCACCAGATCAAGCTCGCGCGCCGCAACTTCAGCATCTTCGTCGAACGTCTCGTAAAAATCGCCGAGGCGAAAGAACAGGATGCAGTCTGGATGTCGGGCTTTCACATCCAGATACTGCTGGCGCAGCGGCGTCACTTCCATCTTTTTTTCATCCTAAAAGCGTCTCAAACGAGTGAACTGGCAACAACCGATTATCGCGGGTATTCTAGCAGCGCACGAGATTCCATTCAATTGATTGATAGAACAACTGTCCAAAAAAGGCGGGCGCACAATGACTTCAGAAGTCCTGATTAGCGTCGATCTCGGCGGAACCAATATTCGCGCGGCGCGTCTTGACCACGGACTGAACATCCTCGACCGCGTCCAGACCGACACGCGCACCGATCTCGGCTGTGAAACGATTATCGACCGCATCAAACAGCAGATCAAGCTGGTGCTGCCGACCGACGGCAGTCGCGTCACCGCCATTGGCGTTTCGACTCCCGGCCCGGTCAACCCCAGAACCGGCATTCTGGTCGCGCCGCCCAATCTCGGCGACTGCTACAACGTCCCGCTCCAGCAGATTCTGGAAGACGAGTTCGGCAAGCGCGTCTACCTCGGCAATGACGCCAACGTGGCGGCGCTGGCCGAAGTCGCGCGGGGAGCCGCCAAAGGCGCGCGGGACGCCATTTTCATGACGCTCAGTACGGGGATCGGCGGCGGCATCATCACCGATGGCCGGATGCTGCTCGGCAAGGACGGCCTCGGCGCGGAAGTCGGCCACATGGTTATGCTGGTCGGCGACCGCGTTTCGACGCTGGAGAAGGAAGCGGCTGGCCCGGCGCTGGCCCGGCAGGCCAAAGCGCGAATTGAAGCGGGCGAAAGCTCGGCCATCCGCGAGATGGTCAGCGGCGACCTGACCCGGATCAGCGGGCGCACGGTCGGTGACGCCGCGAACAAGGGCGACCGACTCGCCATCGAAATCGTCCAGCGGGCCGGGCGGCTTGTCGGCCTCGGCGTGACGACGCTGCTGCACCTCTTCAACCCGGAAGTGCTCGTCTTTGGCGGCGGCGTCAGCCGAATCGGCAGCCTGCTGTTCGACCCGATGCACGAGGCCATCCACGAGGCGGCGCTCGACAAAGCCTACTGGGAACATCTCAAGGTCGTCCCGGCGGCGCTCGGCGACAACGTCTCAATCATCGGCGCGGGCGCGCTGGTCGTGACGCGCGGCGGCGTCGAGGATGTCGACCGGGTGATTAAAGAGATCGACTAAATCGCTTGCTCCAGCCTCTGGCGGGCAGCACGGCAAATACGCCTCACATCCACCATTCTCACCATAAGAAAGATGTAAATAATAAGCGCCATTTTCGCCACGCGCGAAAGCTGACATGATACAATAGCCGCATGTTGATGCTGCCTGATTTCCGCGTTCGCCAGCGTGATTTCTTGCTGGAAATCTCCCGCGCGATCACGGCCCAGCTTGACCTCAGCGAAGTGCTGCGCCGGGTGCTGAATGCCTCGGTGGTCATGCTGGCCGGACAGATCGGGCTGGTGGCGCTGCGCGATTCGGCGGGCGACTATCAGGTGCGGGCGACGCTCGGCGTCGACAGCGAGCATCTGGCGAAGATCAACCATGAGTTCAAGGCGCTCATCCACGACGCCGAAAACGGCATTGACGCCGAAGCGCTCGATAACCGCCTCAAGAACCTGTTCTCCGACCTCGATCCGAACTTACGCCAGTACGTCGCCCTGCCGCTGGTCTTTGCCAGCGAGCCGCTCGGTCTGCTGGTCATCTTCCGCACCTATCACGGCAAAGCGACCGCCGACGACATTCAGGTGCTTCAGAGCTTCGCCGATCAGGCAGCGATTGCCGTCCATAACGCCGCCCTCTACGAGCGGATGGATCAGGAACGCAAGCGGCTGGCGGCGATTGTCCAGTACAGCGCCGACGGCGTCATGATTCTCGACGCGCGCCTCAACATCCTGATCTTCAACCGCGCCGCCGAGCGCATCACCGGCTGGCGCGCGCAGGACACTATCGGCCTGAATCAGGACGATGTAATCGTCTGGAAACACCTCGATCAGCCGCCGCTCAAGAATGCAATTGTCGCAGGCTGGCCGAAGAATCGCGCTGACGGAGCCGCCCCGGAAACGGTCTACGTCGAAGGCGACCTGCGCCGTAAGGATGGGCTGGCGCTCGGCATCGCCATCACCTACGCGCCCCTGCTCTCCAGCGAAGGCGAGTTACAAAACATCATCGCCAATGTGCGCGACGTCAGCAATTTCCGTCAGGCGCAGGAGATGCAGAACGTCTTCATCTCCACCATCTCGCACGAGTTAAAAACACCGGTCGCCATCATCAAGGGCTATGCCGGGACGCTCAATCGCAAGGACGCCCACTGGACACCGGACATCGTCCACGAAAGTCTGGTGGTCATCGAGGAAGAAGCCGACCGCCTGACCGGGCTGATTGAGAACTTACTGACCACCAGCAAAATTCAGGCGCAGCGCGAGTTGACGCTCAACCTCGGCGATGTCCGCCTCGATGAGCTGGCGGCGCGGGCCGTCGAACGCTTCATGCCTCAAGCCAGAAACCACAGCTTTAAGCTCAACTTCCCGCCCGGATTTCCGGTCATCAGCGGCGACGAGACGCAG
>CAZZAO010000077.1:2442-10870 GCA_964652205.1 uncultured Anaerolineaceae bacterium | reverse complement strand
CAACCTGATCGGCAACGCGCTCAAGTATTCGCCCAACGGCGGCATCGTCGAGGTCGGCGGGACGCTCGATGTCGGCAGCATCTCAGTCTACGTCCGGGACGAAGGCGTTGGCATGACCGACCGCGACCAGCAGCGCATCTTCGAGCGCTTCTACCGCGTCGACGATGCCCTCAGCCGCAAAACTCAGGGTACTGGTTTGGGCCTCTATCTGGCAAAATCTATTGTCGAAGCGCACGGCGGGACGATGCGCGTCGAAAGCGAGCCGGGCAAAGGCTCGACTTTTACCTTCACCCTGCCCCTGCACGACACCATCTAACCCCTTTCGAGCCTCTTAAGCTCGCCTAATCACACGGGAGTCAACATGCCCAGTACAGCACGCACCACCATTCAGTGTCCGCGCTGCGGCACGCAGTTCGCCGCCACCGTCGAGACGCTGATCGACCCGGCGATTGATCCGAACGCGAAAATACGCTTGTTGAGCGGCCAGGCCAACGCCGCTCAGTGTCCCCAGTGTGGCACGGTCAGCGCTGTCGCTACGCCCGTGGTCTACCACGACGCCAGCAAGGAATTGCTCATCACCTATATTCCGATGGAGCTTGGCCTGAGCAAAGACCGGCAGGAAAAGGTCATCGGCGACCTGATGCGCGAAGTGACCTCGAATCTGCCGCAGTCAGCCATGAAAGGCTATCTCTTCCGCCCCAGGTCAGCGCTGACGATGCAGGGCCTGATCGATCAGGTTTTGCAGGCCGACGGTGTCACGCCGGAGATGATGGAAGCGCAGCGCAACCAGATGAAGCTGGTCGAGACGCTGATCCAGACGCCAGAAGCGCAGCTTCCCGCTTTCGTGCAGGAAAACGACGCCAGCATTAACGGCGAATTTCTCCAGATCATGACCCTGATGGCGCAGCGGATGCTTCAGGAAGGCCGCCCCGATGTCGCGCAGGGCATCATCGAGCTTCAGCGCCGCGTGGTCGATCTGTCGAGCTATGGTCAGGAGCTTTTGCGTCAAAATCAGGCGCAGGAAGAAGTCGTGCAGGAAGTCGCGCAGGCGATTCAGGCGCTCGGCCCCGACGCGCAGCGTAACGATTTCCGCGATCTGGCGATCCAGTACGCGGGCGACGACGAGCACTTGCAGGCGCTGGTCGGGCTGGTGCGACCGGCTTTCGACTACCAGTTCTTTCAGGAGCTGACCGTCACCATCGCGCAGGCTCCCGCCGCCGAGCGCGACAAGCTCGAAGGCGTCCGCGACCGGCTGGTTGACCTGACCGCCGCCATCGACCAGCAGACACAGATGGTCGTCCAGCAGTCGGCGGAAATGCTTCAGGCGATTCTGACTGCGCCCGATCAGGACGCGATGATCCGCAATAACCTCGACCTGATTGACGACACCTTCATGGCGGTGCTGACGGCCAATATCCAGGAAGCCGAGCGTCAGGCGAACATCCAGAATTCGGGGCGGCTCAAGGCGCTGTACGATAAGATCGTCGGCATCCTGCGCGAGAATATGCAGCCGGAACTGCGCTTCATCAACGAGCTGCTGGCCGCGCCGTCGGCAGACGAGGCGATTGCGCTGCTCAACGCGCAGGCCGCGCAGTATGGCCCTCAGTTGCTCGACATGATGGACGCCGTCGAGCAGGTGCTGGAGTCGCGCGGCGAGGCGAGCATCCTCGACCGACTGGCGCAGCTTCGCGCGCAAGCCGAGCAAGTCCTTAGCTAGGCCGAGAGCCGAGATAAGGCTAAAATGCCTGATCTCACCGTGTCATACGCAATGCAGCCAAAAGGCCAGACATAAAAGCGCTGGTCTTTTTGTTTCTCGTTTCTTTTCCCGGTTCTCGGCCCCCGGCTCTTTAGTTCTGGCTTTCTTTTCATTCCCCTACGCTTCACCAACGGCCTATGGAAAATTCGAGCCAGTGCATGTAACATGCTGGCGGATATGCCTTAATTTTGGGCGCTGTCCGTAGGATGATTTCCCTGTTTTCCGGGATAGATGAGGTTAAACAATGGCACGAAATGACTGTCGGACCTGGCTGAAGCCGTTTGCTGCCCTGCCCGCGCTGCTCGCGCTCCTGCTGGTCGCGCTGACGTTCGCTGGAACGTCGGCGGTACGCGCTCAGGACGCAACCCCCGCTGGCAGCGCCGTCGACGACCTGGGCGAGTTCGAGATTATTCGCACGGCCATCAGCGCTAAATTTAAGGTCAACCTGAAGCCGGTTACAAGCTATAGCTGGGAAGTCGTCGTTTTCCCGAACGGCATTGAAAGCTGTGTTGACGACGCCAATAAGAAGGGCTATACCGACGGCGCGGGCCGCAGCTACATCGTGGTCGCGCTCGATGGTCGCAGCTACGAAGCGCGCATCGACTTCAACGACTCGCATCCGGTCGTCTGCGATCATGTCACCGGCCCTGAAACGGCTCCGTCCGCCAGCGGCGACAACCCGCCGCCGGTCGCGGGCAGCGCGAACCTCAATGGCTTCGCCCTCGGCGGCCAGGTGTTCCAGTTCAATAGTGGCACGATCAGCGAAATGCAGCGCGCAGGCATGACCTGGGCGAAACAGCAGCTCGAATATAAGGTCGGCAGCGATCCCGGCATCGCATTGGGCGCGATCAACGCCGCTCACGGCGCGGGCTTCAAGGTGCTCCTGAGCATCAAGGGGGTCAAGGACGAAATCGGTGGCGATTACGCCGGTTACGTCAATAACTTCGCCAACTTCACCGGCGGCGTCGCGGCCCTCGGCGCGGACGCTATCGAAGTCTGGAACGAGGCCAATATCGACCGTGAGTGGCCCGCAGGCTCGATCAACGGCGGCACTTACACGCAGATGCTGGCTGCGGCCTACAACGCCATCAAGTCGCGTAACCCGAATACTGTCGTCATCAGCGGCGCGCCTGCCCCGACGGGCTATTTTGGCTCGGCGGGCTGCGGCAGCGGGGGCTGCAACGACGACGTCTTCATGCAGCAGATGGCGCAGGCGGGCGCGGCTCAGTACATGGACTGTGTCGGCCTGCACTACAACGAAGGCATCATCCCGCCGACCCAGAACAGCGGCGACCCGCGCGGCTCGTATCCAACCTACTACTTCAGCTCAATGCTGGCGCGCGGCTATAATCCCTTCGGCGGCAAACCGGTCTGCTTCACCGAGCTTGGCTACCTGTCCGGCGAAGGCTTCGATATTCCGATCCCGGCCAACTTCGCCTGGGCGAACAATACGACCGTCGCTAATCAGGCGGCGTGGCTGGCAGCAGCGGCGACCGCTTCTGCCCAGAGTGGCAAGGTTCGCCTGATGATCGTCTGGAACGTCGATTTCCCGTTCTACACGGCGACCGACCCGATGGGCGGCTACTCGATGAACCGCCCCGGCGGAAGCTGCCCGTCATGTGACGCCCTCGGCGCGGTGATGAAGTAACACCGTCCCTGATTGAGAACAGCAGGCTCATCCGACAGCAAACGGATGAGCCTGTTTTATTTCGGCGTATACTCAATTTGAGCCTCACAGACGGAAATAACTCATGCTGGCACTCACGCCCTATTCGCACGTCAACGCGCTGCTCGCCGACTTGCTGGTCGGGATGCAGCGCAGTCTCGGCCCGAAGCTGGTCGGCCTGTATCTGTTCGGCTCGCTCGTCAGCGGCGATTACGACGACGGCATCAGCGACATCGACCTGCTGGCGGCGCTGTCAGGCGACATCGACCGGCAGGATTTCGCGGCGCTGAACGCGCTTCAGAATCAGATCATGGCGCAGTATCTCGGCGGTCAGGATCGGCTCGAAATCGCCTATCTGTCACGCCATGCGCTCCAGACCTTCAAGACCGAAGCGAGTCCTATCGGCATCATCAGCCCCGGCGAGCCATTCCACATCATCGACGCGGGCTATGACTGGCTCATCAACTGGTACATGGTGCGCGAGAACGGCCTGACGTTGTTCGGCCCGCCGCCGCAAACCATCATCGCGCCGATCACGAGAGGCGAGTTTATCGACGTCATCAAATGGCATCTTGGCTGGTGGCGCGAACATATCAATGTCATGACGGAGCGTGGGCAGCAGGCGTATGCTATCCTGACCCTCTGCCGGGGGCTGTACGCCGTCACGAACGGCCAGCAGGTCTCGAAGCGGCAGGCGGCGCTGTGGGCAAAAGCGCAGTTACCGCAGTGGGCAGCGCTGATCGACAACGCTCTGCGCTGGCGTCAGGAGTCGCGCAGCGCTGAAGCCGACGGCGCAGCGACAGTGGCCGAAACAAAGCGTTTCGTCCTTTTTGTGATCGACCGGATCCTCGGCTAGACTCGACCCTATCAAACCATCCGGGAGTTGATTGTGCGCCCGCTGCCCCTGTGGATGATTTGCTCGCTGCTGCTGTTTCCGCTCAGCGCGACGTCAGCGCAAACGACGGCGACCCCGACACCCGCGCCCGCTCCGGTCTTCGGCGTGGTCGAGGGCTACTATCAGCCGGAGAAAACTGCCAAGCTTGGCGCGACATGGGAGCGGATCATCTTCCCGTGGAACGCCATTCAGCCGCGCAGCCCGTCCGGTTTCGACACGACCGCCATCCCTGATAACGCGCTCGACAGCGCCGCCAGAGCCGGGCGCGAGGTCGTCGGGTTGATTAAGGGAACGCCGCAGTGGGCGTCGAAGTCCGGCTCGCTCGGCGCAGTGCCAGACGGACTCGATCTGTCGGTCGATGATCCGGGCAATACCTTCGCCGTGTTCATGCGCCGACTCGTCAGCTTCTACGCGCCGCGCGGCGTGCATACGTGGATCATCGGGAACGAGCCGGACATCCGTCCCGGCGAAGGCACAGTCGAGTTTGAGGGCAGCGAGCAGGACTACGCGAAGCTGCTCAGAGCGGCCTACCTGGTCGCGCGCTCGGTTGACCCCGACGCGAAAATTCTGGTCGCCGGGACGACGTGGTGGTATGACTTCAACCAGCATCGCCAGCCCTACCTGTTCCGGCTGCTGCGCGCCATTGCCACCGACCCGAAGCACCTCGATCATCACTGGTACTTCGACGGCATCGCCCTGCATATCTACTTCACCACGTCGAGCGTCTGGCAGATTATCGACGCCAATCGCAGCATCCTGACGCAGTTCGGGCTGGCCGACAAAAGCATCTGGCTCAACGAGTTCAACGCCAGCCCGCGCACCGATCCTGAAGCGGCAGTCGATGCGCCATTCCACGTCTCACTCGACCAGCAGGCCGATTTCATCGTTCAGGCCAGCGCCGAAGCGCTGGCAGCAGGCGTTGAGCGGCTGGCCGTCTACCGGATGTATGACGATCACTTCATCGTCGGGACGAGCGAGCCGTGGGGACTCGTCCGCGCTGATGGCTCGCTGCGTCCGGCCTACTTTGCCTATCGGCAGGTGATTGAGAAATTCAGCGGCTACCGACGAATTGAGCGCCAGTGGATTCCCGAAGCGACGCTGATTACGCTGGTGTTCCCCGACCACGCGCTCTACGTCATGTGGAGCAATACCTTCGACGGCGGCGAATTTCTGCTCCACGGCGGCAGAGATGAGGACGCTATCGCTGTAGCCGACGCGACCGGTGAAGCCGCAATCACTCAGGAGACGCTTGAGAATAAAGTGCCGCTGCTGGTGGTCGAAGCTCCCGGCGCGATCAGAATCGATTCACCGTGGCCGGTGGTCGCCGGGAGCGTCCGCGTCGTCGCGCTCGACGGACCGCCGCGCACTGTCTGGTATCGCACCGGCGACCATCAGCGCGTCGCGCAGTTGCGCTAATGCGTCATCCGGCCTCTCGCCCTGAAGCCCTCTCACCCGCCGGGGAGAGGGAACTACTCGTCCGTAGGAGCTAACTGCGGCAGCGTGGTTGCAGGCAGCACGTCGCGGACGCGCTCGGCATAGCCATCGAGGACACGCTGACCGTGATCGTTGAAGTGGCCTTTAACCCGCGCGTCGTCGAGCCGGGCGGCGCTGCCGGGAGTCGCCATCTCCGGCGCGAAGCGGGCGAGCTTGCGTCGGTATTCCCAACGCTCGAAAGCGTCGCCGAGCCGCCCACCGAGCGCCCATTCGCCCGCTCGCTTCAGCCAGCGCCACGCGCCCGGACTTGAGACGGCAGGACAATAAAACGGGGCGTTCGCATTGGCGAGAAAGGCGCTGACCCACGGATTGGCCGCTCGAAAGCGCGCGTACAGGTCGAGGCCGTCGAGCGGGATCATCTGCGCGATCTCGTGGGCGATGAACAGGTTTCGTGGCTCCTGTGCCAGCGCTGTTTCGGCCAGCACATAATTCGGGCAGAGAACGTCGCCGCGCAGCCTGACCAGCCGCACGAGCAGGATGCTGAAGGCCCGCGCCAGCCAGACACGACCGGGCGCGGTCAACAGCAGATAGTCGAGGTCGTCGTGGCCTCTGGCGTTCCGCATCGACAGCGCGCCGGTCAGGCCGACCATGCGGACGAACGGCAGGCAGGCCAGCCAGCGGCCATAGCGCAGCGCCGGTTCCCAGAGCTGCGCCGACGCCTGCTCGCGCTCGTGGCGCGCAGCGATCAGATCAGCGCGGCCAGCGCGGGCGAAATAGCCATCGGCGTGGTCGAGCGCCTGCTGTAGAGCCAGCGACTCGGCCAGCCTCTGTTCGACCTCAACCAGCGAAACGGGCCGATCACTGATGAGAAAATGGTGGATTTCGGCGGCAGTCAGCGGGAAAGCGAAAATGTCGGCATAGAGGACGGTGCGCAGGATGGCGGCTTCAAGGGCGTCCACGGCGCGACTCCTTCGACTATGGCGCGGTCGCCGAGCGTCCGTTCATCCTTCAGGAACGGCTAGTCCCAGCGCCAGACCCAGGTATTGTTGAACTGGCACGACGTGTATAGCGACTCGAAGTTGACGACGGCGTTGCCGATGCCCCCCTCAATGGCGGGTTGATCGAGCGTCCCGACGTACTGGCCGTCCACGTAGTACAGCAGTGTAGGGTTGTTTGCGATGATGAGCAAATGATGGGACGGCCCGCTCGATACAGCCAGGTGACCGAACAGCCCCGGCTCAAAGCGGTCGCCGTCGCGCCGGGACAGCCCGTACGCGCCGGTGCCATCCAGATACGCCAGATCGTAATGAGTCGGATCGGTCACGCGGAAAATCAGCCCGCAGCCCCCCTGCCCGGCTGGCCGGTTTTGCATCGTCACCGTCGTGCCGAGGGCGAAGTCGGTGAACATCAGGCCGCGACCGAGGCCGATGAAATCGATGCCGGGGCCGCTGTGCTCAGTCGAGCTTTGGGCGACGTTGAGCTTCAACTCGCCATTAGCAGCAATCAGGCGCTGGCGGATGAGCGACTGAACCATCGACATCGCGTCGCCGACGATCACCTGCTGCGGCACGACCGCCGCGCCATCGACCGAGACCGGAACTGTGACCGAGAGGTTGTCAAATGAGGCATTCGCGCCCAACGCCTGCGCCGAGCCGATGTACAGCCCGGTCGTCCCGGCATCCGCCAGCGTCGCATCGCTGATCCGCCCGACGAGATCGCCGCTGTAGAAGAAGTCGAAGCCCGCGCCGGTCGCCATCAGGCCGAGCGAGAACGTCGTCTGTCCGGCGCGCACGGCGGGATGGCGCACCCAGTCGCGCAGCACCGTCTCCCCGTCAGGCTGGTCGAGGACAAAGCGCCACTCGCCCCGGTCGTTGACCTCGTAGACGTAAGAACCGGCGTCGCTGTGACGCGCTTCCAGCCCGACGACCCAACCGCTACCGCTGACGCTGGTCACGTCCACCTGCGCGTGAAAATCGCCGTAGGTCGGCGCGTCGGCAGCGCGGGTGAAACCGGCGCGCGTTCCCTGCGCCAGAGCGACGTTGAGCGCGCCGGACGCGCCGGTAACGGTCAGGCCGTCGCTGCCTGTCCAGTCTACGACGCTGTCGAACGTCTCAAACGCCGCCAGCGAGCCATAACCGGGCAGCATCGTCAGCCGGTAGCTGCCGGTCGTGCCGTGAAAGCCGGACACACTGACGGTATAGACGCCCAGCGTCGGAATTGTGATCGCTTCGAGCAGCGCGTTATGCTCCGAGGGATAGGAGAGGTCGTCGTTGGAGATAAGCGTCGCGCCGGTGCTTGTCCGCACGGTCATCGCCGGGTCGAGGCTGCCGCCGGTTGTCTCGGCCAGAAACGACACCGGCTCATTGGTACGCCCGTTAAACGTCCAGGTCTGCTCCCCGGAATCGACGCGCCCTTCGACCGGTGTGAACAGGTCAATCGTCCCGCTGTCCTGCGCGTGGACGCGCGTCGCCAGCGCCAGCAGGACAACCATCAGAGTCAGCCAACTTCGTCTCAATGCGTCCACTCAGGGTAATTCTGCTTGATCGCCTCAAGGAAGGACTTGAAATCCGGCAGAGTCATCTCCGCGCCGCTCTGCCAGCGCTGATTCTCGGCCTGATACAACCGGCGCTGCTCGCCTGCCAGCAGCAGATCGTCACGTCCGCCCTGCTTGTTCTTG
>CAZZAO010000077.1:0-2432 GCA_964652205.1 uncultured Anaerolineaceae bacterium | reverse complement strand
TGCTGTCTTTCTTGCGCGACTTGAGCGCGGTGAAGCGCTCGCCCAGGTCGAAAGTTTTGAAATCTTTCGGCGAGATGAAACTGTAGAGGCAGAGCATCGTCTCGTCCTGCTCCAGCGCGCAGCCGAGGACATACCAGCCCTTCGGCACGCGCGAGCGGCGCGGTGTCTCGAAGCGCCACATCAGCAGGCTGACCGGGTCTTCGCCGCGTCGGACTTCCTGCTCCACCGTCACTTTACGCACCAGCCGCACACCGCGCTCATCGGCGTCGAGGTGGCGTCCGCTCGGCCACGACCGGCGCAGCAGCCGTTCGAGGACAAAACTGGCCGCGTAGCCCAAAATGAAGCCGCCGATCACGGCGATCAGATTGATGCCGGCGCCGGGAATCATCAGATTAATGAGGAAATAACCGATAATCCAGGCCAGAATAAAGATGCCGAACACCGAGATGCGCAGTCCGCCATGTTCAGCATCGACCGGCCAGCTAGCCACTGCGCGAGTTGTCGGGGCTTCATTCACCACGTCACGCCGTTCCTGTTCCACCCATTTCCGATTGCGGACGATTGAGCAGCGTCATTATGCCGAAGCCCGCGCATTAGGGCAAGACTAAGGCAGGCTAGAATCGGGTGAGCACGGCATAACTGTAGACGACATTCAGGGTTCGGCTGTAAATGACGACGGCGTTGTACTGTGACAGGTCAAGCTCGGCGGGAACGTCGTAATTCTGGCTGCCGCTCGTCCCCCTGAGCTGGCCGAGGTCAATTTCGCTGTCATTGGCTTTCATCGCCTCAACGGTATCAGGCGCGCTGCTCTGCGACATGACAACGCGCAGATCAGGGCCGTTGACGATGGTGAAGTTCTCGAAGCGGACGACTTTGGTGTTATCGGCCTGCTGGTAGATAGTGACGTCGCCGCTGGCCTGACGGATCGCGTCGAGCTTCTTAAAGCCGCCGGTGGCGACCTGCACCGGGCCGGTCATGTTCGGCAGCGCCTGCTGGGCTTCCGGCACGACTTCCGCCGTCGCCAGCGCCGACTGAATCATGGCGATGGCAATCTGCGGGTTCTGCCCCGCCGCCAGCCGATAGGCCGCCTGCTGATCCGGCGGGAGCGCCTGAAAAGTCGGGACAATCTCAGTCGGCAAGCCTTGCAGCAGGCCGCCGGTTTCAACCGTCCGCGGACGGTTGACCAGCGACTGCCAGCGCGGATAGCTAAAGGTCGCGGCGACGAGCAGCGCGCCGAGCAGAATGAACAGGAAACGAAACCGGGTATTCATGGGGAGACTAATCCGGGGTTGGCTGGCGACGACGCATTTCCGCGCTAGCGTAGCATAAGCGGCGCGCCAAGCCAACAGGCGACAGGCCGACGGATCAGTTACGCTTGACGGGCATGACGTAGCCCTGACCGGGAACAGTCACGACGTAAGTCGGGTGGCGAGGATTCTCTTCGAGTTTCTGGCGCAGGCGCGAAATATTGACGCGCAGCACCGAGTAATCGCCTTCGTACTGCTCGCCCCAGACGGCGCGCAGCAGGTCGTCATGGGTGACGATGTCGCCCGGTTTACGCATCAGGGTCACAAGGATGCCGTACTCAATCGGCGTTAGATGCAGGCGTCGTCCGTGGATAGTCGCCTGACGGCGCGGCATGTCCAGCTCAAGGTGACGAACAACCAGACGCGGCTCAATCGGCGCTGTCCAATCGACACGGCGGAGCAGCGCATTGACGCGCGCCACCAGCTCATCGGGCGAGAACGGCTTGCCAAGATAGTCGTCGGCCCCGGCCTCAAGCGCCTGCACCTTGTCGCGCTCGTCAGTATTGCCGCTGAGCACGATCATCGGCAGGAAGGAGCGCACGCGCACCTGACGGAGCACGTCCAGCCCGCTCATATCCGGCAGTGAGATGTCGAGCAGCACCAGATCGGGCGAATGTCTGCCGATCTGGAGCAGCGCCGCCGCGCCATCCTCGACATGGACGGCCTCGAACCCGGCATTCCGCAGCACCACCGTGACGATGTCGGCGGTGTCGCTGTCATCCTCGACAACGAGGATTTGTCGCGTTTGATCCTGCAACGTTACCATGAGTCGTTCTCGGTTGCGCCAGTGTGCCTACAAGATTCAAACGGTGGATCAACGATCACATAACATATCATAATCGACATTTACGATCAGCGCTACCGGGTTTGTGAGGATTTTGAAACCAGTTTTTCCTGAGGCAACAAAAACGCCCACTTCCGGGGAAGAATGGGCGTCATGGGCGGTACAGGACTCGAACCTGTGACCTCTCGCTTGTAAAGCGAAAGCTCTAACCAACTGAGCTAACCGCCCGATCAGGCTCATTCTAGCCGAAAGATAAGCGATTATCAAGCCTGCATAACGATCTGCTCAGGGCAAACGCATCAAATTTGATCGGAGTTTCAAGAAAGCTCATATCGGTTTAT
>CAZZAO010000076.1:0-27152 GCA_964652205.1 uncultured Anaerolineaceae bacterium | reverse complement strand
GATCAGCGGCAGCACCTGTGTTTCCGGGTTCAGATCGACATCGAAGCGCGCTTTGTAGTAGCGAGCGACGGCGGCGCGAATCCCCGGCGTCCCTTTGTAACCGGCGTAACCGTGCGTCTGCGCGCGCCGGGCGCTCCGCTCAAGCGAGTCGACCACGGCGGTCGGCGGCGGCATGTCCGGGCTGCCGATGTCGAGCCGGATAATGTCGACGCCCTTTGCCGTCAGCTCGCGCACGCGCTGATTGAGGAGCGCAAACGGGTAAGGGGGCAGCGTATGGAGCCGCGCCGCCGGGGAAGGAAGATGATAAGTCAACGAGTCGACCTTTCCTGTCGCTCCGCTGCGCTGACCGGGTCAGTTACGCATCGGGATCATGATATGGAAGGTGCTTCCGAGGTGAGTTTCTTCATTATAGCCTGCGCTTTCGGCCCAGATAGTGCCGCCGTGCGCCTCAATGATGCCTTTGGCAATCGGCAGGCCGAGTCCCGGCCCCGCGCCCTTGAACTTGACCTTGCCGCTGGAGTGCAGATTGGCGTCGCCGAGGCCGGAGAAAGCGTCGAAGATGCGTGTCAGGTTGGCTGGCTCGATGCCGATGCCGCTGTCCTGTACCATCAGGTCGATGAAGCCAAAGCCGGGGAAATCGTGGGCATAGACGTGGACTTCGCCGCCGTCGGGCGTGTACTTAAGCGCGTTGAGGATGACTTTATCGAGCGCCTTGAGCAGTTGCACCGGGTCGCCGACGGTTGGATAACGCGGGATCGACTCGCGGTCGATAGTCAGGGTCAGCTTACGCTCGGTCATGACGTCCTGCTCGACTCTCTTTTCGACCGCGTCGAGCAGAGGATGGAGCAGCACCGGCTGAAAATTCATCTCGATCATGCTCAGGTCGAGCAGCGAGACATCCACCACGTCTTCGATCAGATCATGCAGTCGCCCCATGCCTTTCTCGATTCCTTCGAGGTACATCGTCATCAGATCGTCGCTGTAACCTTCGACGTGCGACTGCATCATGTTGGTGTAGCCTTCGACCACCGTTAGCGGCGTTTTCAACTCGTGGGCGGCGATGGCGATGAAGTCAGACTTGGTTTTGTTGACCTGTTCCAGCTCGACCTGCGCCGCCTGCACCTGCGCGCGCGTGGCCGCCATCAGTGCTTCGGTTTCAACCTGCGCCAGAAATACCAGCGCGTCGGTCATGACGCGATCAACGGTCAGCAGCAGGCGCACGGCGTCGGCGGCTTCGCAGCGCAGGATGATCTGCTCGGCAGTCGCCTGCTTGATCCGCGCCAGCACCGGCATCAGGCTGGCCGTATCCTGGTCGAGAGGGCCGGTGCGCGCCTCGACCCAGTCGTACAGCACGGTATAAAGCGGCGTCGGGTCGTAGGTGACGACGGCCTGAAGCAGCGCCTTATAGAAGGCGTCAACCGCTTCCAGGACATGACTCTGAAGCGCCCGATTGTTCGACAGCGCTTCGGTCGTCGCCTGAAGCAGCGCGTCGGCGTTGCCCTGAATCCAGGCTCCGGCGTCGATCATGATCCCTTCCGTGAGAGCGGGTCAGAGACAGCAGCCAGATAGGGGTCGTCGAGCGTCTGGACGGACTCGCGCAGGTCGGTCAGCGCCCGTTGAACATAAGCGCCGTAGCGCTGGCGCTTGTCCTTGACCGGCAGTGCCAGCTCCGGCATGATGCCGAAATTCGCTTTCATCGGCTGAAAATTCTTCGGTTCGGCGTGGGTGACATAATGACACAGCGCGCCGAGCATCGTCGTCGGCGGCAGTTCCCAGCCGGGCTGCCCACTCAGGAAGCGAGCCATGTTCAGGCCCGCCAGCAGGCCAGTGGCGACATTGCCCATATAGCCTTCGACGCCGGTAATCTGTCCGGCGAAGAACAGATCGGGGCGGACACGAAATGCCATGCTCGGCGCGAGCAGCGTCGGGGCGTTGATGTAGGTATTGCGGTGCATCTGGCCGTAGCGCATGATCTCGGCATGTTCGAGGCCGGGAATCAACCGCAGCGCTTCCTTTTGTGGCCCGTAACGCAGGTTGGTCTGGAAGCCGACGATGTTATAGAGCGTGCCGATCAGGTTGTCGCGCCGAAGCTGAACGACGGCATAGGGTCGCTTGCCGGTGCGTGGATCGCGCAGGCCAATCGGGCGCATCGGGCCGAAGGCCAGCGTTTCATGGCCGCGCTTCGCCATCTGCTCGATAGGCATACAGCCCTCGAAGAAATGCGGGTCTTCGCGCTCGAAGTCGCGCAGTTCAATCGTCTCTGAGGTCAGCAGCGCGCTGATGAAACGGTCATATTCCTCACGGTTCATCGGGCAGTTGATGTAATCGCCCTCTTCCTGCTCGCCGCGTTCGTAGCGGCTGGCGCGAAAAGCGATGCTCATGTCGATACTGTCGGCGCTGACAATCGGCGCGATAGCGTCGTAAAAATAGAGGTAATCCTGGCCAGCCAGCGCGGCCAGTTCCTGCGCCAGCGCTGGCGCGGTCAGCGGGCCGGTAGCGATGATCGTCGGGCCGTCGGGGATAACCTTGACTTCTTCGCGGATCAGGCGGATACGCGGGTGCGTGTCGATGGCCTCGGTCACGCGCTGCGCGAACGCCTCGCGGTCGACGGCCAGCGCCCCGCCTGCGGGCAGGGCGGTTTGCTCGGCGATGGCGAGGAGCAGCGAGTGCAGCGACGCCACCTCGGTTTTGAGCAGCCCTGAGGCGCGATCTGGCAGTTTGGAGCCGAGCGAATTGCTGCACACCAGCTCGGCCAGCCGGTCGGAGACGTGCGCGCCGGTCGCGCGTACCGGGCGCATCTCGTACAGATCGACCTCAAACCCGCGCTCGGCGATCTGCCAGGCGGCTTCTGATCCGGCGAGGCCGCCCCCAATGACTTTGATCCGTTCTGACATAGCGCAGTCATCTCACTGTGAATCGAATGACCACTTATTGTAGCGTAGCTTGAGGAGCAGGTCACAGGGGTCGGCTGAGTTCCTGCGCGAAATCGTGGTAAGTTTTGATTTTGTCGAGGTTGTCGGCGTTGGGCGGGGCCATTGCCAGCGCGGTGCGGTAGGCGGAAAGCGCTTCGTCGTACCTGCCGAGCGCGTACTGCGCGTTGCCCAGCACGTCGAAAATATGGTAATCGCTGATGCTCTGGCCTTCGGCTTTAGCGGCATCGAGCATCCGCTGAAGCGCCGTGACGGTATGCTCGTAGTCGCCCTGCTGGTAGAAACTGCGGGCGATGCGATAATGGAGCGATTCTTCCCACGGGTGATAAGGATTGAACTGGAGCGCGGCCTGATAGGCGGCGACGGCAGCGCTGTACTGCCCGGTCTTGAAATAGGCATCGCCGAGCATCTCGTGGACGCGCGACCAGGTGACATCGACGCCGAGTGGCTTCTTGCTGATCTGCGTGAACTGCTGCAAATGCGTGATGACATCGCGCTCGCGGCCCTCGAACTGCGCCAGCAGTTCCCCGGTTGTCAGCAGCGCTTCGGCCAGCCCATGCCGGTTTTCTCCCGCGTTGAGCGAGGCAACGGCCAGCGCGGTTTCGGCTGCCCGGAGCGCGTCCTCATAGCGGCGCATGGCGCGCAGAATCGTGCTGCGCAGGTTGTGTACCTGCACCAGCCAGTTCTGATCCTCATAAGCCGGGTAGGTGTCGATGGCCTTGCCGATGTAGGCGGCGGCTTTGTTCAGGTCGCGCGCGTCATAGAAGGCGATGAAGGCCAGTCGCTCGTAACAGTAGGCCGTCAGCGCCTTGACATGGCTGGCGGTCATCAGGCCGTCGTGGAAACTGGTTGTGGCATTTTCGACGTTGTTCTCGGCCAGCAGGATGCGGCCCATCTGGTAATGAATCCAGCCGATGTTCTCATAAAAGGAGTAGTTGTCGAGAATCTGGCGGTAGAACGTCAGCGCCTGCCCGGAATCATTGCGGTCGGTGAAGCCCACGCTGGCAAGCTCGAAGCGGGCGAGATAGCAGTCGCCGAGCAGCTCGATCTTATCGGCTGCTGCCAGAATTTCGGCAGAGATGCTGTGCGCGGTCATTAGATCGGCGATGGCGTCGTCCGGTCGGGCGCTCAGAAGTCGGGCGCGGGCGCGGAGCACCAGCAGCTGCGCCTGCTCATCGGGGGTTAGATCGCTGCGCATCACCTTCGCAATCAGGACTTCGGCTTTCTTGACTTCACGCCGTTCGAGCAGCGTTTCAATTGTCCGCCGTTGGTCTTGCATTCAAGCGTCCACCGCATCCATCTGGTCAGGTTGGGTCTATTATAGCCAGATTGTCGAACAAAGCCCGCTCAGCCTGGACGGAGTCTGATTAAAAACCGGTAACTATTCTGGACGTCACTGGAATAAAAACCGGGCGGACGTGTCCAATTGGCACGTCCGCCCGGTCGAATGGCGGGGATTCTCAGATTGAGCCGAGGACGATGGAAGCGTTCTGCCCGCCAAGCCCAAAGCTGTTCGACAGGATGTACTTCAGATTCTCGGCATCGCGGGCGACATTCGGCACGTAGTCGAGGTCGCAGTCCGGGTCGGGTGTCGTGTAGTTGATCGTCGGATGAATGACCTGATCGATCAGGGTCATGACACAGGCGACGAACTCAATCGCGCCGGAACCGCCGAGCGCGTGGCCGAGCATACTCTTGGTCGAGCTGACCGGGATGCTGTAGGCCTGCTCACCAAAGACCTTCTTGATCGCCAGCGTCTCGACGGCGTCGTTCGGCGGCGTCGAAGTGCCGTGGGCATTGATGTAGCCGATCTTGCTGGCATCGAGGTGGGAATCGTCGAGCGCCCAGCGCATGGCCCGCACTGCGCCTTTGCCTTCAGGATCGAGCGCCGCGATATGATAGGCATCGGACGACGAGCCGTAGCCGAGGACTTCGGCGTAGATACGCGCGCCGCGCTGAAGGGCGTGGGACAGACTTTCGAGCATGACGACGGCGCAGCCTTCGCTGAAGACGAAGCCGGAACGGTTCTTGTCGAACGGACGGCTTGCCAGTTCTGGATGATCTTCATAGCCGGTTGCCAGCACGTTCATCGCCTCGAATCCGGCGATAGCGTAATCCTGCAAAACGGCCTCGACGCCGCCCGCGAACACCATATCGGCGCGGCCTTCCTTAATCAGGTCGCCGCCTTCGCCAATCGACTGCGTGCCGGACGCGCAGGCCGTCGATGGAGCTTCGAGCGGGCCGAGGGCGCGCAGGAAGCGGCTGACGTAATGCGCGGGCATATTCGGCAGCGAATTGATGAGCGAAAGGGGATTCGGCGTGCGGAAACCGCTGGTCTTATACTTGTAGGTGCTCTGCTCGGCCATTTCGTGCGGGCCAAGCGACGAGCCAATGACGACAGCCACGCGCTCGCCTTCGGCCTCGATCATCTGCGAGCTGTAACCGGCGTCTTCCATCGCCATTGTCGCGGCGGCGACGGCGAACTGTGACGCGCGGCCCATCCGCCGCGCTTCCTTACGTTCGATGTACTTCTCGACGTTGAAGTCGCGGACTTCACCGCCGATCTTGACCGGCACATGCTCGATGGGGATGGTTTCGATGCGGCGGATGCCGGACTGACCCGCCTTGAGGCTTTCCCACAGCGTCCTGACCGGGCCGAGCGCCGTCACCGATCCGAGGCCAGTTACGACGACACGCGGACGACCATTTCTGAGTAGATCCATAGTGTTCAAGCGGCATTGGCCCAGAACGCCGCCGCTCGCTCCTTTCTGGTGCTGAAAGCTGAACGTTGTTTAAGATGCGGAAAGACCGTCACGAATAGCTTCGATGGTATGACCGTGGACAGCCGTCTGTGCCTGTTTGATCGCATTCTTGATCGCCCGTGCATTCGAGCGGCCATGTCCTATAATCACAACCCCATTCACGCCCAAAAGAGGCGCTCCCCCGATCTCGAATGGGTCGAGCTTATGGTATACACTGCGAAAGGCCGGACGCGCCAGCGCCCCGCCAATCGTATATAACACACGGGTTTTGATTTCGTCGCGGATCAGTTGGAAAAGGATGTCCATCGACGCTTCGGCGGTCTTGACGAAGATGTTGCCAGCGAAGCCGTCAGACACAACCACGTCGGCCTTGCCTTCCATCACGGCGTCCGGCTCGACATTCCCGACGAAGTGAAGCGACGGAATATTACGCAGCAGGGCGCTGGTTTCGTGAATCGCCTGATTACCTTTGGATTCTTCCTCGCCGTTAGAAAGCAGCGCTACGCGCGGATTGCTGACGCCGAGCGCGCTCTGGGCGTAGATTTTGCCCATGATGGCGAACTGCACCATCCATTCCGGTTTGGCGTCGGCGTTTGCGCCGATGTCGAGCATAATCAGCTTCCGGTCGTCGATACGGAGAATGGTGCTGAGGGCAGGGCGCTTGACGCCGCTGATGCGCTTCAAGGTGTAGAGTGTGGCGAGGGCGAGCGCTGCCCCGGTGTTGCCTGCGGTCACGAAGGCGTCCGCCTGCCCGGCAGTGATGAGCTTCATGCCGACCATCATCGACGAATTTGGCTTACTTGCGCCGACATCCGCCGGTTTGTCGCTCATCGTCACGGCTTCCGGCGCGTGGACGACCTCGATTTTCAGGCCGCTGGCAGCGTGCTTCGCCAGCTCGGCCTTCACGCGGGGTTCGTCCCCGACCAGAATGATCGTCTCGCCGAGTTCCTTCGCGGCCAGAACGGCTCCGGCGACATCCGGGACTGGAAAGGTATCACTTCCCATGGCGTCGACTGCAATTCGCATTCGAGTTCCTTTGCCCTGCGCCCACGAACGGGCCAGACTCCGCACAAATGTCCCTATCGTACCTGAAGAAAGTGCGTGGTTACAGGATTGACATCACTTTCCCCGTGCGTATAATACCTCAACATCAGCCTCGGTGGCGGAATGGCAGACGCTCATGGTTGAGGGCCATGTCCCCGCAAGGGGGTGGAGGTTCGAGTCCTCTCCGAGGCACAAATAGGGCCTACTCAATCGTTGAGTGGGCCTTTTGCTTTACAAACCGATCCACGGTTTTGCGCCTTCGGGCGGCGGCACAGGACACAGGAGGAATTTCGGTTGAAATCAGTCCTGTGGGTTAAATATCAGCTTCATTCCGTGCTGGCGCGTCTCGGCTGTTACTCGAAACCGGATTTTATCGGCATCGGCGTCGAAAAGACCGGCACGACGTCGATGTACAACTACCTCATCAAGCATCCTGATATTCGCCACCCGCAGCACAAGGAACTGCTGTTTTTCGACCGGCAGTATGAGCGCGGCATTCACTGGTACTGGTCGCGGTTCCCGCTGCCGCTTCCCGGACTCCAGTTCGTGACGGGCGAGATCTCGCCGTCTTACCTGTTTAACGCCAGAGTGCCCGAACGAATCGCGGCAGTTCTGCCCGACGTTAAGCTGATTGTCATGCTGCGTAACCCGGTTGATCGAGCCTTCTCGCACTTCACGATGGCGCAGAATCTTTATGGCGCGCCGCCGTTAGAGGGATCGCTCGAAGCTGAATTTGAGCGGATCGAGCGGGAAGGGTTGGACTGGTATCTGCAATATGATCATCCCCGTGAACCGCTGCGTTACGCCTACGTCACGCGCGGGTTGTATGCCCGCGCGCTCAGACGCTGGTTTGGCTATTTCCCGCGCGAACAATTTCTCATTCTCAGGAGTGAGGAATTTTTTGCTGATCCAGCAGCGGTTGTCGCTCAGACGCTGGCCTTTCTCGGCGTCGATCCGGCAGCTTATCCGCAGGACTTCAGCTATCGGAATATGCTGCCCGGACAATACAGCGCGCCGATGCCCGCTGACTTTCGCCAGCGACTGCGTGAGTTTTACCGCCCGCATAATCAGGAATTGGCCGGGCTTCTGGGCTGGGACGTCTCCAACTGGGATCAGTAAGAAGCGGTCGCAACTATTTCTAACCCGGCTTGCGCGCAGATTCGCATGGATGTACACTTTGGTAAGAATTTTATATCGGTTGGGTTGCGCCTGCGCCGATGGGGGATGCGATGAGCAGTGTGACCGAAGATCGTCTATCTAAAGCTTATCGTTTAATCGAGGCCGACGAACTCGGCGCTGCGCGGGCGATTTTGCAACCGCTGCTGACCGACGAGCCGGACAATGTCGATGCCTGGTGGCTGATGGCCCATGCCGTCACCGACCCGGTCGAGGCGCGTTCGGCGCTCGATCACGTCATCCAGCTCCAATCTGACTATCCCGGCGCGGCGGAGTTATCAGAATCGCTCAACGACGTCCTGATCGCTGCTCCGGCGCCGCCGGAACCCGCCGCGCCGCCTGTTCCCGACTTATTCAATCCGCCGCCAGAAGATTTTGAGCCTGCGCCGCTGCCGTCCTTCCTTCAGGATGCCCCGGTCGTCGTCCCGCCTGCCACGGTCGATATGGACGCGACCGATCTGCCGGACTTTGATGACGAAGCGCCGACAGGCAGGCGGCGCTCGCTGCTTCCGGCGATTATTGCGGCGGTGGTCGTCGCGCTGCTCGTGGTTCTGGCGGCAGTTTTACTGCTGCCGCGCGGGAGCGGCCCGGCCACGAACAGCACGCTCGTGCCGACCGAAATCCCGGTTGTGGGCGCGCTGCCGACCTCGACCAGCACGCAGGAAATCATTGCTCCGCCGATCACCGAAGTGGCGACCAGCGCGCCGACTGAAGAAGTCGGCATGGTGCTGACCCCCACCGGGGCGCCGACAGAAATGCCGACGACCGAGCCAGCGACCAGCACAACCGAAGCGCCGACGGTCGTCCCGACCGATCTTCCGACGGAAATGCCGACAGCAACGCAGGAAATCGCTACCCAGGTTCCCGCTGTTTCATCGACCGAGGACCTGGGGATCGTGATCGCCGCGACGCCCCAGACGGTGGCCGCCGCGCCGACGGTTACGGTCGAAGTTACGCCGCCAGTTGATGTGACGCTGACCCCGGTTGCGGGTGACTTTCAGGCGCTAATGGTCTCGCTGGCCGGGTTCACGCTTGCGCCAGACGCGGTCGGCACGGCGCAGACCGATCTCGGCAATTCGCTGCTCGTCACCATCTGCACGCGGCCAGGCGACCAGGTGCGCCATGATCTGCCGCTCATCATGGATGCGATCTCGAACCAGCTTCAGTCGCTCCCGGCAGGGACGGACGCGCTCGGCGCGCGGATGTACGACTGTCAGGCTGACCGGGTGATCCTCATCATCCTCGCCACAACGAAGGATGCCGCGCAGTACGTTGCTGGAACGCTCGATGAGGCGCATTATCAGGCGCTCTGGAAGCCGCATTGATCCTGATCTATACCTGAACGGCAATCAAAAACGCCGGGAGCCTCTGAAGCTCCCGGCGTTTTTGATTGATGGGCTGCGCCCTTCAGCGGCGCTCGCTGGCAACTGGCAGATAGGCGGGCAGGCGCAGGGTGAAGGTCGAGCCTGCGTTGACTTTGCTGTGTACTTCGATGGAGCCGTGATGTCCCTGAATGATGCCGTAGGTCACGAACAGGCCGAGTCCGGTTCCGTTGGGCTTGGTTGAGAAGAACGGGTCGAAGATTTTGTCGATCTGACTGGTCGGGATGCCGCAGCCGTTGTCGGTGAATTCGATGACGATGTCGCTGCCGTTGGGGAAGGCCCGAATAACCAGCTTCCCGCCCGCTTTCATCGCCGCCTGTGCGTTGAGCGTCAGATTCATGAACACCTGCTCAAGCTGATCCTTGCTGCCGTAGATCGGGGGCAGGGCGGGCGCGTCCAGTTCCAGAGTCATGCGTTCTTTCTCGAAGAATTTGCGATTTAAGTCTCGAATACGCTCCAGAATATTGCCGATGTCGATGATCTGTAAGTCTGGCCCCATGTTGCGCTTGCCGGTAAATTCGAGCAACTGGCTGACGATGCGCCGGATACGTTCGACGCTCTCCTGAATGATTTCGATGCCGCGGATGTCAACCGGCTGATGATGCTGGACGTTCTCGACCATATCATCGAGCGTGACGGTAATGGGCTGGAGCGGGTTGTTGATCTCGTGAGCGATATTGGCCGCCAGATGGCCGATGGACGCCAGTTTTTCCGAGCGCACCAGCATTTGCTGCGCCGACTGGAGTTCGGCAGTCCGTGCCGCGACCATATCTTCGAGGTGCAGACCGTAGTTGACCTGAATTTCGTGCAGCAGCGCGTTCCGCAGTGCCAGTGCCGCCTGACGTCCGATCCCCTTGAACAGGCGCAGGTGACTCTCGTCGAAGGTTTCCGTCTGCGACAGAACGACCAGCAGGCCGAGGAGCTGGTCGCCGTGACGCAGCGGCACGGCCATTCCCGCCGCGAAGCTATCGACCAGCGCCGGTTGATCCGGCCATTTACTGGCGGTCGGGGCCGGGAGAAAGCGATAGAGAATTTCGTTGCTGTCGATCAGCCCGCTGATGTTGATGCCCGGTTTCCGCTGAAGCTGATGGGAGATCAGCTCATATTCCTCGTCGAGCTGGTAAATCCCCGCGACATCGCCGGGGAGCATTTGCAGTACCAGATCGAGCACCACACGCTGAAGCTCTGCGCCTTCGAGGTGCTGATTGAGTTCTTCGCCAACCCGGAGCAGCGCTTCAAGCTCCTGCGTGCGCCGCTGGAGCGCGTCTTCAAGCTGGCGCGCGCGCATCTTGCTCTGCGCGCGGGCGACCAGTTCCTGCGGCGCAAACGGCTTATAGATGTAGTCGTCCGCTCCGAGATGCATCCCACGGGCGACGTCGGCTGGCTCGCGGGCATTGGCCGTGACCAGAATCGTCGGAATTTGCGCAGTGATCGGGTTATCCCGTAGTTTTTGCAGCACGTTGAAGCCGTCGATACCCGGCATCCGAATATCGAGTAGAATCAGGTCAGGCACTAAGTCCTGCGCTGCCTGAAGCGCGGTCAGGCCGTCGTTGTAGCGCGCGACCTGATAGCCCTCGCGCTCAAAAATCCGCTGAATCATGATGGTGGTATTCACTTCGTCGTCTGCGACGAGCACCAATGGGGGCTGATGCTTAACCGCCATGCTTCTTCCTTTTCTGCCAGCCGCTTAACCTGAGGCGAGCGCCTCTTGGGAAACCCTCGTACCGATGATAAAATCGATCAGTCCTATCATAAGACAGGCAAGCAGGCTGTGATGCGAAACGTTTCTCAAAATGCGAAGGAATTTCGGCGCTCGATCTTACTCGGCATCCTGGTGGGTGTCGGGCTGGCGCTGGTGTTTGCGGGCGGCTTCTTTTTTCGAGACCTGGTCGGTGGGATTAGACCTGCGCTGGCTAACCCGGCCAGCGAAGCCTCGAACGGCTATCCGCTGCTCGAAGAGGTGCAGACGCTGATCGACCAGCACTACTTGCGCCAGCAGCCATCGGCGACAGAGCGCGAGTATGGCGCGATTCGCGGAATGCTGGCGACGCTTCAGGATAAGTACACCTTCTTCATCGACCCGCCAGTTGCGCAGAGCGAATCGCAGGTCTTAGCCGGGACGTATGGCGGCATCGGCGTGCTGATTCAGCGCAACGAGCAGGGCGAGATCGTCCTGCTGCCGTTCCCGGACGCCCCCGCCGCTCAAGCCGGAATCGAACCGGGCGATATTCTGACGGCAGTCAATGATACGCCGCTTGACTCAACCATCGGTCAGGATCAGATCGACCAGATGCTGCGCGGCGAGGTCAAGGACAATAACGGCGTCAGGATCACCGTCCGCAAGCCGGATGGCTCGGCGTTCAGCGCGACGATTCCGTTTGCAGTCATCGACATCCCTTCGGTCGTCTGGCGCGTCCTCAGTGAGAACAATCAGTTAGGCTACGTTCAGGTGCTGCGCTTCACCAACCGCACGCCGGAAGAACTCAGGAACGCGCTGGCCGACCTGAATGGCAAGTCGATCAAGGCGCTGGTGCTCGATCTGCGCAATAACGCAGGCGGCCTGCTTCAGGAATCGATTCAGGTGGCCGACGAGTTCATCGATCAGGGGCCGATTGCCTTCGAGGATGATAACGCGGGCGAAAAGACCTTCGACAGCACGCCCGGCGGCGGCGAAACAACCTTGCCGATGGTTGTGCTGGTCAATCAGGGGACAGCCAGCGGCGCGGAACTGGTCGCAGGCGCGCTTCAGGACAGCCAGCGCGGTTTTCTGATCGGCCAGAAAACCTACGGCAAGGGAACCGTGCAGCAGATTTTTCCGCTTTCGGATGGCTCATCGCTGCATGTGACGTCGGCAGAGTGGTTCACACCGGCACATCATCAGTTGACCGATAATGGTCTGGAGCCGAATACGTCGATGATCCCCGACGCCAATGGGCGCGACGTCGAACTGGGCGAGGCAGTCCGCCATCTTCAGGCGGCCCTGACAGCAGTGAGTCATTAAACGATGGCCGACGACATCAAGGTAATTACCCGCAATCGCAAAGCCTCATTCGACTATACGCTCGGCGAGATGTTTCAGGCCGGGCTGGTGCTGACTGGCACCGAGATCAAGTCGATTCGCGCTAACCAGGTCAATCTGCGTGATGGCTTCGTCGAGGTGCGCGAAGGCGAGGCATGGCTGATCGGCGTGCATGTTACGCCCTACGCGCAGGCGGGTATCTATGGCTTCGTTGATCCGAATCGTCCGCGTAAGCTGCTGCTGCACAAGCGCGAGATCGCCAGAATCAATGATGCCCTGCGCGAGCGCGGTCTGACCTGTGTCCCGACCATGCTGTTTCTGCACAAGGGTAAGGCGAAGGTTGAGATCGCCATCGCCAAAGGCAAGAAGATGTACGACAAGCGCGAGTCCATCGCCAAACGCGACGCCGACCGCGATATTCGTCAGGCGTTGAAGGAACGCGCGCAGGAATAGTCGCCACTTCATCGTCGCCGCGCGAAAGGCCGCCGAATGCGACCGGCAGCACCAGTTCCCTTCATCAGCGTCGAGAATGTCCAGGCGGCGCTCGACGCGCTGGGTTATGCCAGCGCGCCGCTGTCTCCGAACGCGCTTGAGCGGCTGCTGCTGGTCGAGCAGGCGCTGGCTGACCCGGCGATGCCGTCGTCGGCGCTCGCGCGCGAAGTGATTCTCTATCGCCTGCTGGTCAATACTATCCGCGACCAGCTCGCGCTGCATCGCGCCGCGCACGGGCTGGATGCGCCAGATGAGCAGCTTCCGCTTCCACAGGCGCTCGACCGGCTTCAGGCTGATGGGCGAACAGAGGCCCCGATTCTGATCGGCTGGAGCATCCTCTTTCATCGTTACGTCTGCGTCACGCTTGACCTGACGGCGGACGCGCTGGCTGCCGCGCTGATGATTACCGTGCGTACTGTCCATCGTTATCAGGTCGGCGCAGTTCGGCGGCTGGCACAATGGCTGACTGAAGCTGAACGCGCCGCGCGACAGTCGCAGCGGCGGCGCTGGCTGATCGCGCAGCTTCCGACTCAGGTTCCGACAGCGCTCGTCGGCCTGAATGATGTCTGGACGACGCTGGATCGCCTTCGTGAGCGTCAGGGGCCATTTCACGTTGTCGTCACCGGCCCGCACGGGATCGGCAAGACGACGCTGGCGCAGGAATATGTTCGCGCGCTGATTGAGGCCGATCAGGTCGATCAGTTGGTCTGGCTCGACCGTCCATCGAGCGTCGAGCAGGCGCGTCAGATCATCGCCGGGAGCCTGATTCCCGATGACGCGCCGATGACGTTACGCGAAGCGCTCCAGCTTGTTTCGCCGGTTGTCGTGGTGTTGGATGAGGCTGAGAAGCTGCTGGCAGATGCGCTGGCGCTGCCTGATCTGCTCAACGAATTGAGCGCTGCCTCAGTTTTTATGCTGAATGTCGATTATGTGCCGCTGTCGGTCGCGCACGCGCACGTCATCGTGCCGGAATTGAGTGAAGCTGAAACGCTGACGCTGACCGGCCTCGTGCTGGCAGGAGCGGATGAACCCGCCGATGCCATCGGCGCTTTCGGACGGACGATCTGGCGCGCGGTCGGCGGAAACCCGCTGCTGATCCGGCTGAGCGCATCGACGAGCCAGTTCGTTGAGACACGGACATTCGCGCCGGTCGGCGCGCTTGATCGGATCTACGGCCGGTCCTTCGCGGCGCTCGATCCGTCAGAAGTTCGCGCCTTAGCGATGATCGCGCTCTGTCCCCCCGGCGAAGTGGCTCTATCCCGGCTTGGCGCGCTCTGGCCGTCGGAAGCGCCTCAGGCAGCGGTCGAGGCGCTGATGCGCCGCTCGTGGCTCGACCGCGTCTCCCGTGAGCGCGGGACGCTGCTGATGGGCAGCGCGGCCCGACGGTTCCTGTCAGAACGGAGCGCCGCCGATTGGCGCGGCCTCATCGACGAGCTGCTGTCCGCGCTCGAACAGCCAGCGGAAACATCGCCCGCGCTCCGCGACGAACTCCTTTACCTGCTCCGACAGGAGGCGCTGCCCTGTCCTGATGGCTGGCGGACGCGGGCGCTGCATCGGTTGGCGCGAGTCGATCTGCTCGGTCGTCAGCGTCCCTACTGGCGGGCCGTTCTGGAACAGGAGCAGGAACGGGCAGGGACGCTCGATGTGCCGCTTCAGATCGCCTACGCCGTCATCCTGCGGCGCGCAGCCGACTGGCCGAAGGCGATGGACTTGCTTGGCGACGCGATCCGGCAGGCCGGCATGAGCGGCCAGTTCCTCGATCAGGCTCGCGCCATGCTCGAGCTGGCGGTGCTTTGTCGTTATCGCGGCGAATACGAACGCGCTCGGATGCTGCTGGCAAAAGTGGAGAAAACCGGACGGCGCTATCGGGATGCCGCCCTGTCGGAACGGGCGCAGCTGGAGCTGGCGCAGATTCACGTTGATGCGGGGGATAGTTCAGTTGCGCTGCGCCTGCTGGATGACGCGCCGGATTCACTGCGTCGGCTGGCGCTGCGGGCCGAGGCGTTGTTTCTCACGGGTGACGTCGAACGGGCAGCGGGGCAGGTCGAGCGGGCCTTCGCGCTGTCCGACTCCGACCCGGTGACGCTGGCGCGATTGCACTCGATCATTGGTCGCGGCTTCGAGGCGCAGGGCCAGTTCGAACAGGCGCGGGATCGGTTTGCTATCGCCGTAACGCTGCTGGAACAGGCCGACGATCCGTTCGCGCTGGCACGGGCGCGCAGCAACCTGGCCTCGGCGCGCATCCGGCTCGACCTGCTGACCGGGACTGCCGAGCTGCTCCGCCGCGCTGAAACCGTCCAGCGCGTGTTGAAAGATCGCGCCGGGCTGCTGGCGACCTGCCATAATCAGCGCCTGCTGCTGATCCGATCCAGCCGTTGACCGGGGCCGCATTCGCGGTACAATGAACACTGCGCGCTCATAGCTCAGTGGATAGAGCAATGGTCTTCGGAACCATGTGTCGGGGGTTCGAATCCCTCTGGGCGCAACAAAACGGGCCACCTCTACGCGGCTCGTTTTCATTCACCTTTTTGCAGGTCAGGGTTGCTCATGGCTCAAAAGAAACGCATCCTCTCTGGCATTCAGCCATCGGGTCGGTTGACGATTGGCAACTATCTCGGCGCGCTGCGGCAGTGGGTAATCGAGCAGGATGAGTACGAGTGCTTCTACTGCATCGTCGATATGCACGCTATTACGCTGCCGCATAACCCGGCGGCGCTGCGCCAGACGACGCGGCAGGTAGCAGCCATTTATCTGGCGGCGGGGATCGACCCGGAGAAATCAGCGGTGTTCGTCCAGTCGCATATCTCCGCTCATGCTGAACTGGCGTGGATTCTGACGACCCAGACGCCGCTCGGCTGGCTCTATCGCATGACCCAATTCAAGGACAAGTCGGCCAAAATGGGCGAGCAGGATTCGATCCCGACTGGCCTGCTTACCTATCCGGTGTTGATGGCGGCGGATATTCTGCTCTATCACGCGGCTGCGGTTCCGGTCGGCGACGACCAGCGCCAGCACATTGAGATCACGCGCGACATTGCCCAGCGCTTCAATCACCTTTATGGCGAGACTTTTACCATGCCGGACGCGATGATTCCGAAACAGGGCGCGCGGATTATGGGCCTCGACAACCCGCTTGCCAAGATGAGCAAGAGCAACGACGCCGAGCTGCACGCTGTTTTTATCCTCGACGCGCCGGATGCGATCAAGCGCAAGATCATGCGCGCGACGACTGACTCTGGCCGCGAGATTCGCTTCAGCAGCGAGCCTGAGCGGGCCGGTGTCAACAACCTGCTGACGATTTATCAAGCCTACAACGGGCGCTCGCGCGAGTCGATTGAAGCTGAGTTCGAGGGCAGGGGCTACGGCGACCTGAAGAAGGCAGTTGTTGCCGAAGTCATTGAGCGCATGGCTCCGCTTCAGGAGCGCTACCAGCGGCTGATGAACGAGCCGGGATATCTCGATGGTATTCTGGCGGCAGGCGCGGGGCGCGCGCGCGCTGTCGCTGACGAAACGCTCAAGCTGGCGAAGGAGCGAATTGGCTATTTACTTCCCTGAGCGAATTTCGGCTTGACCGCTGTTCTATCGACTGCTAGAATGTCTGCTGTCCGCCCTATTCGTCTAGAGGCCCAGGACGTGGCCCTCTCAAGGCCAAAACAGGGGTTCGAATCCCCTATGGGGCATCATGCGCATCACCTCGATCTACAGCCGAAGTGATGCGCTTTTGTTTATCGTTCTTCGAGGGGCGCTTGAAAAAGCGGCACACGGACTTCGTATAGTCAATAGCGAAGAAACCGCAAAAACAGCACCCACCACCCGACCCAGGCTCAACCCAACAGGCGACTGGTCTAGTCCTGAACTCAGAGCGCAGGCCTGACCAGATGACAGGCTGCCCGTCGTCCCGCGCCGACCAGAACGAGCGGCGGTTCAACCGTCCGACATTCACCGATCTGCGCAGCAGGGCAGCGCGGCGAAAAACGGCAGCCGATGCCATTCCACCGCGCGCTGACGATGTCGGCTTCGAGACTGACGCCCTCTAGCATCCGCTGGTCAGGATCAGTCGAGGGGATGTCGCGCAGCAGCGCCTGTGTGTACGGGTGACTCGGCTGGCTGAAAATCTGCTGCACCGTCCCCTGCTCGACAACCGTCCCCAGGTACATCAACGCGACCTCGTCGCACAGGTAGCGGACAACACTCAGATCGTGGGTAATCAACAAGTAGGTCAGCTTCAACTCGCGCTGCAACTCGATTAACAGGTTGAGCACCTGCGCCTGCACCGAGACATCGAGCGCGGACGTCGGCTCATCAAGGATTAGCAGCTTCGGCTGAAGGACAACAGCACGGGCAATGCCGATGCGCTGGCGCTGCCCTCCGCTGAACTCATGCGGAAAGCGATTGGTATGTTCCGGGTTCAGGCCGACCAACTCCATTATCTCACGCACACGCCGGTCGAGCGCCGCGCCCGCCAGATGTCGATGAATCACCAGCGCCTCACCGATCAACTCGCGCACCGTCATCCGCGGGTTGAGCGACGAAAACGGGTTCTGAAACACCATCTGGACTTGCTCGCGGACGGCGCGCATCTGGCGGTCAGGCAGACGATTGAGCAGCTTATCCTCGAACAGAATCTCGCCCGACGTCGGCTCGATCAGCCGGGGGATCAGACGGGCAACCGTACTCTTGCCAGAGCCAGACTCGCCGAGCAGGCCGAAAGTCGCGCCCTGCGGAATCGTGATCGAGACGTCATCGACCGCGCGCACAGCCTTTTTGCCGCTGCCGAAAACTTTCGTCAGATGCCGCAGTTCCAGAATATCGCTCATGCTGGCTGCTCCTCATAGAGCAGGCAGGCTACCCCATGATCTGGCCCGACCTCAACCACCGGCGGGAAGGCATCGCGGCACTTATCCATCGCAAGCGGGCAGCGCGGGGCGAAGCGACAGCCGGGCGGCGGGTCGAGCAGATTCGGCACCGAGCCAGCGACACCGACCAGCGAGCCACGCTCAATCGTCTCATCGGGAATGGCTTGCAGCAGCCCGCGTGTATAGGGATGTTTAGGCGCGCGCAGTACGTCGCGGGTCGGGCCGCTCTCGACCACATTACCCGCGTACATGACAGCAACATGGTTGCACAACTGCGCCACAACACCGATATTGTGCGTAATTAGCAGCACCGTCAGGTTGATCTCGCGCACCAGCTCGGCGATCAGCCGTAAAATCTGCGCCTGCACCGAGACATCGAGCGCGGTCGTCGGCTCGTCGGCGATCAGCAGGTCAGGCCGACCAGAAATTGCCATGGCGATCAGCACGCGCTGACGCATCCCGCCGCTGAACTCATGCGGATAGGCGTAAATGCGCTTCTCCGGCTGTGGAATCCCGACGCGGCGCAAAAGCTGGAGCGCCCGCTCGCGCGCCCCGCGTTTGCGCTCCCGGTTCGACGGCAACCAGCCGCGCAGAAAATAAGTGGCTTGCAGCGCATCTTCGCGGGTCAGAATGGCATCAACCATCTGCTGTTCGACCGTAAAAACCGGGTTGAGACCGGTCATCGGGTCCTGAAATACCACGCCAATATGGTGGGCGCGCAGTTCGCGCAGGCCATCGTCCCCTTTAGTCAACATATTCTCACCGCGAAAGAGGACTTCACCATGCGGATAACGCGCGGGCGGCTGCGGAACCAGACGCGGAATCGACATGGCCGTGACTGACTTTCCGCAGCCGGTTTCCCCGACCAGACCGACCATGTCGCCCTTATTGATCGTCAGGTTGACGCCATTGAGCACCCTGGCGACGCCGTCGAACGTCACCATTTCACAATACAGGTCGCGGATCTCGACCAGCGGTTCAGCCGCCGTCATGAGCGCACCGTCGAATTCGGATCGAGCAGATCGCGCAGACCATCGCCGAGCAGATTGAACGCCAGCACCGTCACAAACATGAACAGGCCGGGGAAGGTCGAATACCACCAGCTTGCCGGAAGGAAGCGCCGACCGGCAGAAATCATCGATCCCCAGTCCGGTTCCGGCGGCAGCGCACCGATACCGATGAAGCCCAGCGAGGCCAGACTGAGTACGGCGAAGCCAAAGTCCATCGACGCCTTGACGATGATGGCCGTCAGCAGGTTCGGCAGGATATGGCGGAAAATGATGCGCATATTACTCGCGCCAATCGCCCGCGCGCCCGCAACAAAGTCCTCTTCACGCATCTTGAGCATCTGCGCCTCGACCAGCCGACAGTAGCCGGGCCACCACGTCAGCGAGAGCGCAATCGTTGCGTTGATGATCCCGCGACCGAGCGCGGCAGAAACCGCCAGCGCCAGGAAGATGCCGGGAAAGGTCAGCATGACATCGGTGAGGCGCATAATGACCTGATTGACCCAGCCGCCAAAATAGCCAGCAATCGCGCCGAGCGTCACACCAACCGTCGTAGCGACAAACAGAATAATGATGCCGACCTCGAACGAGGTGCGCGTCGCCATGATCGTCCGCGAGAATACGTCACGCCCGGCATCATCGGTGCCGAACAGATGCGCGGCGTCCGGCGCTCTGAGCCGCTGCGACATATTGACTTTACCGGTCACGTCGGCAGGGTAGGGAACCCACAGCGGCGCGGTCACAGCGACAACCAGCAGGACGATGACCATACTGAGGCCAATCATCGACAATCGGTTGCGGCTGAAGCGATAGATGCCTCGGCGCGTATCGGTGATCTGGCTGACGTGGTCGGCGCGCCAGCGGGCGAGACGACCTTGCGGTTGCAGTGTCGAGAGCGTTGCCATTAAGCCGTCCAGTGGAAACCAGAAAAACGGGAGATCCTTGGCGCAATCCTCAACTCAGGCCAATCCGGGGATCGACGACACGATAGAGCATATCTGTCACCAGATTGACCAGCACGATCACGCAGCCAATGAACAGCGTCGATCCCATGATCGGCTGAAAGTCGAGCGTCAGCGCCGCCTTGAGCGCGTATTGGCCGATTCCGGGCCAGTCGAGCACATACTCGATCAGCACCGCGCCGCCTAACTCGAAGCCAATGATGAAGCCCAGCATCGACACCGTGGCAATCATGGCATTTTTAAGCAGGTAGCGTGACCAGATGACGCGCTCTGGAATACCGTTAGCGCGAGCGACCAGCACGAAATCCTTGCGGACGATGTCGAGCATATCGCCGCGAAGCTGCCGCGTAACCAGCGCAATCACCAGCAGCGACTGGCAGAAGGCCGGAATAATCATGTAGCGCAAGGCGATACCGAAACTCTGAAGGTCGCCTGCGATCAGCGAGTCGATGAGCAGCAGGCCGGTGTGCATCGCCGGCTCATGCGCGCGTGGGTCGAAGCGACCACTGACGGGCAGCCAGTGAAGATTCTGCGCGAAGACAATTTGCAGAATAATGGCGATCCAGAACACCGGAATACTGATCGAGCCTATCGAGATGATCCGCGAGAGATGATCCGGCCAGCGGTCGCGCCAGCGCGCCGAGATGATCGCCAGCGGCACACCAACCAGCAGGCCAGCCAGCGTCGAGACGATAGTCAGCTCCAGCGTGGCGGTGAAGTAGGTCAGCAGGTCGGGGCCAACAGCGCGCTTGCTGCTGATCGAGTAGCCCCAGTCGCCTTGCAGCAGCCCGCCGATATAGCGCGCGTACTGTTCCGGCAGCGGGCGATCCATGCCGAATTCCTGCGCCAGTTTCGTAATCTGCTCCGGTCGTGCCTGCGGGCCAGCCGCCAGCTTGACCGGGTCGCCGGGAACCAGCCGCGAAACCGAGAATGTGATGATCGAGAGGCCAAGCAGAATCAGAGGAATAGTCAGCAGACGACGACCGACAAAGCGCAGCATAGCCTCATCACCTCAAAAGCGATGGGACACGAACCGTTCCATGTCCCATCCCCTGATTGCTATCGTGTGCCGGAATTACGGCTAGTCTTCGATCCACAGCCGCCAGAAATCGACGGTGATGTCGCCGTAGTAGTTGAAGCCCTTGATTTTCTTGCTCAGGCCGGTGATGTTCGGGGAGACATAGAGCGGCAGGTCAGGCGCTTCAGTCGAGATCGTCGTCTGGATATCATGCACCAGCGTGTCGATCTGAGTCTGATCAGTCGTCGTGCGCAGCGCATCGAGTTTGGCGTCAACGTCCGGGTTCTTGTAGAACGAGCAAGCCTGATAGCTGCCGCCGGTCGGGCGGTCCCAGCTTTTGCTCGAATACTTCTCGATCAGCCAGGTATCGGCCAGCGGCGGGAACTGGTCGAAAATCATGGCGATGGCGGGGCCGGTCGCCGGGGCGGTGCAGGCTCCGACGATGTCGGGCCAGTTCTTCGGCGTCATGTTGAGAGTGATATTGTACTTTTGCAGTTCGTCGAGCAGGATCAGCCCGGCAGATTCCTCGAAGTCGAGGCCGCTAACGTACATAAAGTCGAGGCTGATGCCGCCGTCCTTGTATTCGGTCTTGTCGAGGTGTTCCTTCGCTTTGGCTGGATCATAGCTATACTGCGGATCGAGATTCGGATCGTAGCCGGGGACGCCTTCCGGCAGTGGGCCGGTCATCAGCTTGACGTAGCCCTTCTGCGAGTCCGAGAACGCCTGCTTGTTGTAGCTGTAGGCGAGGAACTTGCGGAAGTTCTCGTCAGCAGTCGGACCGTTCTGGGTGTTGTACTTCAGATAGCCGCCGAGCAGCCCGTAGCCGACGTAGGCCAACGCATCGGCGCTGGCGTTAATCTCGTCGATGTCGCTGGCCGAAATCGTGTCGGAGATGTCGAAATCGCCGGACAGCAGGCCCGACTTGCGCGTGCCTGGGTCTTCCGTCTTTTGCCAGACGACGCTCGCCAGATGGCTTTCACCCGGCCAGCCTTGCCAGTAATCGTCCACAGCGATCAGCTCATAGGATGAGCCAATCTGCCAGTCACCCTGCTTGAACGGGCCGCTGCCCGCTTCGTGGTCGACCAGATAAGCTGCGCCTTCGTCACCATCCTTATCGTTAGCTTTAGCGACTGCCATATTGACAATCGGCTGCTCGAGGAAGGCCAGCAGGCGGTCAAAGCTGCCGTATGGCGTCTTGAGCGTCATGACGACCGTCTTGCTGTCTTTGGCAACAACGCCTGCTTCATCGACGAACCCCGCCAGCAGGCTGGAGCGCTGCTTCTGCGCCCGCAGCGTGCGCTGATACGAATAGACCACATCATCGGCAGTGAGCGGCGTGCCATCGTGGAATTTTGCCTGGTCGGTGATCTCGAATGTCCATTCCTTCGCATCGTCCGAAGCGCTCCACTTCTGGCACAGGCCGGGTTCGACCGGCTGCGGCCAGCCGCCCTCGAAGCGGAACAAACGATCATACATCTGGCGCATCACGCCGTTGATCGAATAATCGACGCGATCCGACGGGTCAATCGTGGCGATATCCTGCGACGCGCCGTAGACCAGCACTTTACCCGCCGCCTGTTTTGCCGGACTTAGCGCCGCCAGCGACACTGCGCCCTGGCCGGGTAGGAACGACGGCGCGACGGCGGCAGCGGTACCGCCGGTAATCGCCGCCAGCATCGTCAGGAACTGGCGGCGCGTGAGCCGCCCGGCCTGAAATTCAGTCACTAAATGGGTCGGAGTTAACGATCTCTTCGGCATGATGTTCCCCTGTATTCACATAGCATAAGTATTCGATACGGTCAGCGTGTCACCGCGACTTTAACACATCAGCGTAACACATCGCAACACTTCGGGCTGTTTGGCGTTTGCTAAACGCCCCACTATAATTCTTTCACTCACGGGCGACCTCTGAAATTGTCAGGTTGACCAAACTTAAGCAGCATCGCTTTAGTCGAATTGTTCACTCCACAGGGGGCAGTATGCGGATTGGGATTGATGTAGGCGGGACAAATACCGACGCCGTGTTGATGGATGGCCGAGCGGTTCTTGGTTGGGCCAAATCGCCGACGACACGCGACGTGAGCAGCGGCATCACCAACGTCCTGACGGCGCTGCTGGCGCAGACGAAAGTTGCGCCCTCAGCGATCTCTGCCGTCATGCTCGGCACCACTCACTTCACCAACGCAGTCGTCGAGCGTAAATCGCTCAGCCGGACTGCCGTTCTACGGATCGGCTTACCGGCGACGGCGGCGCTGCCCCCCTTCGTTGACTGGCCGGAAGACCTTAAGGAAGCTATCGGCGGCGTCAGTTATCTGGTGCATGGCGGCTACGAATTCGATGGTCGTCCAATTTCTGCGCTCAAGCCGGATGAAATCCGCGAGGCTGCCCGCAAAATCGGCGACGCTGGCATCGACTGCGTAGCGATCTCATCGGTCTTTTCGCCTGTCAATCCCGATCAGGAACGGCAGGCTGCCGAGATCATCGCTGAAGAAATCCCCGGCGTCCACGTCAGCCTGTCACACGAGATCGGGCGCATCGGCCTGCTGGAGCGCGAGAATGCCGCCGCCATCAACGCCTGCCTCTCGATTCTGGCGGGCAGGATCGTCCAGTCATTCCGGGACGCGCTGGTTAAGCTCGGCATCCACGCCCCGTTCTTCATCAGCCAGAACGACGGCACGCTGATGAGCGCCGACTTCGTCGAGAAGTACCCGGTGCTGACCTTCGCTTCCGGCCCGACCAACAGTATGCGCGGTGCGGCCTTCCTGTCGGGCCTCAAGGACGCCGTCGTGGTCGATATTGGCGGCACGACGTCAGACGTCGGCGTGCTGGCGCAGGGCTTCCCGCGTGAGGCGTCCGTCGCCGTGCGGATTGCGGGCGTCCGCACCAACTTCCGTATGCCAGACGTCCTCTCATTCGGTCTTGGCGGCGGCAGCCACGTCAGGCAGGAACCGTTGCAAATTGGCCCGCAGAGCGTCGGCTATGAGATTACCTCGCGCGCGCTGATCTTTGGCGGCAGCGACCTGACGACCAGCGACATCGCTGTTGCAGCGGGGATGATCGACATCGGCGACAGGAGTAAGGTCGCGCACTTGAGCAAGTCGCTGGTCGATAGCGCCTTGCAGCGCATGTGGGAAATGATTGAGATCAGCGTTGACCGCGTCAAGACGGCGGCGGGCGCGGTTCCGGTGATTCTGGTCGGCGGCGGCATCATCCTCGTTGGCGACAGGCTCAACGGCGTCTCCGAGCTGCACCGGCCCGAACATGCTTCGGTGGCGAATGCCATTGGCGCGGCCATCGCCCAGGTTGGCGGGGAAGTCGACCGCATCATCAGCCTCGACGCTGTCCCGCGCGATAAGGCGCTGGCGCAGGCCAAGGATGAGGCTAAACAGCGCGTCATCGACGCCAACGCCATCCCCGACAGCGTCGAGATCGTTGACGTCGAAGAAGTCCCGCTGGCCTACCTGCCCGGCAACGCCACGCGCGTGCGCGTCAAGGCGGTCGGCACGCTGGCGGTGGATTAGGCCATGTGGAAGGTTTCGATTGACGACGCCGAAGCCATCGCCATTGGCGCGGGCATTCTCGGCACCGGGGGCGGGGGCAGCCCGTATATCGGCAAGATTCATCTTCAGAAGATTCTGCGCGACGGCTACTCGGTCGAGGTCATCGACATCGACGACGTGCCGGACGACGCGACTGTGACCGAAATCGGCTGGATGGGCGCGCCTGCCGTCGGCATCGAAAAGTTGCCCGGCGGCGGCGAAGGGCCGCGCGCTATCGCGGCGCTCGAATCGTACAGTGGGCGTAAAATCGATCTGCTGATCTGTTCAGAAGTCGGCGGCGCGAACTCGATAGAGCCGCTGATTACCGGCGCGATGACCGGGAAACCCGTGATCGACGCCGACGCGATGGGCCGTGCCTTTCCAAAAATGCAGATGAGCACGCATTTTATCTATGGCGTCCGATGCTATCCGGCGGTCATGTGCGATGAGAAAGGCAATCAGATCATTTTCGGCGACATGATCGACTCGTTCGCGCTCGAACGTTTCGGGCGCGATCTGTGCGTACAGATGGGCTGTGTCTCAATTCTGGCGCTGCCGCTGATGACTGGCGAGGAAGTCAAGCGCACCTCGGTGCGGCGAACGATGTCATTCGCTAAAAAAGTCGGCGATGCCATACTGCATTCGCGCAAGGTCAAGTCCTCGTTCACGGACGCCATCCTCAACGTGACTGGCGGCAGCGAGTTGTTCACCGGCAAGCTGGTCGATGTCGAGCGGCGCACCGTCGGCGGCTTCAATCCCGGCCAGGCGCTGATCGAGGGCCTGGGCAAGGATCGCGGCGACTTCCTGCATATCGCTTTTCAGAACGAAAATCTGGTAGCGTGGCGCGGCGACCGCGAGACGCGCGGCGAAGTCGTCGCCTGCGTCCCCGACCTGATCTGCCTGCTGGAAATAGAAACCGGCGAGCCGATCACGACCGAGCAGCTTCGCTACGGTATCCGCGTCACCGTACTCGGCATCCCGTGTACCGACAAGTTCCGCACGGCACAGGCGCTCGACGTCGTCGGCCCGGCAGCCTTCGGCTACCCGGAAGTCACTTATAATCCCATGCCGAAGACCCCCGGCCAGGGCATCGAATAACGCAGCGGAGATTGAACGATGAAACGCATGATAGGCATTAATGAAGTCGAAGACATCGCTCTGGGCGCGGCAGTTCTCGGTACAGGCGGCGGCGGCGATCCCTACATCGGCAAGCTGATGGCGCAGGAGGCTATTCGCAATCATGGCCCGGTCGAGCTGGTCACGATTGATGAAGTGGCCGACGATGAAATGTCGGTTTCGATTGCGATGATGGGCGCGCCGACCGTGATGGTCGAAAAAATGCCCGGTGGCCGGGAGTGTATCGACGCCTTCAACGCAGTTGAGAGCTTCCTCGGCAAGCCGCTCAAGTATGTCTACTCGATTGAGGCTGGCGGCATCAACTCAACCATCCCGATCACGCTCGCAGCGCAGCTCCACAAGCCACTGATCGACCTCGATGGCATGGGCCGCGCTTTCCCCGAAATCCAGATGGTGACACAGAGCCTGTTCGGCATCACGGCGACGCCGTTCTCGATGGCCGACGAAAAGGGCAACAGCGCTTTGCTATCGACCATTGATAACCGCTGGATGGAGACTTTTGCTCGCAGCATCGCCGTCAATATGGGCGCGACGGCCATCATCGGCGCTTACGCTGCGTCGGGCAAGCAGCAGCGCGAATCGGCGGTCCACGGCACGATGAGCAAGGCCGAGAAGATCGGGCGCACTATCCGCGAGGCGCGTGCCGCTCATATCGACGTCGTCAAGGCACTCAGGGATGTCACCAATGGCTTTGTCATCTTCCACGGCAAGCTGGTCGATGTCCAGCGGCGGACGGTCGCCGGTTTCGCCCGCGGTGAAGCGATCCTCGAAGGGATTGGCGCGGACGCCGGTAGCCAGATGTCGATTCAGTTCCAGAACGAAAATCTGGCCGCCAGCCGCAACGGCGAAATCGTCGTCAGCGTCCCTGATCTGATTACGATGGTTGAGGAAGACACCGGTGAACCGCTGACTACCGAGCAGCTTCGTTACGGCTTCCGCGTGATCGTGCTGGGGATGCCGAGTCATCCACACTGGCGCAGCGCGAAAGCGCTGACCGTCGTTGGCCCGAAATACTTTGGCTACGACATCGATTTTGTGCCGGTCGAACAACGGTTCCAGTAAGGAAGCCGGGAGAATCGCACAGCGGGCGCACCTGGCTCCCTGGCGCGGTTGCTTTGCTGCCGCTCATGCTGGCGGCGCAGCTAACGAACAGGTATTGCTCCTGGGATGTGCGAACAAACAGTAAAACATGAATCTGCTTGTCCGCACATCAGGATGTCTGACTTCAATAGCCAGCAGTCAGGCCGTCCTTCCGGGGATCGCTGCCACCGAACAACACACCAGTCTCAGCTTCGCGGCGGATAATATGTCCGTCGCCAAACAGACCACGCCCTTTGCTGCTGATCGGGCGAACACGATGGCCGAGTTCCGCCAGCGCGGCCATCGACGCAACCGGGATGCCGACCTCAAGCGCCAGATCGCTATCGCATGTGCCATCCATCAGGCAAAAGCGCGGACGGTCGAGCGCTTCCTGCGGGTTTAAATCATCATCAACCAGCGCGCTGATGACCTGCAAATGCCCCTGCGGCTGCATAAAGCCGCCCATGACGCCGAAGCTGGCCCATAACGCGCCGTCCTTCAGCGCCATACCGGGGATTATGGTGTGATAAGGGCGCTTACGCGGCTGGAGACAATTCGGGTGGCCGTCTTCGAGGGTGAACAGCGCGCAGCGATTTTGCAGCACGATGCCCGTCCCTTCGGCGACAATCGCGCTTCCGAAGCCCATATACAGGCTGTTGATAAACGAACAGGCATTGCCTTCACCATCGACCACGCTCAGGTAGACGGTATCCGAACCCGCCATCGGCGTGCCAAACTCCGGCGGCTG
>CAZZAO010000075.1:0-27242 GCA_964652205.1 uncultured Anaerolineaceae bacterium | reverse complement strand
AAACCGATATGAGCTTTCTTGAAACTCCGATCAAATTTGATGCGTTTGCCCTGCACGGCCTCGAAATCCTGCAAATCAAAAGTACAATAGGCATCCATCAAACAGGTGAAAGAGGCTGCCATGCCCGACCAGTTCATCGACTACACGCTCAACTCGAAAACTTACGCAGCGACCCAGGACGCGGTCGCCTTCATCAAGGAACACAAGCTGACCAACGGCGTCGTCGAGATCATCGCCAGAATGCGCGAATACCTGACTTCAATGGAAGATATTCAGGTGGTCGTCTTTCAGGACCCGGACTGCGACTGCGACCCGGAATTGATTCTGCGCGCCATTTTCCCCGACTCGATCACCGACGACGCGATTGATGGTGAGATGGATCGTTTCGACGAAGGCTGGTGGCTCGACAACAGCCAGCGCTGGAACTTCCAGATCGAGGTTCAGGCCGGGTCACTGGCCTGAGTCACTCACAAAAGTCGGGCAGCATCCTGAGTCTCTGGCGCTATAGCTCGCCCGTATTGAAGTTCGCAAACGCACGGACTCGGCATTGACGTAGGCCGCGCCCGCCGCTAGAATGCGTATCCGCCTTACAGGTTCAAACAGGCGCTTTTTGCTGTTCTTTTTAAGCCAATGATGACCGGGCTGGCCCGGTTGTGTGTCAAGGAGTGAACTGCTGTGGCCGAGTCATATAATCTGGATGCGCAGCCGCGTACCATCGTCGGCAAGAAGGTCAGCCAGCTACGCACGCAAGGACTTGTGCCAGCGGTGATCTACGGCACGCACATTCAGCCAATTTCCGTGCAAATTCCTTATCGTCCGCTTCAGGTTGCGCTGGCGAAGGCTGGCGGCACAAGCCTGATCGACATCAGCGTTGGCAAGGACACCCAGACCGTCCTCGCCCGCCACGTCCAGCGCGACGTGATGAATGGCAGCATTCTCCACGTCGATTTCCTCGCGCTGGATATGAACGCCCGAATTCAGACTGAAGTGCCGGTGCATTTCGTCAACGAGTCCCCCGCGGTCAACCAGCGGGTAGGTGTCCTGCTTCAGGGCGTGAATACGCTGACGATTGAAGCGCTGCCGCGCGACCTCATCAACCGGGTCGAGGTCGATATTTCCAGCCTGAAGGAAATGGGCGACTCGATCCACGTCCGTGACCTGAACGTTCCGAGCGCTGTCACGATCATCGCCGAGGCCGACGAGATGGTCGTCCGCGTCACCCCGCTTCCGACCGTGACTGAGGACGAGGCCGTCACGACGGAAGGCGGCGCTGCCGAGCCGGAAATCGTTGCCCGTGGCAAGGCCGAGGAAGAAGACGAGGACTAGTTCCTCTCCCGCAATTGACCCTGAACAACCCACTGTCGCCAATCCAGCGACGGTGGGTTTTTTATTGCCCCACGTTCAGGAATCGGGGCTGCGGGATAATTGCCTCATATCGCGGGTTATGGATCGCCCCTCGCTGACATCCGTTATTGGCGGGCGTCGATCAATCCGGCATGGCATGAGTTCGAATCAAAAGCGCCCCGGCATCACAAGGATGCCGGGGCGCTTTCAGAAGGTCAGGCCCGCTCAGACGGCAGCCGTCGTATCGACCTCGCCACCCTCATCCATCCCCAGATCATCCGCCTCATCGTCGTCAACGCCGACTTCTTCATCAGGTTCGCTGTCCATGATGGCGATGCCGGTGATAACGTCCTTACGCGCCAGATCCATCAGCTTCACGCCCTGCGTGCTGCGTCCAGTCTCGCGGATTTCTTCGAGCCGCGTCCGCAGGACAATGCCCGCGCGCGTGATGAGCAGAATATCATCGTCGGCATTGATACAGCGCATGGCGACAATCGGCCCGATTCGCTCATTGCGAGCCAGTGTCCGCACGCCGAGGCCATAACGTCCCTGCGTATTGTACTCATCGAGCAGGGTGCGCTTGCCGAAACCGTTGCGGGTGACGACGAGGCAGTGTGTATCGCCTTCGCCGATGACATCCATCCCGGCGACGAGGTCGTGATCCTCAAGCCGGATGGCGTTGACGCCAGCCGCCGGACGCCCCATCACGCGGACATCGTTCTCGTTGAAGCGGATGCCCTGGCCGCCCTCGGTCACGATCAGAATATCCTGATCGCCGCTGCTGGCCTTGACCCAGTTGAGCGTGTCGCCGTCGTCCAGCCCCATAGCGATCAGGCCGCTCGGACGGACGTCCTTGAAGTCTTCAAGATGGACGCGCTTGATGCGCCCCTCGCGCGTCGCCAGGATGAAGTAACCTTCGCGGTCGTAGCTATCGACCGGGAGAATGGCGGTGATGTATTCGCTGCTCTCCAGATTGAGGATGGCATGGATCATCGTCCCCTTGCTGGCACGGCCCGCTTCGGGGATGGCGTAGGCGCGTTCGCTGTAAACACGGCCCCGGTTGCTGAAGAACAGGACGTGATCGAGGCTGCTGGCGGAGACGATATCCACCACGCTGTCCTCTTCCTTACGCATCACGCCGATCACGCCCTTGCCGCCGCGCCGCTGCGAGCGGTAAGCCGTCGATGGCACACGCTTGATATAACCCTGCTGGGTCAGCAGCACGACGACTTCTTCTTCACGAATCAGGTCAGACTCGTGGAAGTCGGTGCTGACGCCGTAGATGATTTCGGTGCGGCGGTCGTCGCCGTAAGTCGCGGCCATCTCGTTGATGTCCTGGCGGATGACGCCAAGAATCTGCGCGGGCGAAGCCAGCAGCGCTTCGAGATAGCCGATGCGCGCCTGCACCGTATTGTATTCATCCTGAAGCTTCTGCCGTTCCAGCGCGGCCAGACGGCGAAGCTGCATGTCGAGGATGGCGTTGGCCTGAATCTCGCTCAGCTCGAAGCGCTCCATCAGGGCCGAGCGCGCGCCGTCGGTATCATCGGCTTCGCGGATGGTACGAATGACGGCGTCAATACTCGACAGTGCCTTGAGCAGCCCTTCGAGGATGTGGGCGCGGGCGCGAAGCTTGCCCAGCTCATATTCCGAGCGGCGGACGACCACTTCATAGCGATGCTCGATATAAATCTGGAGCGCCCGCTTAAGGCTGAGCGTGCGCGGCTCGCTGTTGACCAGCGCCAGCATCTGAATACTGTAGGTACTCTGAAGCTGCGTGTATTTATAAAGCTGGTTGAGTACCTTGTTCGGCTGAGCAGAAGCCTTCAACTCGACGACCAGCCGCATCCCCTTGCGGTCACTTTCGTCGCGCAGATCAGAAATCTGCGGCAGGCGGTCTTCGCGTACCAGCGTGACGATCCGCTCGATGATCGACGTCTTGCTGATCTGGTAGGGAATCTCGGTGAAAACGATGCGGAAACGCCCGCCCTTGCTCTCCTCGATCTCGGCGCGCGCGCGAATGACCACGCGGCCACGACCGGTCGCGTAGGCTTCCTTCATCTCATCGCCAGCGACGACCAGCGCCCCGGTCGGGAAGTCGGGGCCGTGGACGAAGTGCATCAGGTCATCGACCGACACTTCTTCGAGGTTATCATAGTGGTCGATCAGATAGGTAATTGCGGCGGCCAGCTCGCGCAGGTTATGCGGCGGCACGTTAGTCGCCATCCCGACGGCGATTCCGCTGGCTCCGTTGAGGAGCAGATTCGGCAGGCGCGCAGGCATCACGACCGGTTCCTGCTGGTTGCCGTCATAGTTGTCGATAAACTCGACCGTGTCCATGTCGATGTCGGCCAGAATTTCGTCGGCCAGCTTCGACATGCGGACTTCGGTGTAACGCATGGCTGCCGCGCTGTCGCCATCGACGCTGCCGAAATTCCCCTGCCCGTCGATCAGCAGGTAGCGCAGCGAGAAGGTCTGCGCCATACGCACCATTGCGTCATAGACTGAAGAATCGCCATGCGGGTGATACTTGCCGAGCACTTCGCCGACGATACGGGCGCTTTTCTTATAGGGCGAATTACTGCGAATGCCCATGTCATACATGGCATAGAGGATGCGGCGATGCACCGGCTTGAGGCCGTCGCGCGCGTCCGGCAGGGCGCGGGAGACGATGACGCTCATGGCATAGTCGAGGTAGCTGCCACGCATCTCCTCGTTGATGTTGACCGGGCGAATTTGTCCTATCGTATCCATAGATCTCCGCGCTTCACACTCGCTAGAAAGACGGGGCTGAAAGCGCGCGTCTCTCCTTTCGTTACGTTGGGCTTCGACACCGACCTGCGCGCGTTCAACGAGGCGTGTTTGGGGGTTGATTCGTCAGTCGGAGAGGTGGCTGACAGGGACGCGCAACAGGGATTCTGAGACCGCAAAATCATGTCTTTCATATCGCAGTATTATAGCTTAAAAACCCTCTTAAAGCCAGTGAGACTACGGTGAAATTTAGCACGTCTGTGCGGCGCTTCCCCTACGCTTTGCATGACCGGTCTATAATGGGGGCGGTTCCGAAACTGAGGAGTTGACTATGCCGCTGCAAACCCGGTTTTTCCGCGTCACTGGCGCGCTGCTGACCTCGCTGATAGTGCTGGCCGCCAGCGCCGCAGTCCACGCGCAGACCGAGACGCCGACACCGCTGCAAGACGTAGCGATTGCCGTCACCGTCACCGACCGCCCCACCCGACTGGCAGCAGAGCTGATTGGCCTGCCGGTGCAAAATCGCTTGCAGGATGACTTTGCCGCCGTCGGCTACCGGGTGATGCGCGCGCAGCCCGATCAGGCGCAGATGTGGGTCAAGCTGATGCCGCGCGACGATAAGACACTCTCGGTCGTGATTACACTGACGGAGTCCTTTTTGCCAGCGCTGCCTTCAGACATCCTGATCTCAACCGTCGCGCCGGCCACGTTCAGCGTCCCGCAGGATGAGGCTGCCGCGACCGTCTCTGAGGTGACGTTAGCGCTCAATGGCGCTGTACAGACATGCGTCTCGCCATCGATTCATGGTGCGTTGAGTCCGGCGGACGCGAACCTCGTCGCCGGAACAATCAACTTCTACGCGGCGAATTGTCACGCTGCCGCCGGAAAGCTGACCGCCGCCAGCGCTGGCTACCGCAACGCGCTCGGCTTCCTGATAGGGCCTGGTATACCGTTCAACGCGCAGATCGCCCCGACCGTCAATCTGGCGTGGGCGGCCTATCACGAGGGTCGCGCATCGGTCGCGTTCGATTTGCTTGACAGGCTGCTCGGCGCGGCGAAGGAACCAGCAGATCGCGCGGCGATTCTCAGCAGGCGCTCGGCCTTGCTGGCGCTCGATTTCCAGTTCGCCGACGCCATCGCCGACCTGAAAGCCGCTATTGCGCTGGCGCCGAATGACCCGGCGTTATATGTCGATCTGGGTCAGCGGATTCTACTGACCTACGAGTGGGATCAGGTACTCGACGCCTACAACAGGGCTATCGCCATCGACCCGACTTATGCCCCGGCCTACTTCCAGCGCGGCGTCCTGTTCTACACCGAAGGGCCACGCGCCAACGCGCTCAAGGACTTCCAGACCTATCTCGAACTCGCGCCAAATGGCAAGTACGCGAACGAGGCAGCGAGTTATATCGGCGGGATTCAACAGACGACCGCAGGCGAAATTCAGCAGGGGAAATGAAAAACACCCTCACCGCTGGCCCCACTCCCGGCGGGAGAAGGGAAGAAACGAAGGCGTTTAGACAGCGATCACAAAAAGGGGACGGAAAGCGCGGACGCAGGCGTTAGAACGAGATGCGGTGAGTAGCGAGCAGCAGCGCCAGCACGAACACCGCCACGACCATGAAGAAGAAGATCGAGAGCATCATCCGCTCGACCGGACGCATTCCCAGAAACAGTTTGTCGTCGCGGGTTTCGCGCTCCTGTTCGAGCAGCAGCGCGTCGTCGTCATCATCCAGATCGAAGCTCTCGTTGGACTGCGTGCTTTTGCGTAGATCATCGAGCATGATGGTGTCCCCCGTTCGCGCGGACAGCGTCGATTAACTTCTGCTTCGTCACTCAAGCATAGTCCCGGTCATAACCTCTGTCAATTTAGAAGCAGCCTCAAGGCAGGGCAAACGCATCAAAATCGCAGCTCAGGCTATAAAAGGTCATGAGGGTTTGTAGGGGCGACCCGGCGGGTCGCCCCTACGTTACCGTTGACCCTGGATAAACCGATATGAGCTTTCTTGAAACTCCGATCAAATTTGATGCGTTTGCCCTGAGCCTCAAGGGATAAGCCCTTTTGCCTTCCGCCGGGGCGCGATTTTTCGCGTCCGCAAGCCAAAAACCTTCGCTCACACGGTTCGCCCTCACCGGCGTTATTGAATGTCCGGGCTGGCCGGAACGCCAGCGCGATCATGCAAACAGGGCCGAGTCATGATCCTTCGCTCTGCGGGGCTGCATCCGGGCAGTGATAGACGTTGCAGACGTCCTGCGCGTTATCCGCCCGAACCTCGCTGAAGTCCAGCTCAATTTTGCGCGGCGGGTTGACGTGGTGCAGCAAAATCTGTGCCGCCCAATTGATCGCCTGACGCGCGCCGGTCGGGTAGACATAGGTAATGCCGATCCGCCCCTGAAGCACGGATTTAATCCCGCCTTCATCGGTCGGCAGCGCGTCGATGCCGACGAACAGGATTTTACGCAGGTCGAGTCCGGCGTTCTGCGCGGCGATGATTGCCGCTTCAGCCATCGGGTCGTTATGCGCGTAGACGACGTTGACCTGCGGATTCAGGCGAAACAGCAGCGCAGCCCGGTCGAGCGCCCGCTCGCGCAGCCAGTCGGCGTTCTGGCTGCCGACAATCTGCGCGTCGGGGTTCGAGGCCATGCCGATACGGAAGCCATCGCCACGGTCTTTGGCGGGCGGTGAGCCTTCCAGCCCGCGCAGTTCGATGACGTTGCACGGGACGTAACCCTGCGCGCTGCACCAATGGGCGACGTATTCCCCGGCGGACTGGCCGATAGTGACGTTGTTCGCGCCGATGAACATCGTGAACTGGTCGCCGTTAACGGCCCGGTCGAGCACCAGCACCGGCACGCAGCGCTGATAGGCTTCACGGATGACCTCGGTCAGCGGATCGGCCTCGTTGGGCGAGATGATGAGCAGGTCGATGCCGAGGTCGAGGAAGGCCTGCACGTCGGACACCTGCTTGAGATTGTCCTGCCGCGCGTCCGAGAAAATCACGGTCATCTGCGGGTAGTTCTCGGCTGCTTCGGCAATCTGCGCGTCCATCACCTCGCGCCAGGGTTCGGCGCGGTTGGCCTGCGAGATGCCGATGATATAACGCGATTTCTCGACCGGCGGCGGACAGTCGGCGGGCAGCGGGCCGTTGGGATTAGCTGCGATGATGACGCGCCCATCGACCTGATCGGCGCTGTAGGGCTGCCAGACAGGAGTCGCGGTCTGCGCGGCAGCCGCCCCGACGCCGAAACTGATCCCGATCAGCGCTAGCAGGCGCAAAAAATGAGTTCGCATTGAAACTTATTCCAGCCTTTCGGCAACGCTGCGGTCAGCCATAAACTCTTCGCCTGATGGTGAGGTCTATTCATTCCCCGGATAAGGCTGGACTTCGCTCAAGGGGACGAGATGCCGCTGAAGCGCCAGCAGCGCCGCCTGCGTCCGGTCACGCAGGTCGAGTTTGGCGAGAATGTTACTGACGTGGGTGCGGACGGTATTTTCACTGACCGTCAACTGCGCCGCAATCGCATGATTGTTCAGGCCGCGCGCCACCAGTCGGAGCACATCCATTTCGCGGTCGCTCAACTCGGCGAACGGATCATCCTCGGCGCTGTTTCCTTCGGCCACGCGCCGCGCCAGATAGCTCATCACCTGGGGATGCAGCACCGACTGGCCGTTATAGGTCGCCTGCACCGCCTTGACCAGATCGCCTGGATCAATGTCCTTGAGCAGGTAGCCCGCCGCCCCGGCGCGAATGGCGGCGAGAACGTGGTCATCGTCGAGGAAACTGGTCAGCACCAGCACGCGAATCTGCGGATGCCGCTGTTTGATCAACTGCGTCGCCTCGGCCCCGCTCATCCCCGGCAGCACCAGATCCATCAGGACAATGTCAATGTCGAGCGTCTCCAGCGCGGTCAGCGCTTCTTCGGCGCTGCACGCCTCGCCCGCCACGGTCAGACCGGGCGTCGATTGCAGATAGCCGCGCAGGCCGAAACGAACCATGCCGTGGTCATCGACGATCAGAATCCGAATAGGGGCCTGCGGATCGTCGCTCATGCTGCTGCTTCCCCCGCGCGAGCCGTCTCGCAATGGACTGTCATCTGAATCCGCGTGCCACGTCCCGGCTCGGTATGCACGTCGAGCGCCCCACCGACCCGGTCGAGGCGGACGCGCATCGTGCTCAGGCCGGTCGAGCCAGCGAGGACATCATCCGGGTCGAAGCCGCAGCCGTCGTCCTCGACGACCAGCGTGGTCAGGCCGCCGAAATCGAGCATCACGCGCAGGTGACGCGCGCCGCTGTGGCGAATGACGTTGGCGATAGCTTCCTGCGCTGCGCGGAACAGGGCGTGTTCGTGCGTCGGCGGCAGGGCGTTCGCGCCGCTGGCAGCCCACGTCAGCGTCAGGTTGTGGACGCGGCACAGCGGCTCCAGATACTGGCGCAGCGCCTCGTCCAGATGGTGTTCCTGAAGCGGCGCGGGAACCAGTTCGAGCAGCAGGTTTTTCATCTCGACCTGCGCCTCGCGGCTGGCCTGTTTAACGTGCTCAAGGTAGACGCGCGCCGTCTCAAGGTCGCTGGGCAGCAGGTTGAGCGCCGCGCCCGCCGACAGGCAAATACTGAACAACTGCTGTTTGACGCTGTCGTGCAGCTCGCGGGCGATGCGCTGGCGCTCCTCGGTGACGGCGGTCGCCTGCGTCTGCCGCGCAATCTGCGCCGTTTGCAGCCGAATCTGTTCATTGGCAGCGCGCTCCGTTTCGAGCGAGCGTTGCAGGCTGTCGGTCATCTGGTCGAAGGCGGCGGCAAGCTGGCCGATCTCATCCTGACGGGCCATACGAGCGCGAATATCCAGGTCCCCGGCGGCGACCGCCTGCGCCACCTGCGCCAGATCGCGCAGCGGGCGGGTCAGATTGACGGTCAGCACAATCGACGTAGCGACGCTGACGACCGCCGCGATGACCAGCACCAGCAGCAGCGCCCGCTGCGCGCTGCTCGCATCCTGAGTCAGCGCCTGGACGCTGCCGCTCAGGGCGCTGAGAGTCTGATTGAGGGTGACATTGCTGTGCTGCTCAAGCTGGACGCCGACCTGTTCGAGGCTGGCGCGGGCCTGCTGCTCGTCTCGCTCGTGCAGCGTCAGAAATTCAGCGGCATGTCGCTGAAACTCGGCCTCAAAACCCTTGACCTGCGCGTACAGCGTCTGCTCGTCCGCCGTGAAGCCCGCCGAGTGACTGTCGAGGACGTTAAACCACAGATGAATCTGCGCCAGCTCGCTTTGCAGCCAGATGACCGCATCCTGACGCGGCTGTAAGCGCAGCTCGGTCATTTCGTTTCCGGCAAGCTGGATGTGAGCAATGGCCTGACTGCCCGCCTCAACCGCCTCGACATCCGGCGTCGGGCGGGTGAGCGCGGCGTGCTGAAGCTGCTGCAAGCGCGTCTCGATGGTCGTCTGTAGATTGAGCAGGGTGATATAAAGCTGCTCGCGCGCCGAGATGACGCCGACGAGGTTACGGAAAGTATCGACATAGGTGACGTAACTGGTCTGCACCTGATTGAGCGCGGCGATCTGCGCCGGGTCGGACATGCCAGCCAGCGCGTCGTCGATGCTGGTGCCGAGCGTGACCAGCGCTCTGGTCGTTTCGTTGTAGTCGGCGGGGGCCTGCGTGCGCAGGTATTGAGCGACGCGCAGGCGAGCAGTCGCAATCTGCCCGGCGACGGCGCTGCCGAGTTCGATATGGGGCGATGCCTGCGTGATCGACTGGGCGACGCTGTCGCTGTAAGCTGCCAAGCGGCCAATCGCCAGCAGCAGCACCAGCAGCATCACGCCGAGAATCAGGACATAGCCACCGAGGATGCGGTAACTGATCCGCTGCGCGAAAAGTCTAAGTAGCGCCAAAGTCAATCTCCAGCCATCCCTTTTCCTTAGAGTCTAACACAGGATTACTCATCCGCAGCGTCAGCGGTTAGACGAACCGTAATCATCCTTCAGAGTGAGGCCGAAATCATACTGGCGGATGAGGGGTCGCGGCCAGAATGCGCCTATGCTGGAGCAAAATGACGCTGCACCGGCTCCGCCGAATTTAGACCTTAAACGTTATTACGAGGACCTGACTCGTGGAACGCACGGACATCTGGCCCGATTCTGCCGATCATCCGGCTGTCTTGCAAATGCAGGGCATCACCAAACGCTTCCCCGGCGTGGTGGCGCTGTCCGACGTCAGCTTCGATGTGCGGCGCGGCGAAGTTCACTGCCTGATGGGCGAGAACGGCGCGGGGAAATCGACGCTGATGAAGATCATGAGCGGCGTCTACACCGAATATGAAGGGCGAATCCTGCTCGACGGCGTGCCGGTCAGGCTCCACAGCCCGAAAGATGCCCAGCACCACGGCATCGGCATGATCCATCAGGAATTAAACCTCGTGCCGGAACTGCGGGTTTACGAGAACGTCTTTCTGGGCCGCGAGATGCACGGCGCGTTGGGGCGGCTCGACCGGCCCGCCATGCGCCGCGCGACCAGCGCCCTGCTCGACCGGCTCGGCGTGCAGATCGACCCTGACAGCGCGGTACGCCAACTGCGTGTCGGCTCGCGGCAGCTTGTCGAGATCGCCAAAGCCCTGAGCCTGAACGCGCGGATTCTCGTCATGGACGAACCGACCTCGGCCCTGAGCGAAGTGGAGACGCAGCGCCTGTTCGCCGTCATCCTGGGCCTGAAGGCATCGGGCGTCGGCATCATCTACATCTCGCACCGGATGGAAGAAATCTTCAGCATCGCCGACCGGATCACGGTGCTGCGTGACGGCCAGACGGTCATTTCGCTGCCTGCGGCGCGGGTGACGCGGCCAGAGTTGATTCGTTACATGGTCGGCAGGACGATCAGCGAAGCCTTCGAGCGTCAGGGCGCGGAACAGGGCGAGATCGTGCTTCAGGCGCGCGACCTCGGCCTGAACCGACCGGGCGCGCGGCCTTTACGCCATGTTTCGTTCGAGCTGCGGCGCGGCGAGGTGCTGGGGCTGGCCGGACTGATGGGCGCGGGACGCACCGAAACGCTCGAAACCATTTTCGGCGTCTATCCACCGAACCAGCACACTGGCGAGGTTTACCTGCGCGGCCAGAAGGTCGAAATTGGCACACCTGCCGACGCCATCGCTCATGGCATCGGCTTCGTGACTGAAGACCGCAAGGGCAAAAGCCTGATCGGTGGGCTGCCGGTGCGCGTCAATTCGACGCTGGCCGCGCTCAGGCTGTTCAGCGGCAGGCTGCGTATCATCCGCGCGTCGAGCGAGCGTCGGGCCGTCCGGGCGCAGGTCGAAAGCCTGAACATCCGCACGCCGAACATCGAGACGCCAGTCGCCAACCTCAGCGGCGGCAATCAGCAGAAAGTCGTGCTGTCGAAGTTTCTGCTGACGCAGCCAGAAATCCTGCTGCTCGACGAGCCGACGCACGGAATCGATGTCGGGGCGAAGTCGCAGATTTACGATCTGGTCGGGGCGCTGGCGAAACAGGGGACGGCGTTCGTGATCGCTTCATCCGAGATGCCGGAACTGCTGGCCGTCTGTGACCGCATTCTCGTGCTCTGTGAGGGCCGCATCACAGCAGAGTTCGCGCGCGATGACGCGACGCAGGAAAAGATTCTCGACGCAGCAACGCAGTTCAGCGAAGCGCAGGCCAGCGGGAGCAGAGGTTAGCGCATGACCCTCTCGACAGACACAACCCTTCAGCCCAACCGGGGCCGCGATATTGCCAGCTTTGTTTTCCGCTTCCAGAGCTATTTCGGCCTGATTATCGTGTTTCTGCTGGCGATTGTCTTTTCGCCGGTACGGAACGACGCCAACCTGTTCCTCAAGCCGAATAACCTGCTCAACATCATCCTCTACGCCTCAGAAACCGGCGTGCTGGCCGTCGGCATGACGCTCGTGATTCTGGTCGCGGGCATTGACCTCTCGGTTGGCTCGGTCATGGCGCTGGTCGGCTGCGCGGCGGGCGTGCTGCTGATGCAGGATCACGAACTGGCGCTGCCGTTGATCGGCACGGTGACGATAGGTCACTGGCCGGCGGCGGTCATTGTTCCGCTGATGCTGCTGCTCGGCCTGGTGATCGGCTTCTTCAACGGCTGGACGTCAGAACGCTTCAAAGTGCAGTCGTTCATTACCACGCTGGCGATGCTGAGTGTGGCGCGCGGGCTGGCGCACGTCGTCTCTGCCGATAACTCGATTCCGCTGGCCTATGGGCCGGGGCTGGGCGATCCACTGTTCAAGGCGCTCGGACAGCCGCTCGGCGATACCGGCATCCCGGTTCCAGCGCTCATCATGCTGGCCTGCGCCTTCATCGTCGGGCTGATCCTCGGTCACACAACTTTTGGCCGCCATGTTTACGCGACGGGTGGCAACCCGGTCGCGGCGCGGCTGTCAGGCATCAACGTCGTTCGCCTACGGATCATCGTTTTCATGCTCTGCGGCATGTTCGCCGCCATCGCAGGCATGATGCACGCCGCGCGGCTCAATCAGGGCAGCCCGAACGAATCGGTGGGCTACGAATTGAACGCCATCGCCGCCGTCGTCATCGGCGGAACCAGCCTGATGGGCGGTAAAGGCACGATCTGGGGCGCGATTGGCGGCGCGCTGATCCTGCAAATCCTCGACAACATCATGGGCTTGAACAACGTCAGCAGTAACGTTCAACTGGTGGTTAAAGGCTTGCTGGTGATCGCGGCAGTCGCGCTCCAGCAGCTTCGGCCCGAAGAAACCGAAGGCTAACTATCGACCGTCGAAAGGGGGTGATGCGCGCCGCACAGGGTTCGGCACACCGACACTGGCTCATTAAGATTCATATTGAACAAAGGAGAAGTTGGTTCCCATGCATAAGAAACTCCGTACCTTACTGACAGGGACGCTGGCGGCGAGCGCCGTGCTGGCGCTCGGCGTGACCGCGATGACCCAGCGCGTCGCCGCTCAGGACGCCACCGCCGAAGCGCCGGTGATGGCGACCAATGCCCCGGCTGCCGCTGGCTGGACGACGTTCAGCGCCGATCAGGTCGAAGGCAAGGTGATTGAACCGGCTCGCGCCAGCGCGCTGCCAGAAGGCTGCGCCCCGCCGGCGAAGAAGGATAAGTACCTGATCGGCATGTCGCAGGCCAACAAAGCCGAACCCTGGCGTACCGCGATGAATCAGCAGATTCAGGACGCGGCGACCGCCGATGGCTTCGACGTCGTCTTTGCCGACGCCGCGCAGGACAACGCCAAGCAGGTCAGCGACATCGAGAACTTCCTGACGCAGGGTGTCGATCTGCTGATCGTCTCGCCGAACGAAGCCGCCCCGCTGACCGACGAGATCAACAAGGTCTGGAAGGCGTGCATCCCGGTCATCGTCCTCGACCGTAACATCACCAACACCGACTACACGATGTTCATCGGCGCGAACAACGTCGCTATCGGCCAGGGCGCGGGCGAGTACGTCGCTCAGTGGTGCAAGGACAACAACCTGTCGCCGTGCAACGTCGCCGAGATTCGCGGCCTCGAAGGCGCGCCCCCGGCCAAAGATCGCGGCGATGGCTTCCGCGCCGGGATCGCCAGCAACCCTGACGTGAAGATCGTCGCCAGCCAGAACGCCGACTGGCTCCGTGAGAAGGCGGTTCCGGCGGCTGACGCCATGTTGAACGCCAACGAGAACATCAATGTCCTCTACGGTCACAACGACCCGATGGCCGAAGGCGCGTATCTGGCGGCGCAGGCGGCGGGGAAAGACCTGAGCAAGATTCTGTTCGTCGGCATCGACGGTCTGCCGACCGCCGACGGCGGCATCGAGTCCGTGCTTCAGGGGCGGATCGGCGTGACGTTCGTCTACCCGACGGGCGGCAAGCAGGCGGTTGAGTGGGCCAAACTGATCCTGACGCAGGACGTTGTCCCGCCGCTGTGGGTCGAACTGCCGTTCTCGCGCATTGACCCGACCAACGCACAGGACATCTGCAACGAATTCAACTGCCCTGACGCGACCAGCACGATGGCCGCGACCGCTGAAGCGACACCGTAACACCACGCCTCAACAGTTTCTGTCCGGCAGCAGGCGCGCTGCCGGACAGAAACCCTCGCCTGTACCGAACACCACCAGCCTCTAAGTCACGACCTGCCGCCTGACTTTAAGCTGTCATTTAGACCTGATCTCAGTCTATCACGCTGTCAAGTCAATCGCTTTAGCTGACGCGCTTCCAGACTCCATCGACCATCCGCCAGGTCGCCTCGGTTTCACGCGCGCTGTCGCCGGTTCCGATCTGGACGCGGGCGCGGAGCTGCGCCTCGCCGGTCGGGGCCAGCTCAGAGACAACGGCAGTCGCGGCCTGCGGAACTGGCGCGGCGTTGGCGGTGTAAACCCGTGTCGCGGCGACGCGGGCATCGTCATCGTTGAGGTCATAGAGCAGCGCGAAACTGGTCTGATCGCGCTTCGCAACCAGATCGGCCTCGGTGTTGAGCCGCCACGTCAGGAAGTCGCGCCAATCGACGTTCGACTGCGCGACAGACGGCGCGGCAGTCACCTGATTGAGAACGCTGATGTCCGACGTCGGCTGGAGCGCGCGCAGCAGCCGACCGACAGAGTCCGCGCCGTAGTTCTGCACCAGACTGGCAACCAGATAGCTGGTCGTCTGCGCGCCGGTGAAGTGGGACGCCAGCCAATCGACCGCTGCCTGACGCAGAAAGACCGCGTCGGACGGATAGACGGTCTGCACGCTGGTCGCCTGCTCAACCAACCGTTCGGCCAGCAAGGCCGAGACCTGGGTTTGCAGCGAAGCATCGAAGGCCGTGTCGAGCCGGGCGCGGCCTGTCAGCGGCGAGGGTAGCTGAAGCACCCACGGATTCGCTGAGGCCCACCCGGCCTGAAGCGCCTGATCGGGCAAAATCTCGACATCGACCTGGGGCAGGCTGTCGCAGCCGACCGCCGCACAGCCGTCATGCACCCAGCGAGCAAGCTGCGGCCCCAGCGCCTGCGCCAGCGCGTCATCGACGGTGTGATAGTGAACGGTGACGCCGTTTTCTTTCAGCGTGGCCGGGTCGCCCCAGAAAGTGTAATCCGGCGGGACGTGCCGCCAGCCATCGTCGTAGCGCCAGTAAAACCATTCCTGAGCGTAAGGGACACCGGCGATAATCTCCTCAAGCTTGACGCGAGCGCGGGAATTGTCGATGGCAAGATCGACGATCCGACCGGTCAACTGGGTGTTCGGGTCGGCCTTGAGCGACTGATAGGAGTCAAACAGGGCGTTTTGCCGCTGCTGCCATTCGTCGGTGGCGCTGCGCTGCATCGAGAGGAAGCTGTCGCGGTCGCCGATGCGAAGCGCGGTCACTTCGGCATCGACGGTCGAGGCCAGCACCTGACGCAACTGCGCGTCGACCTGACGCAGCCGAACATTGACGGCGGCTACGATCAGGCCGACGACCAGCAGGACGAAAACGAGGAACGCTAGCAGCCGCAGCCGCAGCAGACGGCGGCGGCGGGCAGCGTCTTTGTCCTCGCCGGTCGTGCTGACGCGCGATTGGTCGGTTTCCACTTCCCAGTCAAGTTTGATCCCCATCAGCGCTCCCGCTCGAAGGTGATGTCCCCGGCGACGACCCGCCGCAGCACGCCGTCCGATTGGCGCACGAGCAGCGCGCCCTGATCGTCAACCGCTTCGGCTACCCCTTCGACGACCTTTTCGCCGCTGGCAACTCGCACCAAGCGCCCGATAGTATCGAGCCGCCCGCGCCAGACGTCGAACAGGTCAGCCGAGCCGAGGCGCGCGGCCCACAGATCGACCGCGTCGAGCAGGCGCGGCAGCACGTCGAGCCGGTCAACCGGATGCCCAAGCGCCATCTGAATGCTGGTCGCCGTGCCGCTCAGGAGCGTCGCAGTGAAATCGACGCTGACATTCAGGCCGATGCCGAGGACGACGCCGGTCAGTTGGTGATTCATCCACGAGGTTTCGGGCAGCACGCCGCAGATTTTCAGGCCGCGCAGGCGGACGTCGTTCGGCCACTTGATGGTCACGTCCGGCACGCCGAGGCCATCGAGCGCCGCGCAGACGGCGACTGCGCCGAGCATCGTCAGACGCGAAAGCTGATCCGGCTCAGGCCGCAGAATGATCGACTGCATCAGCGCCGTCCCCGGCGGGGCAATCCACGTTCTGCCCTGCCGACCGCGCCCGTGCGTCTGCTCATCGGCGATGACGACCGCTCCGGCTGGCGCGCCAGCCTGCGCCCAGGCCAGCGCCTCGTCGTTCGTGCTGCCGATCTGTTCAAAATAGCGGAAGGGCCGATCTTTCAGCACCTTGGAGAGCTGCCCGGATGTGAGCGTCATCGACTCGCCTCAGCAATGCCATGAGGCTCCCATTCTATCACGGCGCGGACATTCGATGGACGGGCAGGCTCCGTTCACACATCAAGTTTTAAACCGACTTCTCCCTCTGGCCCGCTCCTCGCAAACATAGCGGGGAAACGGCGACACGCGATGGTGACGCTTTCGTGAACAGGAAACGGGTGATTCACAGCAAGCGAGGATGTAGCAAGATACCTCTGTATTGGATAGATTTTGAGAGCGTTGGAGAGTCTCTGCCAGCCTGTGAGGATTGTCACAACCGGAGCCTCCCCTATAATTCAGCGCAGTCAACCAGATAGTCCGCGCAAACTTCGGCGGGTAAAGGCGAACCCAGATGGCACAGAACAACAGATCGGCGCGTGACGCCGTTATTCTCGGCAGCGCGCGGACGCCAATCGGCAAATTCCTCGGCGGCCTGAGCAGCCTGAGCGCCGCCCAGCTTGGACAGGTGGCCGTGAAAGCAGCCGTTGAGCGCAGCGGCATCAACGCTGCCGACGTCGATGAGGTCATTTTCGGCAACGTCGTCAGCGCGGGCGTCGGTCAGGCGCTGCCGCGACAGGTCAGTATCGGCGCGGGCGTGCCGGAAACGGTCGGCGGCGTCGCCATCAACAAGGTCTGCGGCAGCGGCCTCAAGACCGTCATGCTGGCCTCGGCGCTGATTCGCGCTGAAGATGGCGACCTGTACATCACCGGCGGCAGCGAATCGATGAGCCGCGCGCCCTATCTCAACGACGATCTGCGTCAGGGCCACAAGTACGGCGACGTCAAATTACGCGACTCGCTCAACACCGAAGGACTGTGGTGTACCTTCTGTGACTGGGCGATGGGCAGCGCCGCCGAGTTCATCGGGCGGCAGCTTGAAGTCACGCGCGCGCAGATGGACGAATTCGCGCTGCGGAGTCATCAACTGGCGGCTGCCGCCAGCGACGGCGGCAAATTCAAACGTGAAATCGCGCCGATCACGATTCCATCGCGCAAGGGCGAGATCGTCATCGACGCCGACGAGTCAATTCGCCGCGACACCAGCCTCGAAGCGCTGGCGAAGCTGGCCCCGGCCTTCGAGAAAGACGGCAGTGTGACGGCAGGGAACGCGCCGGGGCTGAACGACGGCGCAGCCTCGTTGATCGTTGCCAGCCGCGCCTACGCCGAGGCCCACGGTCACGCGCCGGTCGCTCGTGTCGTCGGCTATGGGCAGGCGGCGATGGAACCCTCGTGGATTTTCTACGCGCCGGTCAAGGCCGTGCCAGTTGCGCTCCAGAAAGCCGGTTGGACAGCCGATCAGGTCGATCTGTTCGAGTTCAATGAAGCCTTCGCCGCGCAGGCATTGGCCGACATCAAGGGGCTGGCGAAGGACGGCTACGCTATTCCGCGCGAGAAAATCAACGTCCACGGCGGCGCGATTGCGCTCGGCCACCCGCTCGGCGCGAGCGGCGCGCGCGTGCTGATTACGCTGATCCACGCGCTTCAGGATCGCGGACTCAGGCGCGGCGTGGCGGCGCTGTGTCTGGGCGGCGGTGAAGCCGTCGCGCTGGCGGTCGAACTGGAATAATGCCGCGTCGGAAGCTCGATCCCGGCTGGCTGACGGCGGCGCTGCTGCCCCTGATCGGCATCCTGCCGACGCTCGGCAGCGGCGTCATCGACACTGCCGACGGGCCGCTGCACGTCCAGCGGATCTACGCGATGGGCGTGCTGCTCAGTCAGGGCAATTTATGGCCGCGCTGGGTTCCGTGGTTTCACCTCGGCTACGGCTATCCGGTCTTCAACTTCTATCCGCCGGGCGTCTTTTATCTCGGCGGGCTGCTGACTCGGATTGGCGTGACGGCGATGGCCGCATTTACGGCAGTCGCCGCGCTGGCATGGATCGCCGGGAGCATCGGCATGTACGGGTTAGCCCGGCGCTTCCTGCCCGGTCGAGCCGCGATTCTGGCGGCGATGCTCTGGGCTTACGCGCCGTCGCGGCTGTTCGAGGTCTGGGATCAGGGCAGCCTGCCGCAGATGCTGGCCGCCGCCATGATCCCCTGGTTGCTGCTGGCAATCCTCAGCGCCGCCTCGAAGCCGACGCGCCGGAGCGTCGTGGCAATTGCCGTGCCGCTGGCGGTCATGATCCTGTCGCATCAGCCGATGACGTTCATCAGCGCTCTGTACGTCGGGCCGCTGGCGCTGCTCGCGCCGCTGTGGGCCGCGCGGCAGGATCGGCGCTCGCTGATTCGGCGCTACGCGGCGGCACTGGGCGGCGTGGCGCTCGGCGCGGGGCTGACGGCGATTTTTCTGCTGCCGCTGGCGCTCGAACTCAGGTACGTCAGCGCGGCGAGCGGCGCGGCGGACACAGTCAACACGCTCATCAGCAACTTCCTCAAGCCGCAGACAATCTTCATGCAGCCGCCCGCCGCCGACCTGACCGACCTGCGCTACGAGCTGCCGACGACGCTCGGACTGGTCGGCGGGCTGCTGGCAATCCCCGGCATCCTCGCGCTGATTCGGCGGCGTCAATGGCTGCTGCTGGCGGCGCTGACCGGCGCGCTCGGCTTGACGCTGGTGATGCTGGTGCAGCCTTCCCTGCCCATCTGGCTGGCGATTCCCTATTTCCGCCAACTCCGCTTCCCGGAGCGCTTCCTGCGGATGGGCGCGGTGCTGATCGCCCTGCTCGGCGGCGCGAGTATTCTGCTGCTGCCGCGCCGTGTCCAGATCGTCGGGCTGGCGGCGGGGCTGCTGATCGCGCTGGTCGGCGCGCTGCCGATGATTTATCCGAATCAGCGCTTCCTGCCGTGGCACGATCTGACCGCGAAAGACGAGATCGACTTCGAGAACACGACCCACACCTGGGGGACGACCAGCTACGACGAGTTCGACCCGATCTGGGGACAGGGGATTCCGCTCAACGACGCGCCGGAGCATGACGACTACGTGACCACGCCGACACGGGTGGTCGTGCTGCGCGTCGATATGGCGAAGTACGGCGATATTTTGCAGCAGGAGCAGCTTGACCCGCAGTCGGTGCGGGTGACGCTCCAGCAGCCTTTCCCGGTACGCTTCCATCAGTATTATTTCCCCGGCTGGACAGCGACGCTCGACGGTCAGCCCGCGCCGATTGTGCCGGACGCGCGCTTCGGGCTGATTACGGTCAACACGCCGCCGGGGGAACATGTGATCGCGCTGGCCTATACCGGGACGCCGGAACAGACAGCCGGCGCGTGGATGACACTCGCGTGCATAGTGGTGGCGTTCCTGCTGCTCCCTCACCCCCGGCCCGCTTCCCGCGGGGAGAGGGGAGAAGACGCCAGCGAAAATCGACTTGATGCTGATTCCCTGAGCCAGCCACACCTGCCTCGAAAGGTTGCGCTCGGCGTGGGGGCGGCGGTAGCAGCGTTCGCGCTGGTGAATACATTCGTGCTGACGCCGAACACGCTGCTTTTTCGGCTGCGCTCCGCGCCAGACGCGCCCGCCGCGATGCAGACGCCGGTTCACGCCTCGTTCGGCGGGCTGTTCGAGCTGCTCGGCTACACACTCGACCGGACGAGCGCCGCGCCCGGCGAGGAAATCGACCCACTGCTGTTCTGGCGGGCGCAGCAGCCGATTGATAAACAATACCGCCCGGTGGTCAAGCTGGTCGATCTGAATGTTTCGCAGGCATGGGCAGTCTATGAGCCGTTCTTCCCCGGCGGCGGGCAGACAGTCGGCTACCCGCAGGATCGCTTCGCCTCGGAAATCGACCCGCTCAAACTGTTCGACAGCGCCCCACCCTACGTCGGCAAACTGATGGTGCAGATGGTCAACGCCGCGACCGGCGAGCCGCTCAGGCTGGCTGACGGCAGCGATCACCTGCTGCTCGACCCGCTGATTCGCATTAACGGCGAAGGCGCGCCGCTGCCGAATAAACTACAGGCCAGCTTCGACGATGCCATCGCGCTGTACTGCGCGACGATCCAGCGCGACGGCGACGCCTACGCGGTCACGCTCGGCTGGCATGTGCTGGCCGCGACGGACAAGGACTACGTTGCCTTCATTCACGGCCTGAGCGCCAACGGCCAGATGATGACCCAGATCGACGCGCCGCCGCTCGGCGGGAATTACCCAACCTCGCTATGGCTGCCGGGGCAGAACTTGACCGACCACTATCGTCTGCCGTATGATGCGTCGGTCACGCGCGTCACCATCGGCCTGTACGCGCGGGACAGCGGCGCGCGGCTCCCGGCGATGCAGGGCGGCGCGCAGGCGGCGAATCATGAGATCGCGCTCGATCTCGCACCCAGCGATAGGACGTCATGCCCAGCGTAAATCCCATTCAACGGCGCGATCTGATCGTTCTGGCCCTGATTCTGTTCGTCGCAGCGCTCGTCCGGCTCGGCGATCCCGCTGTAGTCGAGTTCAAGCTCGACGAGGCGGCGCTGGCGATCAAGGCGCAGGAGATGCTGCGCGGCGCGGGCGTGCCGTTCGTCGGCATCCCGTCGTCGGTCGGGCTGCCAAACTCGCCGATCAGCGTCTATTTTGTCGCCATCCCGTATCTGTTCGGCAATGACCCGATCTTCGCCACGATGTTCATCGCCGCCTTTAACGTCCTCGGCGTCGGGCTGTTATGGGGAATCGCCCATCGTTACCTCGATAAGACCGTCGGGCTGGCGGCGGGATTAGCTTACGCGCTCAACCCGTGGGCGGTGCTCTACAGCCGCAAAATCTGGGAGCAGAACATCCACACGCCGATTTTTCTGGCGGCGCTGCTGTTCGGGCTGCTCGGCTTCGTCGAGGGCAAGAAGTGGGCGCAGGTGCTGTGCGCGCCGCTGCTGCTGCTGGCGCTGCAAATTCACCCCGCTGGCTGGGCGCTGCTGCCACTGGCGCTGGTGCTGCTGTGGATGGGGCGCAAACGGATTTCATGGCCCGCCGCAGCGGCGAGCCTTGCGCTGGCGGTCGTCGTCATGCTGCCCTATCTGATCGGGATTCAACAGACGCTGTCCAATGATCCCGGCCTGTTCGGGGCGCTCGGCAGTCGCAGTTCCTCGCGCGGCCTCAGCCTGAAGATCGACGCGCTGCGCTGGACGACCGATCTGGCGACCGGCATCGGCATCGAAACCCAGCTTACGCCCGGAGAGATGGACGACCTGCTGCGGCGCGTGCCGCCGCAAACTCAGTTGTGGGCGCTGCTCGGCGCGGTGACGCTGGCCGGATTCGGCTTGATCTGGACGACTCGTTACCGACGGATGGCGCTGCTGGTTCTCCTGTGGGTGCTGCTGCCGCTGATCGTTTTCACGCCAGCGTGGACGCAGGTGTTCCCGCATTATCTGATCGCCAGCATCCCGGCACTGAGCCTGCTGGCGGGCGTGACGGTTGGCTGGCTGGCGCGCCACCTGCCCGGCAAGCCGTTGAGCCGGGTCGTGATTCTGACGGCTTTCATCGCCATCCTGCTGACTCAGGGGCTGTGGTGGCGCGGGTTGATGCGCTACGTCGAAAGCGTGCCGACAAGCTGGCCGGGCTTTATGACGCCGCTCAATAAACTGGTCGCCATCCGCGACTCGCTGGCGCAGGACAAGGATGTGATCGCCGTCGTCCCCAATGCGAACGTCGTCACCAGCATCGAGCCAGCTATCTGGACGTCGCTGCTGATGCAGCCCGGTCGCTGCGTGCGCTCGGTCGACAGCCGCAGCCTGCTGGTCTTTCCCGCCGACCGATTCACGGCGCTGGTCGCGCCCGATACGCCGGATTCGCCCGCGAAGAAGTTTTATACACAGGCTCAGCCCGCTCAGAGCTATGACGTTGTCAGCCCTGCGGGGCAGTACAGCCGCTACGATTATGACAGCGCGCCGCGCTACGCCGGGCCAGCGCTGACACGGATCGGGCCGGTGAAGTTCGCTAACGGCGCGCAGGCGATTGGCTACGCGCTGACATCGGCGGGCGTGGTGCTGGCGTGGACGCTGCCGGGGCCGACGACGGTCGACAGCGCGCTGTTCGTCCATCTGCTCGATGCGGACGGGGCAAAAGTCGCGCAGAAGGATCAACCGTTCTTCGCCAGCCGCTACTGGTGCGCCGGAGATCGAATTGTGACTGGCACGCAGCTCGACCTGCCGCAGACCATGGCGACGCTGCGTTTCGGGCTGTACAGCCGGGACGGGAAAGCCATCCGCAACATCGCCACGCTGGACGCAAACGACCAGCCCGGCGGCTCGTGGGTCGATATAAAAATACCTTCACCCCCGGCCCCGAATTAGAGACGGAGCGTGGTTACAGCGTTGGCCCTCACCCTCGGCCCCGAATTAGAGACGGAGCATGGTTACAACGTTGACCCTCATCCCTCGGCCCTCAGTTAGGGATGGGACATGGTTGCAGCGTTGACCCTCACCCCCGGCCCCCTGCGCGGCCTTCGGCTACTCCCGAACGATAGAACTGTTCGGGACGCTTTGCCTCAGGGCGAGGGGAGAAAGATAAGCGGTTGTTGGACGCGGCAAAATCAATCAGGCGGCAAGCGCTCATTGCCACGAATCCGATTCAGCGGCGGGACTGGCTCATACTGGCGCTGATCGTGCTGGTCGCGGCGATCACGCGGATGGGCGATCTGGGCCGCGTCGCCGACTACGGCTACGATCAGGCGACCCTGTCGACGCTGGCGCTCGACTTCGTCAGCGGCAAGGGCGTGCCGGTCGTCGGCGTTGAGTCGTCGGCGGGCGTGCCAAATTCGCCGGTCACGGCTTACGCGCTGGCGCTGCCATTCACGCTGACCGATAATCCGCAGCTCGTCTCGCTGGCGATTGCGGCCTTCAACGTCCTCGGCGTCGGTCTGTTGTGGCTGATCGCCCATCGTTATTTCAGCCCGCGCGCAGCGTGGATCGCCGGGCTGGCCTACGCGCTCCATCCGCACGCCATCTTCTACAGCCGCTCGATCTGGGCGCAGGACTATCACACGCCGATTCTGCTGATCGGGCTGCTGCTGGCGCTGGATGGATTCCTTGAGCGCCATCGTTGGACGCAGCTGCTGGCGCTGCCGGTACTGGTCATCGGGATGCAGATTCATTACGCCGCCTGGGTGATGCTGCTGCCATTCGTCTGGATCGTCTGGCGCGGTCGGCGGCAGCTTGCGTGGCCCGCGCTGATCGGCAGCGTCGTCATCGCCGCGCTGACGCTGGTTCCATTCGCGCTCGGCCTCGCGGCCAGTCCGAGCGGCGGCGCGTCGGCGATGATCGCGCATTTATCCGACCTGACGCTGCGGAACAAGGCGCTGCTCTACATGGCGCGGCTGGCGACCGGCCTCGGCGGGCCGTGGGTCGGTTCGGAACTGGTCGGCGAGTACGCGGTGGTGCTGGCCGTCCCAACCGTGATCGCCGCGCTCTGGCTGATCGTCGGCGGGCTGGTGATTGTCGGGCTGCTGACGACGTGGCGGCGCTTCGGCGGCTTTCGCTCGGTACTGCTGGCGCTATGGGCGGTCATCCCGTTCCTGATCTTCGTGCCAAACTGGACGGGCGTCTACCCGCATTACTTCGTGCCGATGCTCCCGGCGCTCAGTCTGCTGGTCGGCGTCGGCGCGGACGGGCTGATCGCCGCGCTGCCGAAACCGGCGCGCGTCCCGGTCGCGGCGGCGATTGTCGCCGTGCTACTGACACAGGGCGCGACCTTCCTGCTGTTTCTGCACGAAGCCGACACGACCAACACGCCGCTCTACCCGACGCCGATCCACTATCTGCTCGACGTCCGTGACGCGCTGCGCGGCGAGCGCGACGTGGTCATTTCCGGCGGCGTCTCGAAGTCAAGCGGCTACGACATCTGGCACGCGCTGCTCTACCGGAGCGCGACCTGCGTCCGCGAACTGGTGATCGCGTCCGGCGGGATCGCGCTTTTTCCGGCGCATCCGTTCGCGGTCATCAGTCCGCCCGGCGCACTGGCTCCGGCGGCAGGCGACCTGTACGACGCCGCGCCCGCGCGGACGATTGCGCTCCGCCCCGGCGAAGGCGATTACACCATCCGCCATTTCGACGCTGCGCCGGACTGGACGCATTGGAACAATGGGCGCATCCTGGAAACCTACCCTGTCGAGTTCGACAACGGCGTGACGCTGGGCGGTTTCCGGGTTGAGGATAACACCGTCTCGCTCCTGTGGACGCTGCCCGCCGCCGCCGACCACGACTATCAGTATTTCGTCCACTTCCTCGACGCTGCGGGCGAGAAGGTCGGCCAGCAGGACGCCAGCTTCTATCCATCGAATTACTGGTGCGTCGGTGATCGGGTGATTACGTGGATCCATACTCAAATCCCGGCTGATACGACGACGCTGCGCGTCGGGCTGTACGCGCGCGAAGGGGATCAGTTCATCAACGCGGACGTGGTCGACCACACGAGAAATTCGAGCGGGCCGTGGGCCGAGATTTCGCTGGGCAACTGATTGCGCCGCCTAATTTCAGCGTATATCCGTGTCAAGTCCAAACGGACGCTAGATGCCGTCAATCAGCACAGCAGTGCCACGCTGGCCCTGACTCATCTCGTCACCTTCGCCAGCGGATAGGCGCTGTTCGGATAGGGCGCGCCGAGACGCGGGAAGTCGCCGCTCGGCCTGTACCAGCCGACGACGATCTGATACGTCCCCGGCGCGAGCGGCGTCGGATAGCTGATCGTGTGGGTCGTCAGGTAACGCTCGCCGGAGCGCCAGTAGCGCGTCGGCAGGTCGGGTGGCGCGTCGCCCTGCCCGACCAGCGTCCCCGCCGCGTCGAGCACCTGCACGAAGACCGTCTCATTGTCCGGCGGCGTCCCGGCAGCTTCCCAGGCCAGCGTCAGATGGTCGCCGTCAAGTCGGTAGCCGGTCAGCGCGATCAGGCCGCCGAAGGTCACGCGCTCGGTCGGCGTCAGGCCGGACGGCAGCTCCGGCGACGGCCCGCCGACGAACGCCCCCGCATCGAGCATGACGCTTTCGAGCCTCGCGCCGCTGCTGTCAACCGGATCGACGACTTCGCCGGACGCGGCGTGCCACCAGCCGACCTGCACACGCAGGCCATAACGTCCCTGCGCGTCGCGGTCGAGCGGGATGCGGTACGAATCGGCGTAGAGCGCGCCCGCCTGCCAGACCGTCGTTCGCAGCCGCCCCGCGCCGGGGAAGCTGTCGATCCGGCCAATCGCCGCGCCGGACGGATCGACGGCGTGCAGGTAGAGGCTCAGGTCGCGGCTCGACGGCTGGAGCACATGCCAGTAGACCGTAATCGGCACGGCATCGCCCGGCCCGTAGCGCGCATCCGCCGTCTGGTAGCCGACTAACTCGACGTCGCCGAAGCGGGCGTAAACCGGCGTCGCGCTCGACGGCAGCGCGGCCAGCGGAGTCGGCAGCGCATAGACCGGGGCAATCGAGGCCAGGGCGACGATCAGCGCGAACGCGCCGTAGGCTCCCGCCAGCGCACCTTCGAGCCGCCGCAGCCGAAGGCGAGCGAACAATTCATCCAGACCAAGCGCCAGCAGCGTGCTGATGGCCGCGATATAGGGGAACAGCAGCCGTCCCTGCGAGGCGTAAGTCTGCGCCGTCCAGCCGATCACGCCGACAATCCCCGCGAGGATCGCCAGCGCCAGAATCCAGACATCCACGCGCCGCCCGCGCGTCCGGTAAAGGAACAGCGCCAGCCCGATCAGCGCGGCGACCGTCAGCGCGTCCATCAGCGGGTAATAGGGCGCGAAGGTCAGCACATCGACCGCGCCGAACCAGCCCCAGTAACCGACGCGGAAGCCCTCAAACTCAGCCAACAGCGTCCGCAGCGTGAATGGCCCGGCGCGCGGGCCTGCGACGGCGACCATCATCGCCGTGCCGAACAACTCGTGATAGAGCGTCAGGTTGCGCGCGTACCACCAACCGGCGATCAGCAGACCGGCGATGCCGGTCAGCACAATCAGCACGATCAGCCCACGCCATTGAGCGCGTCGATAGGCGATCCACAGCGCCGCCAGCCCGACGACTGGCACGAGCACCAGCCCGCTGATCTTGGTCAGTGCCGCCAGTCCGAGCAGCAGCGCCAGCACCAGACTGCGGCGCGTCGAGCAGCCATCACGCAGCAGCACAACCGTCTGCCAGAGGACGAGGCTGCCGAGCGCCGTCACCAGATTATCATTATTGACCGAGGCGCTGATGAACAGGAACATCGGGTTGAAGGCCGTCAGCGCAGCGGCGACCAGCGCGACGCGGCTGCCGCCGACCAACCGCGCCGTCGCATAGACAGCGCCCAACGTCACGCAGCCAAGCAGGATGCCGAGCAGACGCAGAACATAGACCGCCAGCGCCGTTTTGACCGGCGGCGGGTGCGGCGTAGCGTGCAGGACGAGATTCTTATTGTCGGACGCGCCGGGAATGCCGGCCTTCGCGTGCGGATTCGGCTGGCGCAGCGCATCAAAATCGGAGCGATCAAGCGGCCTGACCAGGGCGGCGGCGATCAGGTAATAGAGCGGCGGCTGGCTGCCTTCCTGCTCCCACGCCGTCTCAACATCAGGATTCTGAACTGGCAGCGCTCCGGTATCGGCGATGTGGTTGACCATGCCGAAATGCCACAGTTCGTCCGAGGCTTCGAGCGGCGGCGTCGCCCAGGCATAAACCAGCGCGAGGATGACAAAGGCCGCGAGCAGGACGGCCAGCGGACGGCGTTGAAGTCGGGGCGTCAGGGTCATACGGCGTATTGTAGTGCCGCCCGCAGCTTTGAGCCACGAGCGAGAGCTACGTCCCTGTATCGGTCGCAAACATCGTTTTAGCGTTCTCGATATAGCTCAACGACTGGTGACGGAAGTAGGTGTTGTACAGATCGGCGTAGTGACCGCCCTGCCGCATCAACTGGTTGTGACTGCCCTGCTCGATGATGCCGCCGTTCGCCAGCACGATAATTCGG
>CAZZAO010000074.1:24669-27287 GCA_964652205.1 uncultured Anaerolineaceae bacterium | reverse complement strand
ACAAACCCTCATGACCTTTTATAGCCTGAGCTGCGATTTTGATGCGTTTGCCCTGGTTGCTTGACACGTCAAATCGACGCTGCTAGACTTCGGGTTGGCCTTCGAGAGGCTCACGATGAAGCTCGTGTAACACCGCGAGGTTAATAGCTTCTACCCGGCTGTGCCAGGTAGAAGCTTTTTTATTGGCTGGCGCAGTCGCCTGACCCGAAAGGAAACGAGGCGAACGATCATGACGCTGCCGCAGGAAACACTCCCATCAGACTCCCTGCCGATCCAGAGCCGCAGACGTCGGCAGGTTTTCGTCGATGCTTTCAGCGGCGCAGTCTCTATCGACCGCATCGAGCATATCGCCACCCTGAAAACAATGGTTCGCTGGACGCTGCTGGGCGGCGCAGCGGGCGTGCTGGCCGGAATCGCCTCGGCCATCTTCCTGCTTACGCTGGGCGCTGCGACCTATACGCGCGAGGCGAACCCGTGGCTGCTTTATCTGCTGCCGCTGGCGGGTCTGGGCGTTGGCCGGGTCTATTCGCGCTTCGCGGGAACGGCGGCGCGCGGCAACAATCTGGTCGTCGAGCAGGTCAACGACAACCACGCGCCGATTCCGCTGCGGATGGCTCCCCTCGTCCTCGGAGGGACGATCATCACCCATCTGTTTGGCGGCTCGGCGGGGCGCGAAGGCACGGCCATTCAGATGGGCGCGAGTCTGGCGGACGGTCTGCGGCGGCTATTCGGTCTGACTGGCGAAGATCGGCGGCTGATGCTGATGGCCGGAATCAGCGGTGGCTTCGGTTCGGTCTTCGGCGTGCCGCTGGCCGGGTTCGTCTTTGGCATGGAAGTTCAGCGCGTCGGGCGCATCCGCTACGACGGCCTCATCCCCTGTCTGGTCGCGGCGACGGTCGGCGATCTGGTCACGCGGGCGCTCGGCGTGACGCACACGCGCTATCCGCTGATCGCCAGTGTCGAGCTGGAACCAGCGCTGCTGCTCAAGGTCGCCGTCGCCGGGATCGCTTTCGGCGCAGCCAGCCTGATCTTTATCGAGCTGACCCACGCCATCAAGCATGTCGTCGGCGCGCTGATTCGCCCGACGCCGCTGCGGATGGTCGCAGGCGGCCTCGCCATCATCGCTCTGACCGGGCTGGTCGGCACGAACGACTATCTCGGCCTGAGCCTGCCGCTGATTTCCAGCAGCGTCAGCGGCAGCGGCGTGCCAACCTTCGCCTTCCTGCTCAAGCTAATTTTTACAGCAGTCACGCTCGGAACTGGCTTTCTCGGCGGCGAAGTGACGCCGCTGCTGGTCGTCGGCGCGACGCTCGGCTTCACACTCGGACGGCTGCTCGGCGTTGACCCGGCGTGGCTGGCGAGTATCGGGCTGGTTGCCGTCTTTGCCGGGGCCAGCAACACGCCGATGGCAAGTATGCTGATGGGGATCGAGTTGTTCGGCGGCGGCTCGCCGCTCTATTTCGCCGCTGGCTGCTTCGTCGCTTATCTGGCATCGGGGCATCGCAGCATCTACAGCACTCAGCGCCTTGAAACGCCGAAGGCCCACGGCCTGCTGTTCGAGCCAGCCGAGCGGCTGACGGACGTCGCCGAGCGCCGCGCCAATCGGCGATCAATCCCGCCCCCTGCCCCTCGCCCGGCACACGAGGAGGAAAAAGAGAACCCGACTGCCTGATGATCGCTCGCGGCAGGTGAGCAGAAGGCATTGGAGCCACCGCTCGATTGACCTCAGACAGTATCGGCAACGGCACTTTCACCTGACCGAGGCGCACTGGTCAAAATGCCTGTTGTGCAATCCGCTCAATATATGCATAATAGGGAATGTGATCTGAACTTCGCTGGTAGAATGCACTCTGAAGCCCTTGATTGGCTTTGGGACTCACTGACTGTAAGACAATGGACCCGCCTGTTGACACCGGGCGGACGTGATGCAGATGCCGTAGTCAAGCCGAAGCTGGCTCTCGTAGATCAGGTTGTTGCAGCTCACCCTGGTGAAGCCGTTGACCCGATGAACAGACCTTAGTCATCCCGTTTTCCGCCAGCCGTTCATTTGGCTTCAAGGGGAAACTGGGCGCATCGCAACCCTGCGCGCGGCGCACATCACCTCATTTCTCCAATCAGCCCATAGGCCATCCGTGGTTTCAGCTTCGATCACGGCTCTTTCGATTCAAGTTCTGTGCCAGCGTGACGCGCGAGCGGCGCGCCTGACCGGGCAGGAAACAGCCCATGAGTAATGGAACGATCACCGGGCTGGAAGTGCAGAAGCGCAATAAAAAGCGCGTCAGCGTCTACATCGACGATGACTATGCCTTCAGCCTGGCGCTCGACGAGGCCGTCAGACTGCACAAGGGGCAAACGATTTCCCCGGCGGAAATTGAGGCCCTGCGCGGCCAGGATGACGTCCTGCGCGCCGTTGACCGGGCCGCGCACTTTCTCGGTTCCCGGCCCCGGAGCGAAGCTGAAGTGCGCCGCAACCTCAAGGAAAAAGAGGTTCCGCCCCACGCTATCGACGCCGCTGTCGAGCGGTTGTACGCCCTCGGCTACCTCGACGACGAGGCATTCGCCAGATTCTGGGTGCAGGATCGCAGCACTTTCAAAGCCGCCAGCCCGAAAGCCATTCG
>CAZZAO010000074.1:0-24659 GCA_964652205.1 uncultured Anaerolineaceae bacterium | reverse complement strand
CGGGCAAAAGGCGTGGCGGATACGATCATCGCCGAGGTTCTGGCCGAAGTCGACGCTGACGAAGTCGCCATGAAAGCAGCGCGCAGCCAGCTGCGGCGCTACCGAGGCAGCAGTCAGGCTGATTTCAGGAAGAAACTGGGCGGCTTTCTCCAGCGACGTGGCTTCAATTATGGCGACGTGCGCGCAGTGCTTCAGCAGTTGATCGAAGAACTCGAAACCGAAGACCCTGAATTTTTCGCCGACGCGGATGGCGTGGCAGACGACGACACCTGGGCAGGCACATGACGACTGCCACAGCATCCCCACCGCGCTCGGACTGGCAACTGGCAAACGTAACGAATCTTAACATCCTCAGCAAATAAAACGAAAGGAGGCAAGCGGTTCCCCCTGGTCGCCCACTGGATTGGACCGCTCAAGCGGTATGGAAGTGATCCTACTCATCGTCGGGCTAGTCATTGGCGCTGCCGTTGGCATTGGAGGTCTGACGTATTACCAGAATACGCAGAGCAAAAATACCCGGCGGCTGGCCGAAGAAGCCGCAACGGCCATCGCGGCCAAAGCCAACGAGCAGGCCGCGAATACGGCAAAGGATGCCGAAGTCAAGGCGCGCGCCGTGCTGGAAGAAGCGAACGAGTCTGCCGCGCGCCGTCGCCGCGAGCTGGACAAGGAAGACGAGCGCCTGCAACGCCGTCGTGAAGACCTGGACAAGCGCTACGAGCGCATGGAGCAGCGCGAGCAAAGTCTGAACAAGCGTCAGGGCGCGCTCGACAAGAAAGAAGCAGACGTCAAGAACCTCGAAGACGCCCGTGCCGCCGAGCTTCAGCGTGTGGCCGGAATGACGATGGAAGCCGCCCGCGCCGAACTGCTGGCCGGGGCCGAAACAGAAGCCCGCAACGACATGGCGCGCATCATTCGCCAGGTCGAGGCTGAAGCGCATGAAGAAGCCGACAACCGCGCCCGCGAGGTCATCTCGCTGGCAGTGCAGCGGCTGGCGTCTGAACACGTCAGCGAAATCTCGGTCAGCGTGGTGCAGTTGCCCAGCGACGAGATGAAGGGCCGGATTATTGGCCGTAATGGCCGCAACATCCGCGCCTTCGAGATCGCAGCCGGCGTTGACGTCGTCGTTGACGACACGCCCGAAGCCATCACCATCAGCAGCTTCGACCCGGTGCGGCGTGAAGTCGCCAAACGGGCGATGGCGAAGCTGGTCGTCGATGGCCGGATTCACCCGGCGCGCATCGAGAAGCTGATCGAGGACACTCAGGCGGAAGTCGATCAGGTCATCCGCGAGGAAGGCGAGCGCGCCGCCTACGAGACCGGCGTTCACGGCCTGCATCCTGAAATCCTCAAGCTGCTCGGACGGCTCAAGTTCCGCACCAGCTACGGTCAGAACATGCACGCGCACGCTATCGAAACGTCGAACATCGCCAGCATGATCGCGGCGGAACTCGGCGCAGACGTGGCGATTGCTAAGGCAGGTGGCCTGCTGCACGACCTCGGCAAAGCCATCGATCACGAAGTCGAAGGCACGCACGCCATGCTCGGCGCGGAAGTCGCCAGGCGCTATGGCGTCAACGCGAAGGTCGTCAACTGCATCGCCGCGCATCATCACGAAGTCGAGCAGGAATGCACCGAGGCCTACATCGTCGAGGCGGCGGACGCCATCTCCGGCGCGCGCCCCGGCGCGCGGCGTGAGAGCATCGAAATGTATATCCGCCGCGTCAAGATGCTGGAAGAGATCGCCACCAGCTTCGACGGCGTCGAGCAGAGCTACGCCCTTCAGGCGGGCCGCGAAGTCCGCATCATCGTGCGACCTGAGCAGATCGACGACCTGAGCGCGCTGCGGCTCTCGCGCGACATCGCCCGCAAGATCGAGGAGACGATGCAGTATCCCGGTCAGATCAAGGTGCAGGTCATCCGCGAGACGCGCGCCATCGAGTTCGCGCGCTAAATTCTCCCTCACCCTCTGCCCTTCTCCCGGTGGGAGAGAGGTAGTAGAAATGCGGCTGTCAGCGACGCTGTAAACAGGGACGGTCGGATCACTCTGACCGTCCCTGTTTTGCCCTAAAGCCGCACTATGGATAAGGCCAGGCGCAGCTTCTTTGCCTTCCGTAGGGGCGCGGTTTTTCGCGTCCACCCTCACCCCCGGCCCCTCTCCCGGAGGGCGAGGGGAGAAAGGTCAGTGCCGCGACGGTTCGCATCCGCTCCCCCCTCGCTGCTTGCGGAGAGGGGGTCAGGGGGTGAGGTCGGATTAGCTGGAGGCCGCGTCGGTTAGGGGTGAGGTCGGATAGGCAGCACGATCCTTAAATTGACCGCTATCCGGGAAATCCCCGTTCAACTGCTTACCCGTAACACGTTATACAGCGGGTTTTGTGCCAGATGGACACGCTGCCCCCTCTTGACACGGGTAGACGCTGGAAACAGGCGGCACAGGAAACAAAAACAGGGATGAGGCTTCTGGCCCCATCCCTGTTTGTCAGTCAGAAAGATCGAACGCTCAGGGCGTAGCCTCGGCGGTCGCTTCGGCGGTCGCCGCAGCTTCTTCGCTCAGGAGCGCGCCATTGGCCGGATCAACGCCGGTTTCAATGGAGCCGTCCTTCAGGCCGTCCTCGACTGCCGTCACCTTCGCGGTCACGTCATCGGGGACGTCGGCATCGTGCTTCTCGGCGAAGGTGATGCCGCCGTTGTTGACATCGAGCACGTACAGGCTGCCCTCAGGGAATCCAGTGCCATCGACCAGCGCCTGAATCATGTTGTAAGCGCCGACATCGACGCGCTTGACCGCGCTGGTGATGATCATGTCAGAACCGGGAGTCTCGCCATTGCCGAAGATCGTCGCGTACTGATCCTGGTCAACGCCGATTGCCAGCGCGCCGTTCTGAGCGGCGTAGAGGGCTGCGCCGTTGCCGGTCTGCCCGCCCGCGCCGAAGATCACGTCCGCGCCCTCGCCCATAAACTGCTGGGCCGCCGCTGCGCCACGATCCGCCGCCGTGAAGCTGTCGATATACAGGCCATCGACCTTGATATCCGGGTTGATGTACTTCGCGCCCTGCTCGTAGCCGTGGCGGAAGCGCACAACCGCCGGGACGTCGATGCCGTAAACGCCAGCGATATGCCCGGACTTGCTCATGAGCGCGGCCATCGCGCCGACCAGGAAACCGCCCTGATCTTCGCGGTACTGGATGCCGACAAGGTTCGGCAGCGACTCAGAGTAGCCCTGGTCGACGCCGATGAAATAGACGCTCGGATTGGCCTTCGCCGCCGCGAGAGTCGCGTCGGTGATGAGGAAGCCGACAGTCATGACCGCGTTGTAGCCCTGGCTCAGGCAGGTCTGGATGTTATTCGCGTAATCGGTCTGCGCCTGGGTTTCGATGAAGGTCGTCTTCAGGTCGAAGTCCTTGCCCGCTTTTTCCAGACCTTCGTAGGCGAACTGGTTGAAGCCACCGTCGTTGACGTGGCCGACGTCGGTCACGAGGCAGATCGACTCGATGAGCGGCTCACCGGCAGTCGCCGCTGCTGTCGCGTCCTGCGCCTGCGCCACGAACGGGACGATGCCGAGCGCCAGCGATGCTAGACCAACAAGTGCGAGACGTTTACGAAACATAGAAGCAGCCTCCAGATAGTTAATCACGCAAAACGTATTATTGCCGTGGTCGTCAATACTATCACATCACGAACCAGCCGAAAAATTCATTAACGATTTTGTCCGCTTTAACCAGCCTGAGTAACAGCGACTCCGGCAGCTAGGTAGGAATATTCGCCAGCGCGTCGAAAATGGTCACGCCGCTGCCGCCATCGCGGATGTCGATGCCGAGTTGGCCGATCCCGGACGGCGATGCCGCGCCCGCCGATGGCAGCAGCAGGTTGTAGACTGCGTTCAAATCGACGTACAGCAGCGGCGAGTCGCCAGTCACCGCCTGCCAGCGGTCAACCTTGACGAGCTGATTATCGCCGTTTCGAGCGCGCATGGCCTCGTCCGCCGCGTCGCCCGTGCCGAGGACGAGCAGGTTATCCACTGAGCCGACCGAGAACAGTGTCTCGCCAGTCGCCGGGACAACCGCGCGGTTGAAGGGCGCGCCTTCAACCGTCGCGGGCTGGAAGCGGGCCGCGGGCAGGCCGAACGCGATCTGCGCCAGCGTCCCCGCGCCTGTGACCGCTGCCGCGCCATCGCTCACCTGAGCCGCGATCAGCACGTCGAACGGCGCGCCCGTCAGCGGTGTCGGGTTGTTCGGGCGCGGGATGACGGCCAGCAGATAGCTGCCGCCGAGGTGCGCGGACAGCCCGGCATCGAGATCGAAACTGCCGACACCCTTGAGCGCGCCGACGAAACCATCGACCGCCGACTGCATCTCCGCTGAGGTCGGAACCGGGGGCGCAGGCGGCGCATTCGGTGACGGGGGGATGAAACCGCCGAGAAATTGAGTGACGTAATCACTCAGCGGCATCAGCCGCAGCGCAGCCTCGAAAGCCGCGCGCGCGTCCGCCCCGCTCTGCACCAGCAGCGCGCTGCGCGGCACAAGCTGGAGAATCGACGGATCGAGCTTCCCGGTCGGGGCCGAATCGGCATAAATGGCCGCCTGCGCGTGCAGGGTACGCTTGAGGTTATTGACGGCCATGCTCAGACCGATGCCCTTGACGGCCCCGGTCAGAAGCTGCGTTTCCAGCGCCGCCGCCTGCGCCGACTTCATCACGCCGCCGAGCGCGGACAGCAGCCCCATGCCGCTGTCGCTGCCGTTCAGCAGCACGCTGACCGCGCGGAGCGACTGCCTGCCATCCACGTAAGCGAATAGCACGCCATCAGCAGGCAGCGCCGCGCTGACCGTCTTAAAGGCGGGCGTGTCGATCAGCCGCGCTGCCGCGCCAGATTCTGCATCGACCGCCGCTCTGACATCCGCCTCGGAGCCGATCAGCACCGCGTCCGGCGTCAAACCGATGGTGGCGCGGTCGCCGATATAGAGCGAGGTCTCATGATAGCTGTCATGCTTCGGGAAATCCTGCGACTTGATGATGGCGCTCAGGAAACTGGCCGCCGCGAAGGTATCGCTCGCTGGCAGCACCATCAGCATGTCCGAATCCGCCACCTTGAGCGTCGGCCCGAAGTTGCGGTAGGCCAGTACGATGCTGTCCCTGACCCACGGCAGGACATTGCTCTCAAAGGTCACGTCCTCGGTATCGAGGATGTCGAGCGGGAAAAAGTCCCCGTAGCCCAGGCGCTGGTTAAAACTCAGGCGCGCGGGCTGGAGCTTGCTGACGATGTAGGCGGCCACGTTCAGGCTGTCGAGCGCTGTCGTGCCGTCCGCCGCGTTGGCGGCCAGATTGACGCGAATCAGGCTGTCGAAGGTCGCCGGAACCCAGTCAACCGCCGTAGTCGGGTTGTCCTGCGCGGCCAGCGGCGCAACCGACAGCAGCAGGGCGAGCGCGACGAGCAGGGCTGTTTTACGCATACGACTCATTTCGTCCAGGGCAGTCATCCACCACAGGTATCGTCTATTTAACAGGCGGGCGCGCTTTTGAGCAACAGGCGCTCATGCCGCGCTCAGATCGAAACTGATCTTAACATCAGTCGGCGTAAAACCTGAGTTCGATAAGGAAACAGCCGATAACCGGCTGCACAGGGGCATTCTTAGCGGCATTAGCAGGCTAGAAGCCGCACATTAATATTTTTCGGGTTAGATAACCCAAACGATTCATAAAAACAGGTAAAAATGCGTTGGCTCCTATTATGAACTGAGTAAAATAAACTCAGTCATAGTGTGCCAATTGGAGACATCATGGAAAAAAGATACCGCGTTCTACGCTTCATCAGCTTCATTTACAAACTGCTCGCCGTTCTGATCCTGATCGGGGCCATCATCGGGGGAATCCTGACTGCCGTGGGGACGAGTGTACCGGGTCTGACGGTGGGCGCTCCCGGCGCTTCGACACCGGTTCCGGGAATCGAGGTCACTGAAACGGCATCAGGATCGAGCGTCAGCGTGCAAATCCCGCAGAATACCAATATCCCCGGCTTCACCGGTGTGGGCAGCTTCACGGCTGCGCTGCAAGGGATGGGCGGCCCCATCGGTGGGCTTGGCCTGTTCATCGTCGGGCTGCTCTGGGCGCTCGGCCTGTACGCTGTCGGCGACTTCATCAGCCTGCTGGTGGCAACGGAGCAGAACACCCGCGCGGGCGCTGAGTACAACCGGCAGGCCGCGCTGATGATGCGCGAGGTCGCCAAGCGGCTCGGCGGCGGAACCGGCGCGTTGCGCTAATCGACCGGCACGCCGCGCGCGAGCTTGAACAGGCGCGGCACGTCACTCTCGATGACGGATGCCTCGGTAGTCCAGGGCGGGGGCAGCGACACGCCGCCGTACTCCAGCGCGACGGTGCATGGCTGCCCCCACAGCCTGCGATGAATCGCGTCGAAGGCCCACTCGATCATCGACCAGTCGGCCTCGGTCATCGGCATGTGGTCAACCATCCGCTCGCCGACCGGGCCAAGTCCGGTGATATGCAGCTCGCGGATGCGGTCGAGCGGCAGCGCGGTGATATAATCGCGGGCATCGCGCTTGAGATACGACGCGCTGATCCGCGCGTGTGAGATGTCGAGCAGCAGGCCACAGCCGGTTTCATCGAGGATTCGGCGGATGGTCTGCGGCTCGACACACACCGGCAAAAAGCGATTGCCGAGAATATCGCCCATTGCGCCGTAATACGGCACATTTTCGAGGATGATCCGTTCCGCGCCAAAACGCGCCGTGACGCTCCGCACCGCGCGAATTATGCCCTCAACCGCGTCCGCCGGATCGCCGTCTGCCGGGGCCATCATGTGCATGTTGACGAACGGCGTCTCGGTACTGACCAGCAACCGCTCGACTTCGGCCCAATCGACCTTCGTCAGCCGCGCTTCGTCGGTGATGAGCGGAAAGTGGACGTAAACCGGGCGCGTCTCCGCCGCCTCGGCGATCAGGTTCGGCCAGTCGGGACACTTAAAGCGGTCGATCTCGATAGAGCCATCAGCCAGCAGCGCAGCCGCTTCCGGCGAATAGTTGACTGCAAATTCCACGTTAGCCCTCACGCAGTAACTCAGCACAAGCGCCGTCGAAACCTTCCGACGACGCTTGATTATACAGCCTGCATGAGTCTTTTCCGCGCCTCAGGCAGACTTCCCGAACGGCGCGGTCTTTTTCTTGACCTGCTTGCCACGGTTTTCGGCCCATTGCTCGGCCTGCGCGGTCGCAATTGAGATCGCGCGGCCTTCTTCATAGCCTTCTTCGAGCAGCGCGTTGGCAATCTCGACGGCTTTAGCCCGCGTCTCGGCAGTCAGGTTTTTCATCGACTGCGGATACTTGTCTTTCGTCCACGGCATGGTTGCAGCCCTCACGCTCCCCGACGTTGTCTCATTTTACCGTTACTTAATTTGCAATAAAATGATCGCTCCATGAGCTTTTCGGCAGATTTTCGACTCAGGCAGCGGCAAACACGCATAAAGCAGGGGATGAGACAACAAAGGGATCATGCCATGCAGCCACTTCAGGGGAAAGTCGCCGTCGTCGCCGGGGCGACACGCGGCGCAGGCCGAGCGATTGCCGTCGAGCTGGGCGCAGCCGGCGCAGCCGTCTATTGCACCGGGCGGAGCACGCGCGGCCAGCGCTCGGACATCGACCGCGCTGAGACGATTGACGAAACCGCCGAGCTGGTGACGGCGCGCGGCGGCAAGGGCATCGCCGTGCGCGTCGATCATACTCAGCCGGAGCAGGTTGAGGCGTTGTTCGCGCGGGTTGCTGCCGAGCAGGGCGGTCGGCTTGACATCCTCATCAATGACATCTGGGGCGGCGAAGCGCTCGACGCCTGGGGTAAAACCTTCTGGGAAGTGCCGATTGATTTAACGCTGACGATGCTCGAACGGGCAATCTTCACCCATATCATCACCAGCCGCTTCGGCGTCCCGTTGATGGTTCCTCACAATTCCGGCCTGATCGTCGAGATCACCGACGGCGACTCGCTCAACTATCGTGGCAACCTGCCCTATGATCTGGTCAAGACATCGGTCATCCGGCTGGCGCTGGCGCAGGCTGAAGACCTGAAGGCGCGCCATCTGGACGGCATCACGGCGCTGGCGCTGACGCCGGGCTTTCTGCGCTCGGAGCAGATGCTCGACCATTTCGGCGTGACCGAGACGACCTGGCGCGACGCGATTGCTCAAGACCCGTATTTCGCCAGCAGCGAGACGCCGCATTACATCGGTCGCGCCGTTGTCGCGCTGGCGACCGATCCGAACGTCCATGAAAAGTGCGGAAAAGCGTTTGCCACCTGGACGCTGTCCGACGAATATGACTTCACCGACCTCGACGGCAGCCGACCGCACTGGGGGCGCTTTTTCGCCGCCACGCAGGCGAAGGAGCAGGAAGACAAAGCGTAGGCGCGTTCGCTCGCGCTCGGATACAATTTGTGCTTACGCGCCACCTCGATTCGAGTTCGGTGGCTGCAAGCGAGCAACAGATGAACGAGCGACTTCTGCGGGCAGCCAACCTGCTCCGCGCCAGCCGGTCCCCGGTCGTACTAACCGGGGCCGGCGTCAGTAAGGAATCGGGCATTGCGACCTTCCGCGATGCCCTGACCGGCCTGTGGTCACGCTATAACCCGGCACAATTGGCAACGCCGACCGCTTTTCAGCGCGATCCCAAATTGGTGTGGGATTTTTATCAGCATCGCCGCGAGATCGCGCGTCAGGCAGTTCCGAATCCCGGACATCGCGCGCTGGCCGCGCTTGAACGCTCTTTCCCCGGTCTCACGATCATCACGCAGAACGTGGACGACCTGCATGAAGCTGCTGGCAGCGGACACGTCGTCCGTTTGCACGGCCTGCTTGACGCCAACCGATGTTCGGCGAACTGCCGGGGCAATCCTACGCCGGTCGAGTTGGGGACGGACGATCCTGATGTCAGCGGGCCGCCGCCGTGTCCGTACTGTGGTGCGCCGGTTCGTCCCGATGTGGTCTGGTTTGACGAACTGCTGCCGTCCGCCGCGCTCAATACAGCGGACCGGGCGATTGCACAGGCCGACCTGATGCTGATTGTCGGCACATCCGGCGTTGTCTATCCGGCGGCTGAAATGCCGGTCGCAGCACAGCGTCATGGCGCGCGATTGATCGAAGTCAACCCGCTGGAAAGCACGCTCACCCCCATCGTGGATATCTGGCTGCCCGGCGCATCTGGCGAAACCCTGCCCCGGTTGATCGCCCTATTTGAGCAGTCTATCAGGAGCGGACTGCCCTCATGATCCGAGCGCTGCTGGTTTTTATAGGCATGAGCCTTCTGATCGCCGGGCCGGTCGGCGCGCAGTCGACGCCAGAAGCCTCGCATGGCGATCAGGTCTTTGTCACGCGCGATGCCAGCGGCACGCAGGATCAGTTGAGCTTCATCGGGCTGGTCGATGGCGCGCAGACCTCGCTGCTGGTCGATGGCGAGCGCTATACCCCCGTCCGGGATGCCGTCCTGTTCTTCGACCGGCTTTCAGGTCGCGTCCGTCTGGCGCGCGCCGACGGCTCGGTACAGGATCACCCGTTCATCCAGATGACGGCAGGCGCGCGGCGCATTGACTGGGCGCTGTCTGCCGATCATCGGCTGATCGCCTGGACGATCACGGCGGGCGACCCCCACGCGCTGACGACGCTCACTTCTGTCGCCAACCTCGACGGGACGAATCTTCGGCAGGTGCTTCAGGACGGCCCGCGCGATGGCATCCGCGTGCTGCCAGTCGCCTTCAGCAGCGGCGGCGACACCCTCTACCTGGACTATCAGCCGGACACGCTCGGCGACCTGATTCCGTTCCGCCAGTACGCCGGTCTGTTCGCCGTTGATCTGACCGCCAGCCAGATCGCGCCGCTTCCCGGCGAACCGGGCTGTTTCTGCGGCGGCGGCATCGGCTTTGATCGCTTCGTCCGGCTGGCCCTGAGCGCCGACCTGAGCGGCTTCGACGTCCACATCAGCGACCTGACCAGCGGCGCGGCGCGGACCGCTCCGGCCCTCAGGCTGCCCGGTTATACCCAGGGCGGCGACGTACTGATTTCGCCCGACGGGACGCTGGCAGTCTACGCGCTGGCGAAGGTCAGCGGCTTAGGGACAGCGCAGCAGTCAGTCCAGACGGTTTTTGTGCTGATCGACCTCGACGCCGGGACGCAGAAGGCGCTGACCGAGCCGATCACGGCCTTCATCCGTCCGGTCGCCTGGACGGAAAACAATCAGGCGGTGCTGTTCATCAGCCCCATCGTCAACGGCACATGGAAAGTCGATCTGAGCGGCGGCAAGCTCAACAAGGTGTCGAACGCCACCTACGTCGGCGTCATCAGCTAATATGCACGCCGAGGTTGATATCAGCGGGCGGATCGAGGAAACGAACAGGCCATCGGCCCTGGCTCTGACCAACGACGTTTCAATCTGCGTTCTCATCAGCGCGCGAGAAAAACGAATTGCGTTAGAGGGGTTGAGGCGCAAGCGACCTGATCGGGATGCCACAGCACACAATATCACTATCTACGCAACGCTCATTTTCTTCGCGCTAAGAAACTATCACAGCGAACTCTACGAGGTCGTGATTGATTTGGAATACACAGGATACGAAGCAAATATTAAGCTGTTGATCCTAAGTTTATGTAAGCGAAATGGAATAACCTTACGCACGCAAGTCAGTTTCTTTGCAGTAGGCAAGAAGTCACCAGCGCATAATCTCGCAATTAGTGTTTTTCGCGGTGAGCGGGCGGCAGATCATCTTATAAAAGCTGAGGATATTCTAGAGCAGGTCTAACAAAAGGAACGAGACGGGGATCCTGTTCCAGGATACTGCATGGTTATGCACCGGAGTGGCTACCGGCGCAGCTCCATACCACCCGTCTTCAGCTCAATTATATCATGCACTGTCAAGTTTTTGACTGCCAGACCAAGCGGGGCAGTCTCCGCGCCAGACACCACGCATCCTATCGGGCTAATACATCTAAGGGTATCGAACATGACTGCGCGCACCTTGATCGTTTCACTCGGAACACAGCGAAACTCCCTCGTCGATCTCGCCGGGCGCGAACTGGCGGACTATCTGGAGCGACTCACCGAACAGCCGGTTACGCTCGAAACCGGCGATTCCACCGAACATCTGCCCTCTGACGCGCATCGTTTTATCGTCGGCACAGCCGGAACATCCCCGATCATCCGTTCGTCTGGCGACGACTTTACGCCGGAACATCTCGGCTCCGAAGGCTACCGACTCGATCCGCTCGCCATTCCCGGCGCCACCCTCGTCGCTGGCGGCGACGCTGCCGGGGCGCTCTACGGAGTCTACGCGCTGCTTGAACATTATGGCTGCTCGTTTCACCTCTATGGCGATCTGCTGCCAGAGCGCCGCGCCGCCTTGCCCGATCTGAGTCTGGCTGTCGAACGACGTCCGCGCTATGCCGTTCGTGGGATGCAGTTATGGAATTACTGGCATCCGGGCCGCGATAGCTGGGGCTTCGAAGACTATCGGCGCTACCTCGACCAGTATCCCAAACTGGGTTTCAACTTCTTCGATTTTCCGCTGTACTTCTACGAGCCGCTGTTCACCGATTACACCGTCGAGGGCGTCGCGCCGGACGGCTACCATCTCGGCGGCTTCGACCTCGATTTGATCCGCATTGGCCGCGAAGCATTTGGCTCGCGTGAGCGCTTCACCTCACCGGACATCCCCTTCAACCTGCCGCAGCGCGAGCGCAACCGCGCCGCCATCGACCTGATGCGCCGGGTCTTCGCCTATGCCCATTCGCGCGGCATCCGCACCGGCATCGGTATTGAGCCGGGCAATTCCTATTTTCTCGGCAAAGACCTGCTCGACCGAATGCCGCCGGAAGATCGCTATGAAAACGGCATGTTGATCGCGCCGTCATCGGCGTCGGCGGAGAAGCTGGCACGAGCGCGCCTGTCTGCCCTGCTTGATGCCTACCCCGATCTGGACGTCGTCACCCTCTGGCAGCCAGAAATCGGCCCTTTCCGCGCCACACAGGGGTCGCCGCACCCGGCAGACATCGCCTTCCGCCAGCGCCACCGCCAGTACGCCGACCTGCTCGACGGCGGCGATTACGACTACCTCGAATGGGTGCTGCTCGGCTACAGGCTTCTGAAAGAACTCAGGCCAGAGATTCAGGTTGCCAGCGGCGGCTGGGGGACGGAGCGTATTTTCGCCGCGTCGGACGATGTCTGGCCGCCCGATCTCATCCGAAGCACCCTCGCCTACTACGAGCCAACCAACACGCTGGCGCAGGATCGCCTGCGCCACTATGGTGAAACCCGCGCGCCAAAATGGCATCTTCCGTGGGCCGAAACCGATCAACACCTGTGGACTTTCCAGCCCAAAACAAAGCCGACTTACGAGGTCATGCAGGCGCTCGACCGTTACGACGTCAGCGGCGTGATGATGGTTCACTGGCGCAATCTGTTCACCGATTTTGACGTCCAGTGTTTCGCGCGCGGCGCGTGGGACAAAGACATCCCGCTTGACGCGCTCTGGCGGCGCTGGATTCGCGTCAAATTCGGTGTCGAAGGGGCAGCCGCCGACCCGGTCGTACAGGCGCTCGATGTCCTCGAAGCTTACAACCAGCACACCGTCGAAGGCGTCGTCAGCATCTTCGAGACGAACTGGTGGATCGGCCTCGACTGTTATATTGCCCCGCTGCTGCTGGCGCACCGTTTCATGCACACGGAAGCGCCGGTCGGTCAGGGCTGGCTCGACGAGTATGTGCATCCGGTTATCCGCGTTGCGCCGGGCGCGATTGCGCTGCTCAGTCAGGCCGAGGAGCTGCTGAATCAAGCAGCGGCGCAGATCGAAGGCCCAGCCGAGCGCGAGCGCTTTGGCTATCTGCAAAACCGCGTCACCTGTACGCGGTGGCTGTTTCAGGCTCATGCCGATCTGGCGCAGGCCGTCACAGAGGCCGTCGTCGGGCTGCAAGCCGCCGCCAACGGCGACCGCGAAACATTCCACTCGCAAATTGAAATCAGTCTGCGGCGGCTGAACAGCCCACGCGCCGAAGAACTCGTCCGGCTGTTCGCCGAACGCCTCGGCGAGCGCCTCGGCGACCGCGACCCCGGCGAGTTGGGCCTGCTGATCTCGCTCAATCAGAAATTCCTCGGCGGCATCAAACGGATGGAAGGTTCGCTGCTGCGCCTGCTCGATCAGGCGGCTCCGGTCTGGAAGCCGACGCCGAACGCCGCGCTCTCACTGCGCTGCGGCGGGGCGCTGCTGCCACGCCCGCTCAACAGCACGACCGACATCTTCGCGCCGCCCCCGCCGTGGTCACGAGAAGCCGACATCCTTGAGGCTCAGCCGGGGTTTAGCTGCCAGCCGCAGTTGCCGCTCGACGCGCGCGGGCTGATCCCCGGTATCGGCTGCTGGACGAGCCGCGACCGAATCGCGTTTACGCTGACGTTCCCGGCGCAGTTCAAGGGCCAGCTCCGACTGTACCTGTACGAAGACCCGGAATGGGACGCGCTGCTGCGCTGGCAGACGATTCGCGTCAATGGTGAGGACATCGGCAGCTTCCGCGATTTCTTCTGTCGCGGCCCCTACTGGGACGAAGGCGTGTGGGTCGAAATCCCGATTGCGGCGGCCAACGTCACCGGCAGCCGCGACCTGCTCATCGAAATTATCCGCAGCGGCAACGCCAGCATCCTGATTTCAGGCGTCGAACTGGTCAGCGGCCAGGAAAACGCGGATCGACCTTAATTTATCTCGATTGCCGCTACGCGCACAACGCCGGTACAATCGAGTTATGGTCAACGACAAATTCCCCCAGATCACGGACTATGCGCGCCGAGCGGCCAAGTACGAGCCGGTCGCCCGTTTGCTGCGCGAGCGTTACGGCTATCCTGACTGGCGGCCTTCCCTGCCGCCGCTCGATGAGCTGATCGACTGTATTCTCAGCCAGAGTACGACCGACTCCAACCGCGACCGCGCTTTTGACGGCCTCAAGGCCCGTTTTTCGTCGTGGGAAGCGGTGCGCGATGCCGACCTGCAGGACGTCATCGCCGCCATCAAGCCAGCCGGGCTGGCGAACCAGAAAGCGCCGCGGATTCAAAAGATACTGCGCGACATCACCGAACAGCGCGGCGCGCTCAATATTGACTTTCTCGGCGACATCGACCTCGAAGAAGCGCGCTCGTGGCTCGTCAGTTTCGACGGCGTCGGCCCGAAAACCGCCGCCATCGTCCTGTGCTTCGCCTTCAACCGCGGCGCCTTCCCGGTCGATACGCACGTCCACCGCGTCAGCACGCGCATCGGCTTCGTGCCGGAAGGCTTCAGCGCCGAAAAAGCACACCCGCTGATGGAAGCTATCGTCCCGCCGAAGGATTATTACCCGTTTCACCTCAATATGATCCGCCACGGTCGGGAGATCTGCCACGCGCGCCGACCGGAATGCGAGATCTGCCCGCTCACTGCTTACTGTGACTACTACCAGAACGTGGTAATCCATGACAGAAAATAGCCGCCTGAACAAAGACGTTTCGACGCGCGAACTCGCCAGCCTGCGCCAGAGCGTGACGCTGCTGCAAAGCCAGATCAAGGGCGGGCGCGTCGATGGCGCGTTCCTTGCGCAGCAGATGGAAGTCATCCTCGCCGCGCTCGACAAGCTGGACGCTGATCGCAAAGCCCGGCAGAATACCAGCCGCTTCGAGGCGCTCTACAATGTCACGCGGCTGCTCGGCTCTTCGCTCGACATGCAAACGGTGCTCGATCAGGTCATGGACGCTATTATCCAGCTCACCGGAGCCGAGCGCGGCTTTCTGATGCTGCGCGACAGTGACGGCGGCGTCGCCGTGCAGGCCGCGCGCAACCTCGACCAGAAGTCGATCACCAGCGACCAGTTTAAGTACAGCCGCACCATCGTCTATCAGGTGCTCGACAGCGGCCAGCCGATTGTCACCACCAACGCCGTCGAAGACCCGCGCTTCGCCGGGCAGGCCAGCATCGTCGGGCAGGCGCTGCGCAGCATCATGGCGACGCCGCTGCACGCGCGCGGCAAGGTCATCGGCGTGGTCTACGTCGATAATCGCGGCTTCGCCGGAATCTTCGACCAGAACGACCTCGAAGCGCTCGACACTTTCGCCGGACAGGCGGCGGTCGCGCTCGAAAATGCCCGACTGTTCAGCGCGACCGACCAGCAGTTGGCCGAGCGCGTCGAGGAGCTGACGCAGCTTCGGCGGCTCGATACGCAGCTCAACGCCACGCTCGACGCGAACAAGGCACTGCAAGTTACGCTCGAATGGATCTGCCGCCTGACCGACTCGTCCGGCTACCTCGGCCTGATCGAAGGTGAGCCGAAACGAATTCGCATCGCCCACAGTTTCGGCGTCAACCCGCGCGCGACGCAGTTGACTCACCTTGAGATCGCCTATCCTGCCGCGCTCCGCGTCATCGACACCGGCGTTACGCGCGTGGTCGATGGCACAAGCGGCATCCCGTCGGCGCTGATGGTCCCGCTGCGGCGCGAACAGCAGCCCATTGGGATCGCCATTCTGACGCGCGACACCGGCGTATTCACGCCGCGCCAGCAGGATTTAGTCGAGCGTATCGCCGCCCGCGCTGCCGTCGCGCTGGAAAACGCGCGGCTGTACGCGGCGGTTCAGGCTGCCGACAAAGCCAAGAGTGAATTTGTCGGCATCGTCGCTCACGACCTGAAAGTACCGATGACCAGTATGCTCGGCTACGCCAACCTGACGCTGATGGAAGGCAGCCTGAGCGAGCGGCAGGTGTTGTTCCAGAATAAAATTACCGACACCGTCCGCCGCATGGAGATGCTGGTTTCCGACCTGGCCGACATCAGCCGGATCGAAAGCGGCCAGTTTTTCATGAACCCGACGAAGGTCGCGGTGAAGGACGTCACGCAGGCCGTCAAGGACACGACCGCCAACCAGATCGCCGAGCGCAAGCATCGCTACGTCGAGCAGATTGAAGCCGACCTGCCGCCAATTTATATCGACTACTATCGGCTGGTGCAGGTGCTGACCAACTTCGTCAGCAACGCCTATAAGTACACGCCCGACGGCGGCACGATCACGCTTTCGGCTAAAAAGATGGACGATAAGATCGAGTTCAGCGTGGCCGATAGCGGCATCGGCCTGCCGCCGGAAGCGCTGCAAAAACTCGGCACGCGCTTCTGGCGCGCCGAGGACGATTTCACCCGCTCGCAGCCGGGAACTGGACTCGGCTTCGCCATCACGCGCAGCCTGGTCGAGCAGATGGGCGGACACATTGAGATCGAGAGCGAGGTCGGTAAAGGCAGCCGTTTCACCTTCCGTATCCCGGTCGGCGCGGCTCCACAGGAACAACCACCGTCTGTCACCGCGCCGTGACGATAGAGGTGGGATACTGGCGTAAGGATAAAACCATGTCCGACGACGACGCGCTGCGTAAGGCACAGACGCTGCTGACCGAACTGACCGAGGCCGCGCGTAAAGGCGCGATTATCCCGGTGCGGCTGCCGGGACAGCTCGAAGAGATCGGGGCGCTGATCGAAGCGGCCCTCTCCCCCCCTTCGCAGTTTTCGCCCTCTCCCTCAGAGCGAGGGGAGAAAGAGGGAGATCAAGGCGGAGAGAAACCGGCAGCGGGAACCAGCGACCTGACCGAGATCAAGCGCGAGCAGGCGCTGTTCGTCTCGCACGCCGTCCACGAGCTGCGAACGCCGATGACCAGCATTCGCGGCTATTCCGACATGCTCGGCACGCCGGGCATGGGCGAGCTGAGCGAGATGCAGAAGCAGTTCGTCGATGTCATTCGCGTCAACGCCAAACGGATGGAAGGGCTGCTGACCGACGTCAGCGACACGGCCAAGCTGCGCGGCGGCACGCTCAAGCTCGCGCCGAAGCTGGATATGTTCAAGAATATCGCCATGAAGGTCGAAAAGGCGCTCCAGCCGCAGGCCGACCAGTTGGGCCGCAAGCTGACGCTCGACGTCCCATCCGGCCTGCCGATGCTGGAAGTCGATGGCGACCTGCTGGCGAAGGCGCTGACCAGGCTGGCTGAAAACGGCCTGCGCTATACTGAAGCCGAAAACCCTGAACTGAAGATGCGTGGGGAAGCTGACGGCAGTACACTGCGCGTTATCATTGAAGATAACGGCATCGGCATGTCCCCGGAAGACCTGGCTCAGTTAGGGACGGTCTATTTCCGCTCGGAGAACGAGCTAGTACGGACGTACAAAGGCAGCGGCCTCGGCATTCCGGTCGCTTACGGCATCATTGAGCTGCTCGGCGGCACGGTCGAGGTCAAAAGCGAGTCGGGCAAAGGCACGACCTTCACCGTCACGCTGAAGGGCATGAGCTGATCGAGCGCGCGCGTCAACAAAACGCAGGGAAAGACCTATGAACGCGGAACAGGCGTTGAAAATTCTGGCCCGCCTGGAACAGGCCGCGCCGCAGCCAACTGCGGCGAAGATCGCGGAAGTCGCAGGCTTGCTGGAAAGCCTGGAGCGCGACAAGGCGCGGCTGGAAGCGCTGAACAGTCAGGCCGTCGCCGAGGCCAACGAACGGGCGCGTCAGGCATTGAGCGCCGATCTGCTGATGGATGACGCGAACGGCGGCGAATTGTTCATGAGCGCCGACGCGGACGATTCGTTTGCGAGGACAGGGAGTTTTCCTCCGCCCGCCGCCCAGTGGGAACCGGCTGACTCGGAAAACATTATCCTGACCGAAACCGAAGAAATCCTGATGCAGCTCGACGAGGCGCTGCGAATGCCGCTCGACATTGTCCGCAAGCAGATCAGCACCGTGCTGGCCGGAGAAATCGGGCGCTTCAGGAGCGACCAGTACGCCGTTTTCGAGACGGTCGCCGGCAGCAATGACACCGCGCTGCACCTGCTCGACAACGTCACCCAGATGGTTGCTCTCAGCCACGGCCTGCTGCCGATGGATACACTGGTTTTCTCGTGTCCGCTGCTGGCGCGCGAAGCCTTCGACGCTGCCCAGACGCAGGCCAAAGCCAACGAGCAGACGCTGACGATGCGCCTGCCGGAAGCCTCGCTTCAGGCTGAAGGGGACTACCAGCGCGTGCTGACGATCCTGACCGACATGCTGACCAATGCTATCCACTATTCGCCGCCGGGGAGCAGCATCGAGCTATCAGTCGAAGACCTCGGCTCGCATGTGCTGTTCAGCGTGGCCGATAACGGCATCGGCCTCTCGGAAGACGACATGCTGTTCATCAGCAAGCCGTTCTGGCGGGCGCAGCAGCAGGAACTGGTGCGGCAGCAGCCGGGAACTGGCCTGCGACTCGCCATCTCACGGGCGATGCTTGCGCTTCAGGGCGGCGAGCTAATCTTCAGCGGCGAGGAAGGCATCGGCAGCACCTTCAGTTTCACCCTGCCCGCCGCCAACACGCCGGGGGAATGAGCGGTACAGCGCTAAAATAAGACTTCTGTGAGCAGTAGGCCGGGTACAGCTTTACAGGCGCAAGATTTCATGCTATATTGTGTGCGCGTAGGCTCATATATGAGCCGCAACACGCGAGTCCCTTTGACACCGGCACAGCAGACGCTGTGTCTTTGTGTTTTATCTCAAAAACGGGATTCTGATAGCCAAAAATATCGGCCAAGGAGTTTTGCGGGAATGGTCAACCAGGTCCAGTATTTGACGTCTGAAGGATTGAAAAACCTTGAGGGTCGGCTGAAGTATCTCACCGAAGTCCGCCGTTACGAAGTCGCCGAGCGCCTGCGCCAGGCGTTGGAAGAAGGCGGCGACCTGAGTGAAAATGCCGAATACGAAGATGCCAAGAACGAACAGGCTTTCGTCGAGGGCGAAGTTCAGCGCCTCGAAACCATTCTGAGCAGCGCGCAGGTGATCGAGGACACCGAGGGCAAGAAAGACAAGGTCATCCTCGGCGCGCGCATCACCATCATCGAGAAAGGCACTCACGAGGAAGAAGTCTACTACCTCGTCGGCTCGGCAGAAGCCAACCCGACGGAAGGCAAGATTTCGCTCGAAAGCCCGCTCGGCAAGGCGCTGCTCGGCAAGAAGGTCGGCGAGGCCGTCAAGGTCGACGCCCCCGGCGGCGAGATCACCTTCAAAGTCAAATCCATCGAATAACTTCAAAACCCCGGCCCCCCAGATGCCGGGGTTTTGCTTTTCACGCCCCATCCTCTACAATCCCACATCATCCTTTCATCGCCTTCAGGAGCCTGTCATCCGTGAGATCTGCCGCCGCGCGAACCGCCCGCATTCCTTTCGCCGCTCCACCTCTCGCCCGCTGAGATGACGATGCCTACCAACACCACTTCCCGTCTGACGTGGGTCGTCCTGCTCATCCTCAGCCTCGTCGGCTCGGCGCTCGTCCTGTTCAGCACGCCCTATGGCGGGCTGGACATCACGCCTGACACCGTCGAATACTATGCCGAGGCGCGGACACTGCGCGCCGGAGCCGGTACGCTGCGCTACAACGGCCTGTACGACGCGAACTACCCGCCCGGATACTCGGTCGTGTTGATCGCCGCCTCGGCGGTCGGCAGCCTGTTCAACCTGACGCCGATAGAGAGCAGTCGCTTCTTTCACGCGCTCGTCTACGGCCTGATTGTCTTCTGCTCCGGGCTGCTCTGTCTGCGAGCGATCCGCTCGCGGCTGCTGGCGCTGCTCGGCGCGGCGGCGGTCACAGGCTGCCTGGCGCTGCTTCAGGTGACGGTTTCCGCCTGGACGGAGTCGTTCTTTATCCTGCTGGCGCTCATTGTCTTCCTGCTGCTGGAACGCTACCTCAGGCGGCCTTCACCGGGTCTGCTGGCGCTGATGATCGTCATCACCGGCGCAGCGTGCATTCAGCGCTACATGGGGATCACGATTGTCGCAGCGGGCGCGCTGGTCATCCTGCTCTTTGCCCGCGAGTCGCTGCCGAAACGGCTGCGCGACGCCATTCTGTTCGGCGCGCTCTCGTTCGCGCCGCTGGCCGCGCGCTTCGCCTATAACGCCAGCATGACCGGGGAACCGGCAGGGACACGACCGCCCGCCGAAATCTCGGTGCTGGCTGCGGCCACACGCGCCTCGAACACGCTGACCGCCTGGTTTTTCCCGTTCGAGGCCGATTCGCCGCTGCTGCCCTTCGGGATGGCGCTGCTGCTGCTGATCTGCGCTGCCGTGGTCATCGTCGCCTTGCGCCGCGCCGATGCCGATCATCTGCCCGTCATTTCGGCCAGCTTCGTCTTCGTCTACTGCATCGCGCTGATCGCGGCCCATTCGGTCATCCGCATCACCGACATCGTCAACCGCGAGCTTGTCCCCATTTACCCGTTGATGATCGTGGTGCTGTTCACCCTGCTCGACCGCGCCGGACGATGGCTGGCCGCGCGCACCCATCAGCCGCGCGCAGGCTACGCGCTGACGGCGCTGGCGCTGGTCTGGCTGGCAGTTTACCCGTTCCAGCAGACGGCGCAGGAAATCGCAGCCTTCCGCACCTGGTGCTGCGAGTACAACGCCTGGCAGACCATCGACGTAGTGCAGTGGGTCAGCCAGAACGAGTTGAGCGGCGTCGTCCTGACCAACAGCACGCTGCCGCTGTACACCGCGCCGATCAACGACCGATCCTACATCCTCTCGATCAGCGGCGACCTCGACCATTTTAATGAACTGGCGAAACCGGGCGATACCCTCGTCTGGATCGACGACAGCCGCAGGAAGCTGTGCGCGCCGGGCGGCAAATACTGCCATCAGACTGACTTCCAGTTGAGCGACCTGCTGCCGCGTCTCGAAACGGTCGCCGCGCTCAAGGACGGCGGCATTTACCGGGTCAGATAACGCGCGCCTGCCACACTCGCTGTATGCTCGATGCGCGACACGCTCGCTAAAAGTGTTTCTCCAGCCCGTAGGCTTCGAGCAGCGGCCAGACGAGCAGGACGCCAACGTCAGGGTGGCTCCAGTCGCCGACGTAGTCAGTCGCGGCCTTGACGACTTTCTTCACTGTCTCCTCGTCCTTGATCGCCGAGAACAGCGTGCGATGGTGAACTTCATGCGCGCGCAGCAGGCTGGTGAGCGAGAACGTGATACCGATATCATCCTTAATTCCCTTAGTAAGCTGGCTCATCCCGGCGCTTTCGAGGATCGTCACGCCGGTGACACCGACCTTGACCCAGATATCGAGCATATCGGATGCCTGATCAACATCTTTGGATACGTACAAAATCAGGTACATGGGGATTCCATCCTAGGTGGCGTTGGTAGCCAGTTCTTCGGCATCAGGTTCAGTCGGAGCCGGGGGTTCCCTGAATGACCAGCGAACAAGCGGCGGCGTCATGATGGTCGTCACCAGCACGACAAAGACAATCACCGTGAATACTTCCGGCGAGAGAATACCATAATCGACGCCGAGCGCCGCGATCACCAGCCCGACTTCGCCGCGACTAATCATACCGACACTGAGGCGAATCGAACTGGTCATGTCGAAGCCGCCGAGTCTGGCTCCCCAACCCGCGCCGAGAACCTTCGTGACCACGGCCAGCACAACAATCACCAGCGCGAACGGCAGCAGGTCTGCCGTTAACAAACGCAGATTGGTTCGCAGGCCGATGCTGACGAAGAACAGCGGCACAAACAGGCTGTAATTGAGGCTGTGCAGCCCGCGCTCGATCTCCTCGACCACGCCGCGGCGGGCACGGCCCAACGCCAGCCCGGCCAGAAACGCCCCCGTGATTCCGGCAATACCGCCGAAGAACTCCGCCGCAAAGCTGAGAAGCAGCGCCGAAACGACCGCCAGCATCAGCGGCCCTTCGCTGATCGGCAGCCGTTTGATGAGGTTGGCGAGGCGTGGCAGCAGGTACCAGCTTGCCAGTGAGCCGATTACCAGAAAGCCGAAAATTCTCAGCAGCACTTCGGCAATCGAGCGCGATTCGGCCACGGCAATAATGCCCCCCGGATTGAGAGCAACGAACAGGGAGACGAGTAAGATCACAATCGCATCGTCGATCAGCGCCGCGCCGAGCAGCGCCAACCCTTCCCTGCGGCGAATGACTCCCAGCTCGATCATGACCTGCGCGGTGATACTGGTGCTCATCGAGGCCAGCAGGATACCGACAAAGATGGCTTTTTCCAGTGAATAACCGAACGCGACCACAGCAGGCGGGATCACCACCACGGGCACAAGCACGCTGATGCTGCCAGCCAGCAGCGCAGGGCGTCCAACTTCGAGAAAATGCGTGAGATCAATTTCGAGTCCGGCCATGAACATCAGCAGCAGAACGCCGATTTCAGCCATCTCAATCAGCGTGTGGCCGACCGCTTCGCCGTCGGGGAACAGGGTGGGGATACCCAGAAAATTGAGGACAGTAGGGCCGAGGATGAGGCCCGCCAGAAGCTCACCCAGCACCGCCGGCTGGTTCAGGCGGTAGCTCAGGTATCCCATCGCTTTGGCGAAAGCGATCATCAGGCCCAGGGCAAGAAAAAATTGAACCGTTTGATTCATGGAGACAACTCCTTAAAGATGGATTTAGGATGACGCAAAAGCTTCAGCATTGCGAAGACCTGCCTTTAGCTAGAGAGAACGATAGGGCGCGACTGTGAGTCACAATCCCGACGGGAATAGGATGGAAGATCGGTTCGCTGCGAGATCGCCGCGCGCTGCGTCAGAGGATGCTGCGGCGTTTAGAGGTGGTTGGAGCCATGTCTGGCTAAACATAAGTTAAACGGAAATAGCTCTCACAACAACCGCTGATAGAAATATTTATCACATTCTCATCCAGCGCGCACGGCTTTTCGCCCGGTGAGCCGCCTTCCAGAAACGCCCATCGCCGCAAGCCCGACCGAAATCCTGCCCTTGCCGCGCGGCCAAAAATCGTCAACACTAAGCGCGATTAGCACTCATCCTGTCGAGGTCATCTTATGGTCTGGGAACCAAACCGCCTGGAAGCCGAGCGTGTCGAGAAGCTGCGCGAGTTAGAGGCACAGGGCATCAGCGCCTACCCTGCCCGCGTCCAGCGAACCCACAGCGCCAGACAGGCTATTCTCGCTTATCAGGAAGCCGAAGCAAGCAGCGGCGGAGCCGACCCTGAAGCGCAGCCACCGATCACTGTCACCGTGGCCGGGCGCATCCGCCGAGTCAATCTCAAGGGCAAAATCTCGTTCATCCACATCGAGGACGAAACGGGGCGCGTCCAGTTGATGCTGCGCGTCAACGACATGGACGAGGCCGAATATAATCGCGTCCGCGATAAGCTGATCGACACCGACGACTTCGTTCAGGCGACCGGCACGATGATGCGGACAAAAGCGGGCGAGGTCAGCGTCTTGGTCAACGAGTTCAGGCTGCTCGCCAAGTCGCTCAGCCCGCTGCCGGTTGTCAAACAGGAAAAGCGCGACGACGGCACGATTGTCGAGCATGGCGAGTTCAACGACGTCGAGCAGCGTTATCGCCAGCGCTATGCTGATCTGGCTGTCAACCACGACGTCCGCGAGGTGTTCGTCAAGCGCTCGAAAGTGCTCAAGGCGCTGCGGGCATTTTTCGATGGCGAAGGCTTCCTCGAAGTCGAGACGCCGATTTTGCAGCCGATCTACGGCGGCGCGGCGGCGCGCCCGTTCACGACGCATCACAACCAGCTCGATCAGGACTTGTTCCTGCGCATCAGCTTCGAGCTGTACCTGAAGCGCCTGCTGGTCGGCGGCTTCGACGCGGTCTACGAGATTGGCCGCGACTTCCGCAACGAAGGCGTCAGCTTCAAGCACAACCCGGAATTTACCCAGTTGGAGTTCTACAAGGCGTATATCGACTACAACGGCGTGATGGACCTGACCGAGCGGATGCTGCGCTACGTCGTCCAGGAAGTGACCGGCGGGACGGTCATCACCTGGCAGGGCCACACGATGGACTTCGGCCCGAACTGGCCGCGTATTACGCTGCGTGACGCCATCCGACAAAATTCCGGCGTCGATTACATGGACTACCTCGATGGGCCGTCGCTCGAAGCGGCCATCCGCAGACTCGGCGATCAGGTTGCGCCGGGGCAGACATGGGGCAAGCTGGTCGATCACCTGTTGAGCAAGTACGTCGAGCCGACGCTGATTCAGCCGACCTTCATCACCGACTACCCGCGCGACATCTCGCCGTTCGCCAAGCGCGTCACTTACGACGATTTCCACGTCGAGCGGTTCGAGTTCTTCATGTCGGGCATGGAGATGGGCAACGCTTTCACTGAGTTGAACGATCCGCGCGATCAGGAACAGCGCTTCCTCGATATGGCGACGCTCTACGGTGAAGACGACGACGAGGCCGCGCCGCTCGACGAGGACTATCTGCGGGCGATGCGCTACGGGATGCCGCCGAACGGCGGCTTCGGCATGGGCGTTGACCGGCTGACGATGCTCGTGACCGATCAGCGCACGATCCGCGACGTGCTGCTCTACCCCCACCTGCGGACCGAAGTCAGCAAGCCGGTGACACCGGATACGCTCAAGACCGAGACAACGCTCGATCCGAGCGACGACGACCAGTTGTAAGTTAAACCTCACCCCCTGACCCCCTCTCCGCAGGCAGAGAGGGGGGAACGGTCACGACCGCAGCATGTGCTCGTAGACAAGGCTCAATCCGAGCGACGACGATCAGTTGTAAGTTGAACCTCACTCGCTCTAACCTCACCCCCCGGCCCCCTCTCCGCAGGCAGAGAGGGGGGAACGGTCACGACCGCAGCATGTGCTCGT
>CAZZAO010000073.1:8085-27486 GCA_964652205.1 uncultured Anaerolineaceae bacterium | reverse complement strand
CAAACCCTCATGACCTTTTATAGCCTGAGCTGCGATTTTGATGCAATTGCCCTGGCTAAACCCGCGCTGCGTTTGGATTTTCCTGAAAGGACATGACACTATCATGTCCTTTTTGTTGTTCGGCTATCGCGCTCGAATAGATCGCGTGGCTGATTGGTACATCTGTGCTATCATCGGGCGCAGGGAGAAAAACCATGCCAGATGCCGAAGGCGCGGTCGAGCGCCTGTACGAAGATACCGATGTGCGCGATGAGTTGCGCGACGACGAGGCCAACCTGCTGCTCAAGTGGGCTGAAGCCCGACTCTACAAACTGGCTGACGAGTCAGCGACCGATGAGGCGTTCGATGCGAAGGCTGCACAGTTTCGCGGCCTGCTTAAGGGCATGAACCGGCTCGTCGGCAAACGCGCTGCGCTGGATGAAGCGACCTTGAACGCGCGGCTGGCTGAATTATCCACGCAGGCTGAATCGGTGTCTGCGCCGGGCGGCGTAGTTTCCGCGCAGGCTGCCGCGCCGTCGATTCCTGCCGATCAGCTCAAGGCGGTTGCAGGAAAGCTGCCGTCGCTCGACGATGCGGGGGCGGTCAACGCGCTGACGGCCTTATTCACGCCGAATGCCCTCACCCCCGGCGCTCTCCCTGCGACGGCTTCTGGAGAGTCTGCTGTGAATGCTCTCACTCCCGGCCCCGTTCCTTTAGGGAGCGGGGAGAAAGAAATATCGCAGGATGTTTCCGCCAGTTCTCAGACCAGCGAACCGCCCCCGGCACAGGCTGCCGGGTTGAATACTCCGGTCACGCCGCCCTCTGTCGCTGACCCTGTTCCTGTGCCGAAGGCGGAACCTGCCGCCGTCTCTCCCCCGGATGCGCTAGCCCCCACGGCAGAAGCTGACGAGGATGATGGCGGGTTCCTGCATCGCTTATCGATTCATTTCTGGCCGCCACGAAAGAAAAACTCACCGCAATGACCAGGCGCAAACGTACAAAATCGTCGCCGACGACCCTCGCCGGGTTGATCGGTATCATCATCGTCATCGCCGTCGTCGAGCTTTCCCGCCTGATCGAACCGGGTGTCAGTACCAGCACCCCGACCGCCGCGCCGGGGACACCGACTCTGGTTATCACGGCGACTCCTTTTATCGGGCCGACCTTGCCTTCGGTTGGGACGAGCGTCGCCAGCGTCCCCAACGGCCTGACGATCCTGAGCGTGCCGCAGGGCTTCGGCGCGCAGCGGAGCTTCTGGCGCGTCTACTTTGACCAGCCGAGCAGCAGTGACAAATCGACTTATACAACGGGCATCAACACCGCGCTCGTGGCCGATCTTGGCGCGACGCAGCGAACGGTCGATATTGCCGCCTACGAGTTCAATGACCCGCTGATTACCAGAGCCGTCCTCGATGCTCATGCGCGCGGCGTCCGCGTCCGCGTCGTGACAGACGATAATGACGGCCTCGGTGACGCCGATACGACGCTGCATCAACTGGTCGATGCCGGGATTCCAGTCGTTACCGACGGGCGCAGCGCGCTGATGCACAATAAGTTCATGATTCTCGACAGCACGACCGTCTGGACAGGGACGTGGAATTACACCGTCAACGACACCTTCCGCAATAACAATAATGCGCTGGTGCTGCGCTCGCAGAAGGCCGTCGCCGACTATCAGGCTGAGTTTGACGAGATGTTCGTCGATCACAAATTTGGGCCGACCTCACCGGCCAATACGCCCTATCAGAGTTTCACTCAGGACGGTGTGCCGATTCAGATCTACTTCGCGCCGGAAGACAAGCCGGTTCCGGCCATGACTGCCGCGCTCGCGGGCGCAGGCCACAAAATCCGCTTCATGACCTTCTCGTTCACCATCGATTCGATTGGGCAGGTGCTCATCGAACGGGCCAAAGCCGGTGTCGCCGTCGAAGGGATTTTCGAGACAACCGGCAGCGAAACCAGAGCGAGCGAGCTGACGCCGCTGTTCTGCGCCGGTCTGGCGGTGCGACAGGACGGCAACCCCTATATCCTGCATCACAAGGTCTTTATCATCGACGATGTGACCGTTATCACGGGTTCCTTCAACATCTCGGCTAACGCGACTGACAGCAACGATGAGAATCTCGTCATCATCACCGATCCTGATCTCGCGGCGCAGTACACTGCCGAGTTCGACCGCCGCTGGGCCGAGGCTGTCAAGCCCACCCGACTGACCTGCTGATGGCATGATCTCGATACAGCCGCAATAATCCATTTCGATCCGACGGGCGATACTCGACTATCGTTACCTCTGCCGCCACACTAGAGCATTTGTGCTATACTCGACTCTGATTTGCCGGGAGGAATCAGTTTGATTTCTACTCAGCCGTTATGCCAGATCGCTATGGTTTCCGCCTTTGCTGCCAGCGATGAGAACGCAGCACTCAATGATCTGGCATAACGGCTTTTGCTCAGCACTCAGCCCTTCTTTTGGAGCGTTCATGCCCTTTATTGAAGCGCCAACCAACTTTTATCTGGGACGCCGCTATGACCCGGCGACTCACCGGCTGACCGAAAGCGTCGTCTACTACGACTCGCGCGACCTGACGACCCACGCCGTCGTCCTCGGCATGACCGGCAGCGGCAAAACCGGCCTCTGTATCACCCTGCTTGAAGAAGCCGCGCTCGACAACATCCCGGCGATTGTGATCGACCCGAAGGGCGACATCACCAATCTGCTGCTGACTTTCCCCGACCTGCGACCGGAAGATTTCGCGCCCTGGGTCAACGCCGACGACGCGCAGCGCGCCGGACTCGACCTGCCTCAGTACGCCGCCGATGTGGCGCACCAGTGGCGCGATGGCCTGTCGAGCTGGGGCATTGTCCCCGACCGGCTGCGCTGGCTCAAGCAGGCGGCGAGTTACAGCATCTACACCCCCGGCTCGGATGCCGGGCTGCCGATCAGCATCCTCGCCTCGCTGCGCGCGCCGCGTGAAGGCTGGGCGGGGAATGAAGAAGCGCTGCGCGAGCGCGTCAATGGCACGGTGACGGCGCTGCTGGCGTTGGTCGGCAAGAATTATCAGCCGATGCAGGACAAGGAGCATGTCCTCGTCAGCAATATCTTCGAGTACGCCTGGTCGCAAGGGCGCGATCTGACGCTTGAAGATGTCATCTTGCAGGTGCAGAGTCCTCCGTTCGACAAACTCGGCGTCTTTGCGGTCGATGACTACATCGGCGAGAAAGATCGCTACAGGCTGGCGATGGAGCTGAACAACATCATCGCTGCGCCGTCGTTCAAGTCGTGGATCGACGGCGAGCCGATGGACATTCAGAAACTGCTCTATCGGCCTGATGGTCGGCCTAAAGTGTCGATTTTTTACACCGCGCACCTCAGCGAGCCAGAGCGGATGTTTATCACCACGCTGCTGCTCGAAAACCTGACCGGCTGGATGCGGACGCTGAGCGGCACGACCAGCCTGCGGGCGCTGCTTTATATCGACGAGATGTACGGCTACTTCCCGCCTTATCCGCGCAACCCGCCGACCAAAGAGCCAATTGTGCGGCTGCTCAAGCAGGCGCGCGCCTTCGGCCTCGGTCTGATTCTGGCGACGCAAAATCCCGGCGACCTCGACTACAAAGGTCTGAGCAATGCCGGGACGTGGTTCATCGGTCGGCTGCAATCGGAGAACGACAAGCAGCGCGTGATGTCCGGCCTGCAATCGCTGGCGACGACCGACTCGGAGATGGACTTAAAGGAAGTTTCGCAGTTGATCTCCGACATCGAGCCGCGTGTTTTTCTGATGCACGACATTCACAGCGACGGCGGGCCGATCATGCTCCATACCCGCTGGGCGATGAACTATCTGCGCGGCCCGCTGACCCGGCAGCAGATCGCGGTGCTGATGGCGAGCCAGCGGCAGGCGCTGCTGGCGTCGCGTCCAGTCGCTGTGCCTCAGTCGGGCGCGCCAACGGCTGCTTTTGCGCCGCCCCCGCCGCTCGGCCTGCCGGAGATGCCGTCCGCGCTGCCGGAAACGGACAATTTCACCGCCCAGAGCGCGCCGGTCGTCCCGAATTTCAGCCCGACTGCGCCGCTGACTCCGCCGCCGGGAGCGCTCCAGACGCCGGCGCTGGCTGGTTTCTCGCCGAGCCGACCGCCCGTTTCCTCGACCACGCCGCAGTATTTTCTGCCTCACGCCATCAGCGCGCAGCAGGCGATTTCCGGCTGGGAGCAGCGAACGAATTTCCGCGCTCAGAGCGATGAAGGCGTGGCGCTGGCCTATGTGCCGGTGCTGCTGGCGCAGGCGTCGATTCGCTTCTCCGACCGGCGCGCGAATCTCTACACCGCGCGGACGTTCGCCTATCACGTCCCCGATATTGACCGCGCCGGGCTGGTGCGCTGGGATGAGCACAGCGCGCCGCCGGTCGATACGCGCCGTGTCTCCGGCGAGCCGCTGGCGCAGGCCGTCTACGGTGATCTGCCGTCGGGCCTGAGCGACCCGAAACGGCTGGCGGCGCTCAAGCGCGAGTTCGGCGAGATGCTCTATAACACCGTTCGGCTCAACGTGCCGTACAACGCCGCGCTCGACATCTACGGCAGCCCGGACAGCGACTTCAGCGAGTTTCGGTCACGGGCGGCGCAGGCGGCGCGCGAGAAGCGTGACGCCGAGATCGACGCGCTCAAGCAGAAATATGAGGCGCTGCTTGACCGGCTTGACGAGGAGCTGCGCCGCGTGACGCAGAAACTCGATACCGAGCGCGGCGAACTCTCCGAGCAGAAGCGAGCCGAATTATTCACGACTGGCGAGGCGGTCATCAGCCTGCTGCGCGGGCGGACGCGCTTCACGCTCTCACGTATGAGCCACGCCGCCCTCTCGCGCAAGCGCACGACCGGCACGATTAAACTTTACGAGCAGCAGTTGCTCGAAACCGACGACAAGATTCAGAAGGCGCAGAGCGATTACCAGACGGCGATTGCCGCCGCCAACAACAACTGGGCGCAGGCCGCGCAGAAGGTCGATGCCTATCTGGTCACGCCGTTCAAGAAGGACATCATGATTGACCTGTTCGGCGTCGGCTGGGTTCCGTACTGGGTCGCGCAGATCAACGGGCAGGCGCTCGTCCTGCCCGCATTTGCGGGTTAATCCCCCGACTGAGTGGCTATCCCCGTGACGGTCTGGACGCCATTTTTCGCGCCCATCCGTCAAGTATGCTAACGTTATTATCGCGTGTGGCAGCGAGTCACGTTCGCAGGGTTTTCTGGACTGAGCGGGTATCATCTTGCTGCGGGCGCAAAAATCGCGCTCCAGCGGAAGAGCGCTGTGTTGGCATAGTGCAGTGCATTCTTAACTAAGGGATAGCCTGATGGCCCCTAAAATCATGACCATCGAGCGACATATCCTCGAACAGCAGCGGCGCTATCCCGGCGCGACGGGCGAGTTCACCAGCCTGCTGTATGACATTGCGCTGGCCGCCAAGCTGATCGCCCGCGAGACGATCCGCGCCGGGCTGGCCGACATTCTTGGCGCGGCCAGCACGTCGAACAGTTACGGCGAGACACAGCAGAAGCTCGACCTCTTCGCCGACGAAATCATCCGCAACGTCAATGACCGCGCCAGCCGCTTCTGCGCGATGGCCTCGGAAGAACACGACGAGATCATCGAGATTCCACCGCATTACGGCCCCGGCAATTATGTCCTGCTCTATGACCCGCTCGATGGCTCGTCGAATATCGACGTCAACGTTTCGGTTGGGACAATCTTCGCCATCCATCGCAAGGTCATCGACGCCACGCACGGCGCGGAAGGCGACGTGCTTCAGCCGGGGAGTAAGCTCGCTGCCGCCGGGTACATCATCTACGGCTCCAGCACGATGCTCGTCTACAGCACCGGGCAGGGCGTCCACGGCTTCACGCTCGACCCGACGCTCGGCGAGTTCCTGTTGAGTCACGACGATATTCGCATTCCCGCGACAGCCAAATACTACAGCACCAATCATGGCCGTGAGAAATACTGGACGGAAGGGATGCGCCGCTATACCGGCTGGCTGCAAGGGACGGACGAGGAGGCTGGCGAGCCGCTGTCGCATCGCTATGTCGGCTCGATGGTGGCCGATTTTCACCGTAACCTGCTGCGCGGCGGCATCTTCTACTATCCCGGTGATGTGCAGAATACCGAAGGCAAGCTGCGGCTGATGTTCGAGGCGCAGGCGCTGGCCTTTCTGGCGACGCAGGCTGGCGGTTACGGCTCGGACGGCGTCGGCGACATCCTCGACTTACAGCCGTACTCACTGCATCAGCGCGTGCCGCTGTTCGTCGGCAGCCGCGATCTGGTCGAGGCTGCCGAGCGTCATATTCAGCGCTACGATCAGGCATGGCTCAATGCCTATCTGCCGCTGCGAAATGGTGGCTAAGGTCGCTTTCGGCTGTTCAAATGAGCGCTTGAAGCGTATAATGACCGCCATTCTGTCCGTATAAAATGCGCTCAAAGTCCAATGACTGTCCGCGAAATCATCCAGCTTGATAACCCGATTCTCCGCAAGCGCGCCATCCGCGTGACCAGCTTCGGCCCGGAGTTCCAGAAACTCGTCGATGACATGATCGAGACAATGATGGAAGCGCCCGGCGTCGGTCTGGCCGCGCCGCAGGTAGCCGTCAGTCAGCGTGTGATCGTCGTCCGCCTGCCGGATGACGAGGAGAGTAAGGAAGAGTACGGCAAAGAGGCCGGTGTGCTGTACGTCGTCGCCAACCCTGAGATCATCAAGGTCAGTAAGGATGTCGTCGAGGGCGTCGAAGCCTGCCTGTCGATCCCCGGTTTCTATGGCCGCGTTGACCGTCATGAGAGCGTCGTCGTCCGCGGCCTCGACCGCAACGGCAAGGGCCTGCGTATCAAAGCGAAGGACTGGCAGGCGCGGGTTTTCCAGCAAGAAATTGACCACCTCGACGGTCGCCTGTACATCGACATCGCCGATAAGGTCTGGGAAGCCCGGCCTGACGACGAGGACGAAACCGAGCAGGCCGCGCCCGAATCCTCGACGCCGGAATAATTAAGGCTTCAGCGTCCCCGGCGGCACAGCGATGAAGCCAAGCTCCGTGCGCGGATAGGTATCGGTCACGACCAGAAAGCCCCGGTCGTCGAGCCGCGCGATCCCTTCCCAGTTCTCCTGCAGCGTCTGATCGCTCCAGGCTGTGTCGATAATCGGCTGGTCGGCTGCGACAATCCCCCGATCCGTTTCCCTCAATGGCACAAGCTGGACTGTTTCCTGAAGCGGCGCGGTCAGCGCGCTCAGGCCATATTGTCGGGCGATCAGGCTGACGTCATGTTCAATGACTGCCGCGCCGAGCAGGCAGCATGACAGCGCCCAGAAAACGCCCTGATTATCCGGCAGCGTCATATCGGTCACGCGCGCGCCGATTTCCGGCAGTGGCAGCGTGTGGATAGCCCCCGTCTGCGGGTCGATGACGATGGCCGCGCGCTGCGGGTTGAGCGCCTGCGAATTGACCTCGTACAGCGCGACCGGCTGATGATGGATGATAGTCAGGCTCTCGTAGCTCAGGTTATGGAAATGTGCTTGCTGCGGCAGCTCCACTGGCGCGGTCAGGTCGAGGGTAGCGCGGCTCAGGTCGGGCGCGATGGTGGCCGTGACCAGCCAGCTACGCATCGTGGTCGCGGACTGCATCGACTCGCCTTCGATCAGCAGGTAAAGCGTGCTGCCGTCGAGCGCGGCGGCCTCGAAGCCAGCGGCGGTCACGTTCCAGCTCTGGGTCGTCGGCCAGATCGGCGTGCCGTAAACGGGAAGGAGCGCCGGTATCAGCGGCGCGCTGCGACGCCCGTCGAGCAGGTCGAGGATGTCCTGTCTGGCGAGCGTGAAGAATCCGCCCGACGTGCCGGGAACATCGCGGAAGCGATCCGGCTTTTCGGGCAGCATCAGCAGCCTGTCGCCAATCCACGTCAGCGAGGAAAGCTCGATCCGTGGGCGGGCTGTCACTGGCAGCGGCGTGATTGTGGCGGCTGACCCGGTCGGGGCCGAGCCGCCGGGCAGGAAGATCAGCGCCAGCAGGCCGAGCGAGCGGTAGACGGTCGGCCACCTCACGCTTTGAGTTCTCGGCTGGCTGCCTTTTCTGCCGCCTCTCCGCCGAGCGGTTTGACCCGTCGCCACAACGCCGCGCCGAATAAGGCCGCAGACGCCATCTCGATCACCCGACCGGCAGCCATCGCCGCCGGACTGCTGATCCAGCTTCCGATAATGACGATCAGAATCCCGGCGTTAAGGGCTGCGAACGCGGCCCAGATCGGACGAACGCTGCCATAGCGCGGCTGCGCCGAGAAACGCGGCAAAATCCAGAAGGCGACGCCCATTGCCAGGTGCAGTACCCAGCCGATCAGCGCAATTTCGATATGCGCGGACAGCAGTCGCCACAGAATCGGGGCAATCGGCAGCCCCTTGTTATAGAGCATCAGCGCGCCGAAGGTGAAGCCCACGCCGAAATAAAGCAGCGCCGCGCGGATCATCCATACGCTTGGTTTCGGCACATCAGCGCTCCTTGACTCGTGTCCACGTATTGGCGACGAACGCCCACCCCGCGACAAGCTGCGCCAGCGCCGAGACGGCCAGCAGCCAGCCGATGTTCCAATCCGGGTGCAGCGCTTGCAGCGGCTCGGCAATCAGACGGAGCAGCAGGCCGATATTGAGCAGCGCCAGCACCATCCAGCCGATCCATTCAGCGCCGCGCGGGCGTTCTTTCGACTGTTTCGGAAACATCCAGTAGGCCACGCCCATGATGAGCTGTGTCACCCAGCCGACCATCAACAGGTGGAAGTAGACCGGGTTGAAGGCAGCCAGCGCGGCAGGCAGCTTCAGGATCGACTGGAGCAGCAGCAGCGCGCCGAGCAGCAGCGCGGCAACCAGATAGAGCAGGGCGGCTTTGATAAAATAGCGGGTGATGGTTGGCATGAGAGCAATCCCCGATGCGGGCCGGTTTACGCCGAAAGAGTCCCGGACAAAGCCAGCGCGATTGGCTCGTCTCAGGCGGGAGAACAGACGTCCATTCTAACTCGGCATCCTGTCTCGATACAGTCGAAAAGCTGCGCGGTCATCGTTTTGATGCCACGGTTCCTTTCAGCGCCGCCTGGCCGTTAGCTCGCCAGCGCCGTCAGGTTGCGATGTGCGGCCTGCCGTCAGGCTGGTCTGGACAGGTGGAAAAGTCCCTGAAGCAGGGCGCTGGACCGGAGCAGCGCTTCGCGGCTGATGACGACTCGATGGCGGTTGAACTCGATGGTTCCGGCTTCTTCGAGGGGCTTGAGGATATGGCTGATCGTCTGCGGTGATGTCGTTGAAGATTTTGTCACTGCCCGTTAGATGCAGGATATGTTCCGCCGCCGTCGGGACTGAGCCTGGAGATTTTGATGTCGCCGCGCTCGTCAGCTACAGGCCGATTGCTGGCGCGCGCTCATGAGCCGGCTGTCACGGCTGCTTCCGGCGCGCCGATGCCGAGGACTTCGATTGATCCGGTCGCCTCAAACAGCAGCAGCAGGCGGCTGTCGTCCGTCCAGCGATTCGCCAGAATCCGCGTGCTCATGGCTGGAAGCGTGGCGCTGTCGATGCCCGCCTGCGTCACCTTCGTCAGGTTCCACAACCGCGTCGGCGTTCCCAGGGCTGTGGTCAGCAGCAGCGTCCCATCAGGGGAGAAAGAAACGGCCTGCTTATCACCCTGCGTGCCGGGGAGTCTGGCGTACAGCTTGCCGCTGTCCGCGTCCCAGAGCGCGATCTCGGACGTCTCATTGCCGGTAGCGATGAAGCGACCATCGGGCGAATAGGTGAATACGACCGACGCGCCGCCAGTTCCCATTGCAATCTGCCGGAGCGGTTGGCCGTCGGCCAGCGCGTAGGTGATGATCGTGTTCGAGGTCGTAATGGCGAACGCGCTGCCGCTCGGAGACGCGATGATCTGGGTCGCCGGGTCGTCGCCCTTGAGCGTGATCGCCGCCACCTGCGTCCTGCTGCTCCAGTCCCAGACTGTGACCGCGCCCTCGTCGCCCGCGCTGATGAGCCGCGAGCCGTCTGGCGAGAAGGCCAGCGCATTGATCGTCAGCCGATGCGCGTTGAGGGTCACTTTCGAGACGCGCGCCAGCAGCTCCCAGACCTTGATTTCGCCGTTCTGCCCGCCGAGCGCCAGTAAGCCATCGTCGGCGTCATAAGCGGCGACGTTGTCGTAATTGCCGTGGCCCTGAATTGTGCTGCCGGAGCGCCCACTTTCGGCGTCATAGCTGTTGATTGCGCCCTTCGGCGAGACGGCGTAAACGGTGGTCTTGTCCGGCGCAAAATAGACTTTCGTCCCGCCGCTGCGCGCGGTGTGCGCCACCAGACTGCCGTCGATCAGATTCCAGATCAGCAGCTCGTCGTTGTTCAGTCCGGCCAGCCGCGTCATGTCCGGGGAGACGCTGAAAGCGAAGACCGTGCTCGGCGCGCTCGGCTGGTCGAGGCGTCCGAGCAGCGTCACGCGGGCCGCGTTGTCGAGCGAGATCGGCGCGCTCGACTGCACCCACGGCGGCGGCGGCGAGGTCGGCTCCGGTCGAAGGTTGATATTCGGATACTGCGTCGGATTGATCGTCGTCGGCATACAGGCAGCCAGCGCCAGCAGGACGATCAGAGCGTAGAGGCCCGTTTTCGGGCGCGCGAAATCAGGCATAGGCGGCTTCAAGCTCTGCCCGCAGGCTCAGGTAGCTGTCGTAGCGCGCGCGGCTGATCTTCCCTCGCTCGACTGCGCGGCGGACGGCGCAGCCCGGCTCATCGCGGTGGGTGCAGTCGTTGAAGCGGCATTGGGGGACGTAAGGGGCAATTTCGCGGTAATAGGCGTCGAGTTCTTCCGGCTCGGTGTCCCACATGGCGAGCGAGCGCAGTCCCGGCGTGTCGGCGATGTAGCCGCCGCCTGCCAGCCTGACAAGCTGGCTGTCGCGGGTGGTATGCATCCCTTCCTGCGAGACACGGCTGACGCTGCCGACCGAGCGCGAGAGATCGGCCTGCACTGCGTTCAGCAGGCTTGACTTGCCGACGCCGGACGGCCCGGCGAAGACCGAGATGTGGCCGTGGAGCCGCTCGCGCAGGGCGTCGATGCCGATGTGAGTGACGACGCTGGTTTCGAGGATCGTGTAGCCAATGTTGCCGTAGTGGGCGAAGGCGCGGCGGGTCGGGTCGTCGTCCGGCACGAGGTCGATCTTGTTGAGGACGAGGACGATTTGCTCGATCCCGGCTTTTTCGCCTGCGACCAGAAAGCGGTCGATGTTGCGGAAGCTCGGCGGCGGCTGCGCGCTGGCAAAGACGAACAGCGCCTGATCGGCGTTGGCGATGATGACCTGCTCGCGCTCGGCCTGACCCGCGCCGCGATTGCCTTCGGTGCGCGCCGACCGCGAGAGCGCGGTTGTGCGCTCCGCGATGGCTTCAATCGCGCCGCTGCCATCGTCGGCAATCTCAATCGTGACCTGATCGCCGATGGCGGCGATGTCCGACGACTGCGCGGCTTCCATCAACCGGCCACGCAGTCGGCAGATGACCACGCGCCCGTCGGCCAGTTCAACCCAGAAAAAGCCGCTCTGTTCCTTGACCACCAGCCCGGTTTGACTCAATCGCGCCCCCAGAGTGACATTGCTTCGCTTCTATTGTACAGAAGAACGGCGCTGCCGGGGATAGCGGCTCATGAAGCTGAGAATTCGCTGTGGCCTCTCGTCATTGAGGCTCGGCCTGTGCTATGATGATGGGAGTGGCAGCATTCAGGGCGGCATGACACCGTCGTTATGAGGGCATTAGCGTGGATAACCAGCTCAAGCGGGAAATGCCGCAGTCCGAACCTCGGCAGGAAGTCGTGACGATTTCCCGTGTGACGATCAATTACGCCATCATCGCGGTCGCCTTTCTGCTGCTCGGCGTCGTCATGGGGGTCATCGGCTACCAGCGCTACGATCAGGCCAACAGTAAGGTCAACGAACAGTTGATTAACGCGGCTGTCTCGCGCTCGATTACCGCCATGCAGGACACCGTCAGCAAGTCGGTGGCGTCGGCGCTTGCCGCAGGGGGCAGTAACACCCAGGCATCGACCGGGCCAGACCCCGCTAAGCGCTACACCATCCCGGTCGATAATCACCCGGCGATGGGGCCAGAAGACGCGCCGATTACCATCGTCGAGTTCAGCGACTTCCGCTGCGCCTTCTGTGGCAAGTTCGCCCGCGAAACGCTTCAGCCGCTGATGACTAAGTATGATGGCAAAGTCAGGTTCGTCTATCGTAACTTCATCATCTTCGGCCAGACATCCTACGATACTGCGATGGCGGCCTACTGCGCGGGCGACCAGAATAAGTTCTGGGACTTCCACAATCTCGCTTTCGGCGATCAGCCGAATCTGGGCCGGGCCGACTTCGTTAAGTTCGCCGCTGACCTGAAGATTGACGTGCCGACCTTCAGCGCCTGCTTCGACAACTCCGATCATCGTCAGCAAATCCTCGACGATAGGACCTACGCCGACAGTCTCGGTTTGCAGGGGACGCCGAGCTTCTTCGTCAACGGCAAGTTCGTCAGCGGCGCGCAGCCGCTTGAGGTCTGGAGCAGCGTCATCGACGCCGAACTGACCCGTATCGCCAGCGGCGGCGACCAGCCCGCGCCGGAATCAACCGTCGCCGTCTCGCAGGGCTAGTCCCCCTTCGGCTCGGAACACGCGCGGCCCGGTGATACGACCGGGCCGTCTTATTTCTCGAAACGTGAGGTGTGAGCCGATGCCGATTGACTACACAGACTCGCTCGATGGGTGGACTGCCGACTCCCTGCGCGGCGGATGCTCGCGCGATTGCGCGACCTGATTATGATCGACCTGATCTGCGATGTCAATCTTCAGCCGTTCTACGAGCGCGTGGGGATGCGCCGCTCCACCGGCATGATCTATCGCAATTACGACCGCCAATCGGGATCGCCGGAATGAAGAGGCTACGAAAACCGATTGAGCCGCTGCTGGAAGCCCGTCAGGCGCGGATAGCGGGCGCGAAGCTCGGCGACCTTTGCCCTGAACTCCGGCAGACGCTTCTGATAGAGCGCCAGCGCTTCCAGCAGCTCGAGCGCTTTAGCGGCGTTGTTATAACCTTTTGTCGTCTTTAGCTCGGTTGACTGATACACCTGCGCCCACAGTTGATTTTCCTGCGGCGCGAGCGCCTGCATCTTCCTGGCGTGTTCGGCTTCCTGCTGGCGTTTGAGCGTTGCAGTGCGCTCCTGTTCCTGTACCTCGGCAGCCTCGATCAGCGATTGCACGCTGCGCCGCGTACCTTTCGGCGTGGCGGGTTTTTCGGGCGGGCGCAGCGCGCGGAGTCGGGCAGCCAGTGCCAGATCGAGGCGCGGCTCTCCACGAAGCAGGCGGACGAGAAAGACGTTCTTCTCGGCCTCGGAGAGTAAAGGAATCTGCTCGACGAGGTTTTCGCCTTTTACCGCCACATTCGCGCTGGCTGCGGCGGCTGCCGTGACCAGATCAGGGTTGATCTCGAAGAACTCGATGAATTCTTGCAGCGCCGGAGACAGCTTCTGAAGGTTGGGCGGGACGGGTGGCTCAACCAGCCCCGGCGCGGCCTTCACCCGGAAGCTGCCGCCGCTGTAGACTTCGTAATCATCGTCCTCGTCTTCATCTTCGTCCTCATCCTCGAAGTCGTCGTCTTCGTCGGCCAGTTCATCGCCTTCTTCGTGACCCGTCAGCGCAGCTTGCAGCCAGGCCAGATAGAGCGCGCGCAGGTCGCCGCGGAGCAGGTCTTCGCGCAGCGGGATCAATCCTGACAGCGTGTCCTCGACTTCGACCCAGTCGCCGCCTTCTTCCCAACTCAGGTCGATAGTCAGGATGATGAAATCACCCATCTCATCGACCATGATGGAGTCCGGGTAGAGATAGGGCTGCCAGAGCTTTGTCTCGACCGCGCCCCTGGGAAAGCGGAACATCAACTGATGCGTCCCCCAGTTGGTGGTGTAGAGCAGCGCGTCGAAATATTTCGCCACGACCTGCTGCGGATCATGCTTGAAATCGCCCCAGCTATACTCAACCCAGGCGCGCGACGGCGAAACGTCTATATGTGACGACAGGCCCCTGACCGCCTGTTGTTCCTCGCGCGTCAGCGAGCGGTCAACGGTCTGAAATTCGTAATATTGATATTCGCTCATGAGCAGCTATTTTAACAAGGTTTGCGAGAGACTATCGAGAGATCGCACTGTGGGCGCGGTAGGATTCGAACCTACAACTTGCGGTTTATGAGACCGCTTTTCTGCCATTGAAATACGCGCCCCTGAGCTGTCATTGTAGTTTTGAGCGCTGGTGGGGTCAAGGCCAGCGACCACTTTTCTACGCCAGCGGCTGTTGGCGGAAAGCGAACGGGCCGTAGAGCAGCCTCTACGGCCCGTCTTTCTGAGCGGGCAGCGGGAATCGAACCCGCATATACAGCTTGGAAGGCTGTCGTTTTACCACTAAACTATGCCCGCAGCATTGGCCTCGGCCAGTCGGGGTAACGGGATTCGAACCCATGACCTCCGCGTCCCAAACGCGGCGCGCTACCAGCTGCGCTATACCCCGTTCTATCGTCTGAGTATAGCAGAGCCGCGAAACAGCGTAAACAGTCACTTTATGGACGCGCGTAAGCTTGACATTGATCGCGCTCGTGCGGTATTATACCATGCGTATATACAAATATATCTATATTATGTTTACTGTTTGCTGATCTGGAATTGAGGCAAGCTAATGAATCAACCTGTCCATCGTTTTAAGGCGGAATTCTTCAAGACGCTGGCACATCCTGTTCGACTGGCGATCCTCGAACATTTCCGTACAGGAGAAAAGAGCGTTAACGAGCTGCAAACCCTGCTCAGCGCGGACCAGCCAACTATTTCTCAGCAGCTTGCGCGGCTGCGCGCGGGTAACCTGGTCGAGACACGTAAGGAAGGCACGACCGTCTACTACTCGATCCGCGATCCGCTTATTTTCACGCTGATGGATGTGGCGAAAGAGGTTTTTAATAACGCACTTGTCAGTCACCACGAACTGCTAGAACTGGTGGTTGAAGACGCGAAAACGCCGCCTTAAAGGGGCATGGGCCTGTTTCATAAGGTGAGTTGAAGTGAATAGGTTATGGAAAAGCTCGTCTCTCCATGCGGGGCGAGTTTTTCTTGTAGGCACTCTTGATAGGATAAGAGCTTGAATGGCAAAAATTCGGATGCAGCTGTCGTCATTGAGTTTGTTCCAGACCTGGCGCCGGGAGTTTAGTGACTATAACCGCGCGGCCTTTCAGCGAGACGTTCTGGCGGGCATAACGGTGACGGCAGTCTCGCTGCCGTTAGCGCTGGCGTTTGGCGTGGCGTCAGGCGTATCGGCGGCGGCGGGAATCGTAACAGCGATTCTGGCCGGTGTCATCGTTGGCATGTTGAGCGGGGCAGGCTACCAGATTTCCGGGCCAACTAGTACGACGGTCGCTGTCCTGGTTATCCTGGCTTCACGCTACGGACTGGAAGGTGTCTGGGCTGCCAGTGTTATGGCGGGTGTCTTTATCTTGCTGCTGGGCATCTTTAATCTCGGCCAGATCGTCAATTTTATCCCGTCAGCAGTAATTGTCGGTTTCACCAGCGGTAACGCCCTGACCATCCTTATTGGTCAGATTGATAACCTGCTCGGCACGCATACTCCTACTGAAGGGAACTCGCTGCTTAAGCTGCTGAACTTTTTTCACTTTAATTATATACCCAACCTGATTGCGCTTGGCTTGGCGCTGCTGGTGATTGCTATCATGCTCCTCTGGCCAAAGCAGTTGAATGTCCGCTTTCCCGGGTCGCTGCTGGCGTTAATTGTAGTGACAGCGGTCGCGCTTCTATTTAACCTGGATGTCCCCACTATCGGTACTATTCCGCAGACAATTCTGCTTGATCAGCGACTGACGGCGAACAATGTGCCATGGGTGCACCTGCCTGATTTATTTGCTCCTGCGCTGTCACTGGCAGCACTCTGTGCGATTGAATCGCTGCTATGTGGTGCGGTTGCTGAACGGATGATTGGCGTCAAGATGGTTTCGTCGCAAGTGCTGATCGCGCACGGCGTCGGTAATATTGTGACGCCCTTCTTTGGCGGCCTTCCTGCAGCAGCTGTAATTGCGCGTACTAGCCTGGCGATCAAGAGCGGCGGGCGCACGCGCGTGATGAGTATTGTCCAGGCGCTGACGCTGCTGGCGATTGCGCTGGTCATGGCCCCGCTGATTTCGCGCGTGCCGATGGCGGTACTGGCAGGCGTGTTGGCCGTGACCTGCTGGCGTATGAATGACTGGTACGAAATCCGCGACATCTTCCGTCGGCGCTTCAAGAGTGCAATGTTCGCCTTTTCTAGTACAGTGATTGCAACTGTGGCCCTCGATCTGACGTCGGCCATTATCGTCGGCATCGGCCTGTCGGCGCTGATCTTTGTTTTCCAGAGTAGCCGTGGCTCGATGGCTGTGATGCCAGTTTCGGCTGAACGGATGCGGGCCGATGGTTATGAAATGAAGTCTGATGCCAATCGAATTGTTGTTGCCTACGTCGGTGGGCCATTGTTTTTCGGCACTGTCAATCGGTTCAATATGACGCTGGATGAGCTGCGCGGTAATGAGGACCTCATCTTGAGTATGCGCACAGTCCCGCTGCTGGATACGACGGGTGTTCGGGCAATTGAGTCGCTAATTATGCAGTTTGAGCGTGAAGAACGGCGGATTTATCTGAGTGGCCTGACTGAGCCAGTGCGATCATATCTCAATCGCGCTGGGATTATCGCGCGTTTAGGAGATGACTATATTTTCTGGAGTGCCTACGAGGCTATCCTCGCGGCGGATCGCTATCGCGCCATGTCCGATGATCTGGAAGAAACCTTTGTCGCGGCGGTTTAATCACCTTTCTTGCGAAATAGCTTCAGCCATTCTTCGACCTCGGCGGGCGAAACGTAGACATCCTTGAGCGGCTTGTCGTCTGGCCTGACAGGCGGCTTTGGTGGGCGCAGCAGCGGCGCGAAGCTGTCGCTGGTCATGACTTGCATTCCGCGATATCTGGCGGCGTCCTGAATGGCGTGGTCGGACGAGACGAGAATCCAGTTGCGCGGGTCGGGCATGTCCTCGATGCGGCGGATCAGCAGGCGGTCGGCGTTCCGCGGCGACGAGGCGAAAATGACCTCGACGGGATGATTCGACAGCGCTGACTTACCGCCGGGCAGGCCGGAATCGAAGATGACGATGCACTTTTTGCCCGTTCGCGCCGCGAATCCGCGCAGCTTGATGACCAGCCTGGCCTCGTCGTTCGAGTCACTGAGCGTCAGGTCTGGCAGCTTGCCGATGAGGTTGTGACCGTCGATCAGATAGGGCATGGCTGCTCCAATGCCCTGATTGTAGCACTCAGAGACAAAGAACCGGGAACCGGAAAAATAAACGAGGATCGCTCAGGAAAACCGGGGCCTTCCACCCTGCGACTCATCTTCCCCCTCTCCTGCCGGGAGACGAGCCGGGGGCGAGGGCGCTCTACGGCCTCGGCGAGCCGAAGCTGTCGAGCGTGATGACCGGTAGAAACTCGCGCGTCGGGCCAAACTTCCACCACGCGCCGGTTTGCGCCCGTTCGGCGGCGGTTGTGAACTGATAGTCCCTGACTTCGGCGCGCAGATACTTCGGCGGCGCGTCGGGGAACGGATTTTTCGCCAGCAGCGCCAGCACATCGGGCGAGCCTTGCAGCAGGCGGTGGGCGAAAGCCGGGAACCAGTCGGCGTTTTGATAGGTTCCGCCGAGCGCCGCAAACCACATCTGCCAGTCGAGCCGGGGCTGGTGCGGCTCGACCCACGGCGGCGGCTGATCCACATCCTGAATCTTGTAGGGGAACGCATAAGGGAGCCAGGTCTGACCGTCGTTGCTGCCCTCAACGATGATTTCGGGGCGCGCGGTCGTCATCGTGGCGAACAGCCCGTAGCTGCCTGCCATCCGCATCCGGTAAGCCGTGTTGACGAGGCGCGTGAGCGGCGCTGGCAGCATCCCCGTCGAGGGCGTATCCACTGGAATATGGATCACTTCAGTCAGAAAGCCAGTGGCGGTCGGCGCGAAGCGGAAATAGCTGAGGGTGACGATGAAGATCGTCAGCAGCGTCAGCCCGACTCGCCGCAGCCAGGGTGGGTGCACCGGGCGCGCCGTGTCGATCAGCGGGTCGGCAAGCTGGCGCGGGGCGAAGCGGCGCAGGAAGGAGTCATCGAACAGCGGAATGCAGAGCGCCATCGTCAGCAGGTTGAAGAAGGTGAAGTTGCCGGTTAGAAAAATCCCCACCTGAAGCGCAATCGTCAGGAAACCGCCGACGAAGCGAATCCGGCGCGGCATCCAGTACAAAAAGGGCGCGATCAGCTCGACGGTGAAGGTGAACAGCACGCCCGCCGACAGCAGCCACGGCGGAAGCTGGGCAGCGTACCACGCGACGACGTTCGGCAGCGGCTGCGTCCAGAAGTGATAATCGAGCGCGGTCAGGTTGCGCCAGGTCGGGTCGCCGCTCAGAAGCTTGACCATGCCGGAGCCGAGCATCAGCCGAAAGAGCAGCCAGCGGAACAGCGTGATGACGATCAGCGACGGCTGCCGTCGGTTACGCAGCCGGGGAATCAGGTCAATCCCGGCGAGAAAGACGGCCAGAAAGCCGGTTTCCAGCAGCAGAATGTCCCACTGAAAAGCCATGAACGTCTGCCCGGCGACGACCAGCGACAGGTAAAACAGGTACATCAGCAGCATGACCGGCGCGGCCAGAAGGTCGAGAATCAGCAGGACAGACAGCGCCATGCCGCCGATACAGAGGAATTGCAGCATGGTGTTGCTGCTGTCGAGCCACAGCAGCGTGGGCAGGTTGAGGAAGCGATCAGCGCCCTGAAACGTCGTTCCGGCGCGTTCGAGCAGCTTGCCAATCGGTAGGATGCCGCCGCTGCCGACCAGCCCGGTCATCTGCGCCGCCAGCGAGCCGAAAGCGATCAGGAAGATGATGCCGAGCGCGCGCAGGAACAGCCAGCGCGTCAGGATGAAGGTATGCGGGCCGAGGTCGCCCCAGAGAATCTGCGTCGCCCGGTAGCCGAAATCGCGGTGCCGGGCAATCATGCGGTAGCCGAACTCGGTCGCGGGCCGGACGCCGGGGATGTGCTGATAGGTCCACAGCATCCACGAGCGGCGCGGCGTCTCGTGAACGAGCCGGAAGACGGCCTCGGCGTTGCGGTAAATCTGCCCGTCGGGCATGACCAGTTGAACGCCATGCTCGAATGTCTTGTGGGTGATCTGCGGGTACTGCCTTTCGACTTCCTGAAAAGGCGCGAAGCGGACGCGGCCCCCCGTCAGCCTGCCCCAGTGCGTGATCCACTTCGCGCAGAAGGCACAGTCACCATCGTAGATCAGCAGCGGGGAATCGGTTGCGCCGGATTCGGTC
>CAZZAO010000073.1:0-8075 GCA_964652205.1 uncultured Anaerolineaceae bacterium | reverse complement strand
CTGTTCCTTTGCGCCAGAACGACACGATCTTATCCCAGAATGCGCCCCTGACGGCGGTATAGTACAGAGGGGACGGAAACCGCTGTATTGGCTTTCCTGACAGGCTTGATTGTAGTATTTCTCGCGGGACGCTACGAGAGGCATCCGAATGAAAAGCGGAGATTCAGGGGGAATGGCGGTCGTCTGGCGCGCAGTCGTCGTGCTGATCGGCCTGCTGGCGCTGCTGCTCGGCTACTACTGGGTGCATAAGCCGACCGGCAGCCCGTCCGGTGATGCCGCGCTGGCGCTGGCGCTTGGCGGCAGCCTGCTCGACCTGCTGACGGTCGGCGCGCTGTTCGTCGCTGCCGGGGGAGTCGGTCGGCGTGCGCTCGCTCGGCTCGACCTGTCGCTGCTGTCTGCGCCGGAACGAATCGCGCTCGAAGGCGTCATCGGGCTGGGCGCGATCAGCCTGATCGCGCTGGCGCTCGGCCTCGTCGGGCTGTTTCGCGGCCTCGTCTTCTGGTCGCTGCTGCTGGGGGTGGGGCTGCTGCTTCGCCATGAGTTGCGCGGATGGGCCAGCGCGTGGCTTGATCTGGTCGCTCGTATCCGGTTGGACTCCGGCTGGACGCGCTTCCTCGCCATGCTGACTCTGGGGCTGCTGGCCTCGGCGCTGCTGCGAGCGCTCGCGCCGCCTTACGCCTGGGACGCTTACACCTATCACCTCGTCGCGCCATCGCGCTATCTGGCGGCAGGCCGAATCGTCGCCGCGCCGGACAATTTCTTCCTCGGTTTTCCTGAGCTGGCCGAGCTGCTCTACGGCGTCGGCATGAGCCTGGCTGGCCGCGATTGCGTCCCGGCGCTGATCCATTTCGGCTTCGGGCTGCTCGGCCTGCTGTCGGTCGCTGGACTCGCCCGCCGCCATGCTGACCGGGCCGCTGGCTGGCTGGCCGCGCTGCTGCTCCTTAGCTCGACGTCGATCTGGCTGCTGCTCGGCTATCCCTACGTCGATCTGGCCGCGCTGGCCTGCGGCGCGGTCACGCTGGTCGTCGTCACGCTCTGGCGCTCGACGGGCCGTGACGGCGCGCTGCTGCTGATGGGCGTGATCGTTGGTCTGGCGTTGGGCGTCAAATACACCTCGCTTGGGCTGGGAATTGCGCTGGCAGTCGTGATCGTCGGGCGCGATCCGCGTCGGACGCTCCGCAGCGGCCTGATCTTCGGTCTTGCGGCGTTCGCGGCCTTCGCGCCCTGGCTGCTGAAAGGCGCGCTGCTCTACGGCAACCCGTTGTATCCGTTCCTGTTCGGCGGCCTCAACTGGGACGCGCAGCGCGCCGCCACCTTCAGCGCCTCGATTCCGGGGCTGATCGGCTCCGGCGCGGCGTGGCAGCTTCCGCTGCTGCCGTTCGCGGCGACGGTACTGGGCGTTGAAAATGGCGCGGGCTATGCGTTCACGACGGGACCGTGGCTGCTGACCGCGCCGCTGCTGCTCTTGATCGGCTGGCGCTGGCTGCCGGAGAAACCGCGCCTTCTCGCCCGTGACTGCGCGCTGGTCGGCCTGCCGCTGCTGCTCTTCTGGGCGCTGCTGGCGGCGTCGAGCGGCATCGGGATGCAGACGCGGCTGGTGATCGTCGGCCTGCCGGTCGCCGCTGTTGCCGGGGCGCTCGGCATCTACAGCCTGTCGCTGATGCCGGAAAAGCCGATCTTCGTCGGCTTCATCGTCCGCGCGGCGCTGGTGCTGACGCTGCTCTATGGAGCTATCGACGTCGCCCGGCAGTTCGTCAGCAGCGGCACGGCCCCGGCGCTGCTGGCGCTCGCCAGCCGCGATCAGTTCCTCAACGCGCATTTGCAGGCCCACGCCGGAGCGGTGCGCGAACTGGCCTCGCTGCCGCCGGGATCGCGCGTCCGGTTGATGTGGGAGCCGCGCAGCTTCGACTGCCCGCCAACGGTGGCCTGTGAGCCGGATGTGCTGCTCGATCACTGGGCCGATTCGCTCAAAAATGGCGCGACACCCGATTCGGTCATGGCGGCCTGGCGCGATTCTGGCCTCGGCTATCTGCTCGTCTGGAATACCGGTTACGAGGCTAGCGCGACCGACCCGCGTTTCGCCGCCGAGAACGCGCGCTTTCCCGCTGCCCGCGATCACTGGCTGACGCCGGTCTGGACGGATGGCGTCCGCTACACGCTCTATGGCTGGAACGATGCGGCGCGTTGAGATCGTGCAACAAATGTGAGTGACGACTAAAATTATTGCGCGGACGCCTTATCTTCTGTAATGGCGCGATTGTTCGCGTCCTTACGCGCCAACTTAAGCGGGTACGGCTGGAAAATTACTGCCGCTTGTGACCGTTTCCCCCTCTCCGCTTGCGGCGTAGCGTGCCGAATGCCTCTTTATTCGGCAGGAGCCGAAGGCCGCGAAGAGGGCAGGGGACGGATAGGCAGCACGATCCTTAAATTGACAGCTATGGGGCGCGATTGTTCGCGCCCGCGATGCCCTCACAGCCCCTCTCCCCCTCGCTGCCTGCGGAGAGGGGGCCGGGGGGTGAGGTCAGGAATCTCCGCCTAAAAATAGTGGCAGTCGTTGCCGCGTCTGCCGTCCTTATGGTAAGATCAACGACAGACAGGGTGTCTTTCCTGCACGAAAACGAGGTCCCCATGCGGCGTCGCTCGCTGATTACATTCGTCGTACTGAATGTCCTGATCTCGCTGGGGGTCATTGCGCTTGCAATTAACCTTTTTGGTCTGAGGGCAGGTGGGCAGGGCGCGCCGCAGGTCATCACGGTCGAGGTGCGCGTCACATCGACGCCGGGGCCGACGCTGACGCCGTTTGTGATTACCGCAACGCCGGGGCCGGGGACGCCTGAAACCGTTCAGCTCCCCAACGGCCTGATTCTGACGCCGGATCTGACGCTCAATCCGGTCTCCACGATTGATCCGGCGCTCATCAACTCCAGCGTCGCCCTTCAGGGGACGGCGACCGCGCTTCCGGCTAACTGCGTCCTGCACACCGTCGCCGATGGCGATACCCCGTTCGGCATCGCCGAGCAGTACAGCGTCGATGGCTTCGCGCTGATGCAGGTCAATGGCCTGACTGAGGAGACGGCGGGCGCGCTCCAGATCGGCGACACGCTGATCGTCCCGCTGCCCGGCTGCTCGCTGGTCACGGCCTCGCCGACGCCCTTGCCGCCGACGGCTGAAGGCGCGACCGAAGAAACGACGGCTTCGGTGAGCGGGCTGGCGGCCAACACCACTGAAGAAGGCACGGCCCGACCGACGCTCACGCTGCCGCCGACCGCGACCAACGCCAGAGTGTCGGTGCTTCAGGTCATTAAGCCCGGCGACGTGACGGCGGAAGGGGTCGAGATCGAGAACACCGGCGACACGGTCGATATCGCCGGATGGACGCTCAGTGACGCCGATGGCAACAGCTTCACCTTCCCGCAGCAGCTTCTGTTCTCGAATGCGCGCGTCACCGTCTATACGCGGACGGGCAAGAATACGCCGATTGCCTTCTTCTGGGGCAAAGACGCGCCGATCTGGCAGGCGGACGATGTGGTAACACTCAAGGACAAAAACGGCTCGGTGCAATCGACCTTCCGAGTCCCACGAACCACTGGCTAGCCGTCGTCCATCCCGGCAGCCAGCCTGACTAAAAGCTGGAGTCGGTCGACAAATTTCGTTAAAATAACATCACCCATTGCAACTACGGGGCCTTCGCCTCCGTATTGCCGCATAACAACGTCTTTCATGCCGGATTTTCGGTTCCTTCGGTTTGTCCCAACGCCGCTTGTTTTACCCGTCCGTAATCCAATAGTTTTTAGACAGGTTCCATTATGGCTATAGTCGGAACACGGCCCCTGACTGCCGCTGATGAAAAACTGCTCTGGGACATGCTCCAACTGGCGATCTTCATGCCAGACGGAACCCAGGCTTCGGCGGAGATACTGGAGAGGCCCGAATTCAAACGGTATGTCGAAGGCTGGGGACAGCCGCACGATTACGGCTTTGCTGCCGTTGTGCGTAACACCGGGGAACCGGTCGGCGCGGTCTGGACGCGCCTGTTTACCGGCGATAACCGCGGTTACGGCTACGTGGATGATCTGACGCCGGAACTGACTATCGCCATCCGCAAGGACTGGCGCGATCAGGGCGTTGGCTCGTTCATGCTGCGCGAGCTGTTCACCCTGCTGCGCGATCACTATCCCGGCGTCTCGCTCAGCGTTTCGCCCAGGAACCCGGCGCGGCACCTGTACGAGCGGCTTGGTTTCCGCAGTGTTGGCACGTCCGGCACGTCAGTGACGATGCTGCACACGTGGGAATCAGTGGCGAAGACGGGGAAGGCGTAGCGCGTTGGCTGACTGGGCAGAAATTGTCGAGCAGATCATTCAGGACGCTATCAGGGCGGGGGAATTCTCAAATCTGGCGGGGCAGGGGAAACCACTCAAGCTGGATGACGACCGCTCTACGCCAGAGCATTTGAGGCTGGCTCATAAGCTGCTCAAGGATAACGACCTCGCCCCGGACTGGATCATGGAAGGGCGCTCACTGGAAGAAGCCCGCGTCCGGTTGGTCAGCCAACTGCGCCGGGATATTCGTGAGCGAAAACAGCCGTTCGAGGCTCTCGGTAGAGAGCGGATTCAGCGGGCCTATAGCGAAGCGGCGCGGCGGTTGAACAAGCGCATCCTGAGCTATAACCTCAAGGTTCCGCCGGGGGTTACGCACATGGCTTTCTTTGATCTCGAACGCGAGGTGCGCCGGGCGTTCGAGCCGTCAGACGAGCGCTGAAGGGCGAACCAATCGTTCGCCCTGTTCATCGCGGGTTTCGTTAGACAGCAGGTGGGGGCGGCACATCTTTCTTGGCCGCTTCGTCGTCACGCTTCGCGCCGTCTTCCAGACCCTTGCGGAAGTTGGCGACCGCGCTGCCCAGCTCGCCGCCGATGCGGCCTACACGGCCAACACCGAACAGCAGAAGAACGATCACCAGGATAATGATCAGTTCGGTTGGTCCCAGTTGCATCATCTTTTCCCTTCAATCTTCGCATCCACAGTCATTATACTCACTATCGCGCGACAAGAGTACGACAGATTTACGATTACATGAGTGTTGCTAGAGTCGTACAACCGTGCTAAACTCCGCGCCTTCTTAGGAGGGTTCTTTGCCCGAACAAGCACTCTACCTGAAATGGCGACCTTCTTCATTCGATGAGATGGTCGGCCAGGAGCATATTACCCGGACTTTGCGCAATTCGCTCAAGACCGGGCGTATTCGCCACGCTTACCTGTTTAGCGGCCCGCGCGGCACCGGCAAAACCACCACCGCTCGCCTGCTTGCCAAAGCGGTCAACTGCCTCAATCCCGACCCTGAACAGCGGCCAGACAACACCTGCTCGATCTGTCAGGCGATCAACGAGGGCCGCTTCCTCGACCTGATCGAGATTGACGCAGCGACGCATACCGGCGTTGACGACGTCCGCGACCTGCGCGACAAGATCGCCTTCGCGCCGGGTGAAGGTCAGTACAAAGTCTACATTATCGACGAAGTCCACCGTTTCAGCGGCAGCGCCTTCGATGCGCTGCTCAAGACGCTTGAAGAACCGCCCGAACACGCCATCTTCGTGCTGGCGACGACCGAAATCGACAAGGTTCCGGCGACGATCAAGAGCCGCTGCCTGCAATTTGAGTTCCGCCGCTTTTCGGTGCGTGAGGTCGCCGACCGGCTGGCGATAATTGCCGCCGATGATGGCCTGAAGATCGAGCGCGGCGCGCTGGAGATGATCGCCCGTCAGGGAACCGGCAGTATGCGCGACAGCATCAGCCTGCTCGATCAGATTGTGGCCGACCCGACCGAAGCGATCACGCTCGAACTGGTGCAGCGCATCCTCGGCACGGCGGGCCTCGGCGTCATTCGTGATGTCGTCCAGGCTCTGTCTGATGGCGATACGGGCGAAGGGCTGCGTCTGATCAATATCGCCGTCGATGGTGGCGCCGATCCGCGCCAGTTCGGTCAGCAGGTCGTCGAGTATCTGCGCCGCGTGCTGCTGGCGCAGACATCGGGCGCGGATCTGATCGAAGCCTCGCAGGAAGACCTCGCGCTCTATCAGCAGCAGGCGGCGCAAATTTCGCGCAGCGTGTTGATGCGCGCCATCCGCGCCTTCAACGATGCGGTCAATAATTTTCGCGGTGGTTGGCAGCCGCAGCTTGCGCTGGAGCTGGCGCTGATTGAGAGTATTCGCCCCGGCGAAGATGATCTCGACCTGCGTCCTGCGCCGGTCGCTGCGCCGCGTGTCGCCACGCCTGCGGCAGCGTCCGCCGAGCCGGAAATCGAAGCGATGCCGCCGGGAACACCGCCGCTCGTCCCGCTCATCAAACTGCGCGAGGAGTGGACGAATACCCTGCGCGCGATGTCACGGATCAATTCAAAAGCCCCGGATGTCGTCGCCAATTTCCGTATCCAGCGGATAGAAGGCAATACAGTTTATCTCGCTACCGATAGTCAGGTCTTTTATGATCGACTGCAAGACCCGCTCAAAATCAAAGTGGTCGAGAAGGCGCTCTATGCGGTTCACAATCAGCGCCTGTTCGTTAAGGTGATTATGGTCAGCGCCATCACGCCAGAAAATGACTCCGGTGAGCATGAAGTCACAGCCAGCGAGACGCCGCTCGACGATAGTCTGTTATCGCTCGGCAAAGAGTTGGGAGCGGAAATTCGCCGCCGTGACGAGTAAAATAGCCAGTGACAATCAATCCGTGATCTAAGGAGCTGCAATAATGTCGAAGCGACGTGGTGGATTCGGTGGTGGCGGGATGCCCGGCGCAGGCGGCGGGCAGGCGGGCATGATGCGCCAGCTTCAGAAGATGCAGGAAGACATGGCTGCCGCGCAGGAGTCGCTCGCCAGCGAGACGGTGTCGGTGTCGGTCGGCGGCGGCGCGGTCACGGTCGTCATGACCGGCCATCAGCGCGTCGAGTCGGTCACGATCAAGCCGGAAGCGCTCAATACCAGCGACGCCGAGTGGGCCAGCGATCTTCAGGACTTGCTGGTGATCGCCGTCAATCAGGCCGTCGAGCAAAGTCAGACGATGGCCGCGCAGAAGATGGAGCAGATCACGGGCGGTCTGGGCGATATTCCCGGTCTGGGCGGCTTGCTCGGCGGGTAGTTCGAGTCGCTGATTCGGCGACTGCATGGAAGTGTCATGAGCAAAGCAATTCCTGAGCCTGTCACCAAACTGATCGATGCCTTTGCGCGTTTGCCCGGCGTCGGCCCTAAAACGGCGTCGCGGCTGACATTCTATCTGCTGAGGTCGCAGGACGACATCACGATCAACCTGGCCGACGCGCTGCGCGACCTCAAGACGTCAACGCGCTTCTGCTCGGTTTGCTTCAATATCACGGTTGACGATCCGTGCGGAATTTGTAATGACCCGCACCGCGATCATCAGACAGTCTGTGTGGTCGAGGAGCCGCTCGACGTTCTCGCCATCGAACGGACAGGCAGCTATGGCGGCGTCTATCATGTCCTGCATGGCGCGATCTCGCCGGTGAATGGCGTCGGCCCGGACGACCTGCGGATTCGTGAACTGGTCAAGCGCGTCGATCAGGGCAATATCGAGGAAGTCATCGTGGCGACCAACCCCGGCCTCGAAGGCGATGCGACGGCGATGTTCATCAAGCGCGAGCTGGAAACGAAGGGTGTTAAGATGAACCGGTTGGCACGCGGCCTGCCGGTCGGCGGTGACATCGAGTACGCCGACGCCATCACGCTGATGCGCGCGCTGCAAGGTCGAAGCGCGCTGTAGATCGGTCGCTGTCAGCGAATTGTATTCCTTTCCTCTAAGATGGAGTCACGGGTCGCGCGCCAGCGCGGCCCTTTTTGTTAAGCAGTGGATTGATGTTTGTTAGCATGAGTTTTGCCGATCATGGTACGCATCAGAGGATATCCCAAGTATCCCAAACAGGCTCAAATTTTGCCGTGTTTGGTTCAAAACCGGCATTGACACCCGTATAGGCGACTGCTATCCTTCTGCAACTCGCGCCTCACAGCGCGACGTAGCACCTTAACAACAGAAACGTGCAGAGAGACAGCAAGCAGTAAGAAGCCAACGTC